>JBAVHY010000082.1:0-34808 GCA_049686315.1 Candidatus Acidiferrum sp. | reverse complement strand
GCTGTGAAGTCTAAGGAAAAAATGGCCAGAGAAGATTGCTCACTGTGCAGGGGAACAGGCTGGAAACTGGTGAAACGGACCGACAGCACCGCGGGCCAAGTGGCCGTAGCCTGCGAATGCGGCATGGAAGAGCGCGCCGAAAAGGTGATGGAGCGCGCGAGGATTCCGAAGCGCTACGAGCACTGCGATTTCGAGAGCTACTCCACCGACTTGGCGGACGGAAAAACCTGGACTACGCAACACGAACAATCCTTAAAGCAGGCGAAGCTGCTGGTACAGGCATTTGTTCGCGATTACCCCGCGACGGAAAAAGGGTTGTTGCTGATTGGTCCATCCGGTGTGGGAAAGACGCACTTGGGTGTGGCGGCGTTAAAGGAATTGATCCGCCGTGGACATGCGGGACTCTTCTGCGATTACCGGGAACTGCTCAAGGAGATTCAGGCGAGCTACAATCCGGCGAGCGAATCGACAGAAATGGGAATCCTTGAGCCGGTCCGCACGGTCGAAATTCTGGTGTTGGATGATCTAGGTGCCAGCAAACCATCGGATTGGGTAAGAGACATCGTGGGAATTGTTTTGAACGCTCGTTACAACGAGAATCGAACAACGATCATCACGACCAATTACCTGGATAATGCGCAATCGGAAGGAGAGGCGACGCGGCTGCCCAACGGCAAATTGATGCCAGCCATCCGCGAAGATTCTCTAGAGCAGCGGATTGGAAGCCGAATGCGCTCGAGACTGTACGAGATGTGCAGGAGTGTGGAAGTCAGCGCACCCGATTTTCGCCGCGAACGAACTCAAGCGGGCCGCGCGAGAGCGTAGAAGCAAGAGCAGGCTACGAAGGCTGAATGGTGCGGCTGGACCGTGGAACGGGCTGCACGGGCTGGTACATGCGGCTGTTCAGGCTTCCCCTTCTCACCGCCAAGGCAGCTGGACATTCGTGTCCCACTCTCTTCCCATGTTGTCGTCGGTGATCAGCCGCTGCCTTCCCAGGCGCCCTCGCATGGAGTCCGAAGTTTCCAACCCAAAAAATCGCGGGGGTGCGTTCAGGGTGTCGGCGAGCGCTCCATACGCCGCGAGGACCGCGGGGATCCGTGGATTCATTGGATCGAATATTCTTCGCCCATCAATCCGATAATTGCTCAAGATGCCCATCCACCTCTGCTTATCAAAAAAAATAGGCGTGTCACCCACGACTACGAAATTTATGATTCGCAATCCATATGGAAAGACACTCAGCGCCGTGGCGATGGCTTCGTCGGATTCCGTCGTATTGAAATAATAGACCCCGCCCTGATTCAAATGTCCTCGAATCATCCGAAAGAATTCGCGGGAAAGCAGCGTCGTGCTGTGATCCCGCCAGTGATACGTGGCGTTGGCCACGATCATGTCGTACTTCTCAGTGGGGTGAGCCAAAAGCCAGCGGCGGCCGTCGTCAACGTAGAGGCGAAGTTTTGGATTTTGCAACAGGGAGCGCACAACCGGGTAATCGGGAATTAGCTTCAGATAGCCAGGGTTAATCTCGACTACATCAAACTGCTCGACGCGCGGGTCGTTAATCAAGATCTGTGCCCAGGACCCCGAGGCCAATCCAATCATCAACACGCGTCTTGGGGCGGGGTGCGTGGCCGTAAACGCGAATGCCCGGACAGTGAAGTTCACGTCATTTGCGGGGTCAATCAGAAAGTGCCCATCGTATACTCCGCCGCCGAACACGGCGTCGTCCCTGGTCACGCAGACGACGCCGTTTCGGTTTTCGACGATTCTCGCGAATGGGATATGGCTTTCCGCACGACTGCCGAAGGTCAATTTTTCATACAAAAGGTGAAACGTTGGGGGGGAAAAAGGCACCGCCACCGCTGAACATAGAATGAGCGCCCAAGCCCAGCCGGGCCGTTTAACGGAACTGTCAGGCAGCAGCAGGATTGCTGTTCCTGCAATAACACACAGGCACGCCAGCTGCAATGCGATCGCGCGCAGTCCGAAAAATTGCATCCAGATGAATCCAATCCCCAAGCTTCCCACCACGGAGCCTGCGATGTTGGAGGCGTAGAGGAAGCCCACCTTGCGGCCAGCCTTTTCGTCCGCGGCCACGGACATCTGGCACACCTGCGGCAGAATGCAACCGACCATGCCCGCGACTAAAAAGAAGGCAGGCGCGCTCCAGAGATAGTTCCAATTCCGGGCAACCAAAGTCGCCACGATGGCGGGGAAGAACGGCGACACGCCTCCCGAGAGCAATAGCAAAACTCCTACTATCCCCAAGACTCTGGCGGGCTCGAAATCCGTCGTAAATTTCTCACAGAGGTAAGAGCCTGCGGCGATTCCGGAGAGATAGGTTGCCAGCAGCAGCGCGAATGCTGGGGCACGATCACCAGACGCAAGAGCGAAGACGCGGAACCACACGATCTCAAATCCCAGCCCGATGAAACCCGCGAGCGCCGCAAGACACATGGCCCTCGGTAGTGCGATGATCGGGCTTCCCGTTCCACTTTGTTTTCCATGGTTTTCCAGACCTTGAGCGCTCGTTCGCGTCTGCCGCCCATACAGGTACGCAGTCCCACCGACGAGCGTATTCATGCATGCCGCCATGGTTACGGAACCACTCTGTCCAAAGCTCCGCAAAATATATGTCGCGCACAAATAGCAAGCGATCGCGGAGCCCAACGTATTTGCGAAATACAACCGCGAAACAGACAATCCGACTCGGCCGGAGCGCGCGACGAAGTGCTCTACTAGCAGTGGCAACGTCGCTCCCATTAGCAAGGTTGGAACCAGCAGGACAGCTGTGCTCAGCAAGATGACTGTCGGCAATGCGGCGCCTGCCGAGCTGGAGGCCGCCCAATGGAAAATCCGGAGCGAGTTCAATCCGAAGATCGCCACTCCGAGTTCCGAAAGCCCGAAGAAGATAAGCGCCTGCGTGGGGTAACGCGCCGAGAGCAATCCTCCGAGCAAACCGCCAAGCCCTAGCCCCAGCATGAACGCGCTTACCACGGCAGCCACCGACTCAGCATTCACGCCGTAAATTGCGAACAGTGTTCTCTGCCAAGCAACCTGATAAATCAGCGCGGGCATCCCGGAACCCAGGAACAATGCAGAAAGGAGCAGGTTCTCCTTCTGCTTTGGTGATTTGTCCCACATGAACGCAGCAGCGAGAAAGATCAGTACATTCACAAAAAGGAGAATGAGGATGGGCAGCGCGTTCATAGAGTATTCCTTTTAGAACCCCGAGGTGACTTGACGTTGGTATTATTCCACTGGCGCGATTCCGGTGTGCCTTTGTGAACACGGCGCATTGCCTGACAGTCAACCCCATTCCGGGACGTCAATCGCGAGACAATCGTTCGCCGAGATTTCACTTTGATTGACAGGCGCTTCGCGCGAAAGGTATGCTTGCAGGTGTGTTCGGGGTGCAGCGTTACTATCCTCAGGCGCGGCATCCACATGAAAGAGACCGAGTTACTGCGAAGCAGTTTGCTGTTCTGCACTGCCCCGTTGTAACCCTCCTTGCATTACCCCGGTAGGGATTTCGCAAGGATTGACCTGACCAAAACAGGGATAAAAATCCCGGAGGCGACGTAATCATGACTTCATTCGAGAACGAAAACCCCGTATCGTCTGTAGAAGCCGCAGCAACGCAGGAAATAGAGTCCCCGAACAAGCCGGAAGAAAGCGCAGCCGCTGAGGTTCCCATGAGCGGCCAGGACGCACCTCTGTCTTCTGAGCCGGTGCATGTGGAACCAGTGAAGCTGGAAGAGGCTCACAAGGCCGCGGAAGCGGAAGCCAAGACCGCCGCCGCTGATGCGGAAGCTACCGCAGCTGCCGAAGAGGCAGCCAGTGCGGAAGAGATGAGCAAGCTCATCGAGCAATACGGTGAGCCTCAGGAAGCTGCGGCACAGAACGAAATTATCGAAGTCAAGGTGGTCGCCTACACCGAACAGGGCGTTGTGGTGGACCTGGGCGGAAAGACAGAAGGCCTGATCCCCGCAGCGGAATTCCAGGAAACCGACATTCCACGGCCGGATCCGAATTCCACGATCGAAGTGCAACGCACCGGCGAACACAAGGACAGCTTTGTAATTGTTTCCTACCAGAAAGTGGTGCGCCGCCGGACGTGGGAAAAGATCGAAGCGCAGTTCAAGGCCAAGGAAACCATCACGGCAAAAGTCGTGGACCGCATCAAGGGCGGCCTGGTTGTGGATATTGGAGTGCGCGCGTTCCTTCCCGGCTCGCAGTACGATCTGCGCCCATCGGCGAACCTGGATGGCTTGATCGGTGAGAATCTCGAGGTCCGCGTCACCAAGCTGAACCGCCGTCGCGGCAATGTGGTTGTGAGCCGCCGTGCCCTGCTGGAAGAAACCCTCCATGCCAAGCGCGCTGAATTGATGGAACAACTGACAGAAGGCCAGGTAGTTCACGGCACGGTGAAGAACGTGACCGACTACGGCGCCTTCGTCGATATCGGCGGTCTCGATGGACTGCTGCATTTGACGGACCTGAGCTGGGGCCGCGTCCGCCATCCCAGTGACATGGTCAAGCCAGAGCAGGAACTCGACCTCATCGTACTCAAGTTTGACAAGGGCAAGCAACGCGTCTCGCTCGGCCTGAAGCAAATGAGCAAGGATCCATGGATTGACGCTGCCGAACGCTATCCTGCCGGCGGCAAATATCATGGCAAGGTTGTGGGCGTGGTGGACTATGGCGCTTTCGTGGAATTGGAGCCAGGCATTGAAGGCCTGGTGCACGTCACGGAAATGAGTTGGGCGAAGAAGCCCACGCACCCTTCGAAAGTGGTCAAGGCCGGTGAGGAAGTCGACGTGGTTGTGCTGGACATCAAACCCAGCGACCGCCGTGTATCCCTCGGCATCAAACAAGCGCAAGCCGATCCCTGGCTGCTGACCGCCGAGAAGTATCCGATCGGCACGGTGGTCACGGGCAAGGTCCGCAATATCGCCGAATTCGGCGCGTTCATCGAAATCGAGGATGGCTTCGACGGCCTGGTGCACGTCAGCGACGTCAGCTGGACAGGCCGCGTGAAGAATCCGCACGAAGTGTTCAAGAAGGGTGAACCGATTACGGCGAAGGTCTTGCGGATCGATCCGGAGAACCGCCGCGTGTCGTTGGGCATCAAGCAGGTCAACGACATCTGGGGCGACTGGTTCAAATCGCATCGTGTTGGTGACATCGTGAAGGGCAAGGTTTCGCGAATCGCCACATTCGGTGCGTTTGTGGAACTCGGCGACAATATCGAGGGCCTCTGCCACAATACGGAAATCGAAGAACGGAAGCGCCGCGACGAGGGGCCATCCAGCTTCCGCCCAACGACTGGCCCGCTGAAGAGCGCTGGACCGCTGGAGCCTGGCAAAGAGTACGATTTCAAGATCATCAAGATCAGCCACGATACGCGGAGGATCGGTTTGAGCTACCGCGCGGCTGTCCGTCAGCAGGAACGTCGGGAGATTGACCAGTACAAAACGTCCAAGTCCTCGGCGACGGCAACTATCGGCGACGCCTTGAAGCAGAAACTGGCGTCCCGGTAATCTCAGAACCAGCATTTCCGCAGCCAGGGTATTCTTTGGGAAAAGTCATTTACCTGCGGGTCATTTTAGTGATAGGAAGAGGTCACCAGGCAGGCGATGTCCCCTAACTCGCCTCGCTCCAGATGTTTGTGACAGGTGAAGATAGACGAGTGGAGAGGCTCGGGACGATGACAAAGCAACCGACATTGACCAAGGCTGACTTGATCGAGGAAGTGCTCCGCATCACGGAACTGCCCCGCAAAGAGTCCGAAACCATCGTCGAGACTATTTTTGAAAGCATCATCGATGCTCTTCAAAAAGGCGACAAGATTGAAATCCGGGGATTTGGCAGCTTTCGCACACGTCAGCGTCGCGGCCGCGTCGGACGCAATCCGAAGACGGGGGAAAAAGTCGAGGTCCCGGCGAAGAAGATTCCTTTCTTCAAGCCCAGCAAGGAATTGAAGGACTTTGTAAATAGCGCGGAGGCCCCTGCGCCAGCCGCTCAGGGCGAAGCACCGCCTGCCTGAAGGCTCCGGAACCATCTGCAGGTGAGAGCGCGCCCCGTTTGCATCGGGGCGTTTTTGTTTGCGGAAGATCGATATCAGTAATCAGATATCGGATATCAGGAGTCACCTCCCTGGTTGTGAACGAGTGGAAGGCAGATGGATTCGGAAGCCGATTTCCGGTTTCTGATATCCGTGAGTTGGCAGGCTGCGATATGCTGGACTTCGATTCACCCCTGAGGACGGAACTTCATGGACTACCTATGGACTCCCTGGCGCTACCAGTACATGGTTCAAGTCACTCAGGGCAGACAGCCGGATTGCATTTTCTGCGACGCCATCGAACGCAACCGCGATGAAGAAACACTCATCGTCTATCGCGGCAAGAAGGCATTCGTAATTCTCAATCGTTTTCCTTACACCTCCGGCCACGTCATGATTGTTCCATACGCCCATGTTGCGGAGCTGAATTTGTGCGAACCCGGAGCGCTCGAGGAAATCATGGAATTGGCCCAAAAAGTGGAAGGAGCATTCCGCAAGGAGTACAAGCCCGACGGCATGAATCTGGGGATGAATTTAGGGAAAGCGGCGGGAGCCGGAGTGACCGGGCATCTGCATCTTCACATGCTGCCGCGGTGGATTGGGGATTCCAATTTCATGACCGTCACTGGCGAGACGCGCGTCCACCCCGAGGAGTTGCGCACCACCTATGAACGCCTCAAAAAGGCCTTGCATACCTAGTGTGACAAGAAAGGCACCGCAAGCTAAAATCGTGTCTTCGAAACCCGACTAAGACCCGCATGGGAGAATCATCGTGAATCTGGAGTTGAGCGAAGAGCAGAAGTTGCTGCAAAAGACCGTGCGCGAATTTGCTGAAGCCGAAGTGCGGCCGCTCGCCAAGGAACTGGACGAGTCCGGGCATTTTCCGCGAGAGCTCTTCAAGAAAGCAGCGGAACTGGGTTTAACCGGCGTGGCGTTTCCAGAGGCCGAAGGGGGCGCGGGATTCGACCACATCGCCTACGCCATTGTGATCGAGGAAATTTCCCGCTGCTGCGCTTCGACTGGCGTCATTCTGAGTGTGCAGAACTCGCTCTTCTGCGATCCCGTCCATCGCTACGGGACCGATGAGCAGAAGAAGAAATTCCTTCACCCCTTCACGCGCGGTGAAAGAATTGGCTGCTACGCGCTCACGGAACCTCAGGCCGGCTCCAACGCAGCCGCATTGCAAACCACAGCGGTGAAGAAAGGCGATAAGTACATCGTTAATGGCGCGAAAGCGTGGATCACCAACGGCGGGGTTGCCGATGCGGCAATCGCGTACGTGAACACGGATGCTGCAAAGGGCGAAAAAGGCATCACCGCGCTGGTTGTGGAAAAGGGCACGCCGGGTTTTAGAGTGGGCAAAGAAGAAAAGAAGTTGGGCATCAATGCGACCGCCTGCAGCGAACTGATTTTCACCGACTGCGAAGTTCCGGAAGCGAATCGCGTCGGGAAGGAAGGCGAGGGGTACAAAGTGGCGCTCTCCACGCTGGATGGTGGAAGAATCGGGATTGCCGCGCAGGCCACCGGTATTGCCCAGGGTGCTTTCGAGGCCGCGCTCAAGTGGGCCCAGGAGCGCACGGCCTTTGGACATCCCATCGCACAATTTCAGGCCATCCAGTTCATGCTGGCGGACATGGCCACGGAGATCGATGCGGCGCGCCTTTTGACTCGCAAGGCCGCATGGAAGCAGGACAACGGTTCGCGCTTCAGCCTGGAAGCAGCGACGGCCAAGCTCTTTGCCAGTGAAATGGCCACGCGCGTCACCCACAAAGCCATCCAGATCCACGGCGGCTACGGCTACAGCCGTGAATACCCGGTCGAGCGAGCCTACCGTGATGCGCGGATCACGGAGATTTACGAGGGCACCAGCGAGATCCAGCGGCTGGTGATTGCGTCCTGGGTTTTGAGGACTTAGCTGTCCGATTCAACTGGTAACAAACAGCAGCGAGAGAGCACGCGTTACAGCGTTTCGGCGCGAACTAAGGAGTCCGTAGTATCCTGACGTTGTGCTGGAACTGAACTCTGGCCTGGAATTCACTCCCGATCGTGACGCGGAATTCTTCTCCCAACTGCCCGCAAAACCGGCCGTCTGCCTTGTCGTCTCGCGTGAGGAATTGGCCGAACCCTATCTGATTCGCACGGCAGACTTGCGCCGCCGTTTGCAACGGTTGCTTGGGCCTCCTGATCCAGCAAGCAAGCGCTTGAACCTTCGCGAATTCGCGCAACTGGTTCGTTATCGCGAAACCGGCTCGGCATTCGAACAAGCGCTTACCTATTACCAGAATGCCAAACAGATTTTCCCGAAGCGCTACCGGGACTTGATGCGACTCCGCCCCGCACCGGTGTTGAAGATCAATCTGAGCAATGCCTACCCGCGTTGCTTCGTCACCCGCCACATTGTCGTCAACGAGCAGGGCGAGCCCATTTCCGGCGCCTACTACGGCCCGTTTGCCTCGCGGCGCTCGGCGGAGGCCTTCGCCGAAAAGATGCTGGACTTCTTCAAGGTGCGCCGCTGCCAGATCAAGATCCGCCGCGATCCCGCGTTTCCCGGCTGTATCTATTCCGAGATGAAAATGTGCCTGGCTCCGTGTTTCGCGGGTTGCTCCAAGGAAGAGTACGACGCGGAAGTGGGCCGCCTGGTCCAATTCCTGGACACGAGCGGAGGTTCCCTGCACGCCATGTTTGTGCGGGATCGCGAGTCTGCCAGCGAACAGTTGGATTTTGAGAAAGCCGCTGCACTTCACAAGAAGCTGGAAAAATTGGATGACGTACTCCGCGGCAAGCCGGACCTGGCACGGCGAGTACAGAATCTCGATGCGGTCATTCTTCAACGCACCGCCGACGATCAATCCATCGCCTTCTTCGCTGTCCATGGCGGCAGGTTGGCGGAGCCCTTTATTCTGCGTTTTGGCGATACCGGCAAACCGACTTCCGCCGAAGAGGCCGTCCGAGACTATCTCGAGGGTGTGGGGAACACCCCGCCGATCACAAATGCAAATGTGCGGCAAAGTGCCACCGAACTCAGCGAACATCTTGCGCTTGTGGCGCGCTGGTTTTTCAGCAGTCCCCGCGAAGGCGAGATATTCTTTCGAGAGAAGGACTGGCCGTACCGGAGAATTTCCCGAGCCTGTTCGCGATTGCTGTCGCCCAAGAAGGAACAAGTCAATGGAGCTGGTCTTCCAGAGGAAAAAACCAAAAGCGAGGGAACCAAATGAGCCGGGGAGCAACAGAGGAAGGCACCACGCGGTACGCGGAAAAGTTCCGAGGACACGCCGCCGAGGGACACTTCCGTCAAGTTGAGGACCTGCTGTTCTCCTCTCTGGGAATAGGAACGTATCTGGGCCAGGCAAACGATTCGACCGACGCCAGCTACGCAGCAGCTATCGTGGCGGCCGTGGAATCAGGCATTAACGTAGTTGATACGGCCATCAACTACCGCTTGCAGCGGAGCGAGCGAAGCATTGGCACGGCGCTGAAGGTACTCGCGCATAAGGGCTTTACCCGCGACGAAATCGTGGTGTGCACAAAGGGAGGCTACTTGACTCCAGACGGCTCCATGCCTGCGGACCCGAATCAGTATTTCTTTAGCGAATACCTTCAAAAGGGGGTCTTTACCGCGAAAGATATCGCTGCTGGCAGCCACTGCATAACGCCCAAGTACCTGGAAAATCAGATGGGACGCAGCCTCAAGAATTTGGGAGTAGACTGCATCGACGTCTACTACCTGCACAACCCGGAAACCCAACTTTCCGAGGTTCCAAAAGCTGAATTCCTGAATCGCGTTCGAGAAGCTTTTGTCTATATGGAATCCGCCGCTGCGCGCGGCCAGATTCAATTTTATGGAATGGCCACGTGGAACGGGTTTCGCCAGGAAAAATCGGCGCGGGATGCCATGCAGCTGTCAGAGCTAGTGGCAATCGCCAGGGAGATCGCCGGAGAAAAGCATCGTTTCCGATTCGTGCAGTTGCCGTTTAACCTGGCGATGACCGAAGCCCTTACGTTGGGCAATCAGACGTCAGGCTCAGGGGAGAAGACAATCATGGAGGTCGCCGATGAGCTCGGCGTCACGTTGATTGCCAGCGCTGCTTTGTTGCAGGGCCAAGTGGCGCAGAATTTGCCGAACTTTGTCGCGGAAGCCATGGGTCTGGAGAACGACGCGGAACGCGCTCTGCAATTCGCTCGCTCGGCTCCAGGAATCACGACGGCGCTGGTGGGGATGTCACGCACTTCCCATGTTGAAGCCAACGCGCGATTGGTCGAGGTGCCCACCGCGGGGCTAGAGCAATTCAGCAAGCTCTTTTCGCGCGGCGAAGGTGCTTAGAGCTTTTGTGGTTGTGGGTGACGCTCCATCAACCATGTGCTGATGGCCTGGTCCAACTGATCCAGACGCCCGGTGAAAAAGTGATCGGCGCCCTGGATAAAAAAGAGTCGCGTGTCCCCAGCAGTGTGGGCCACAACCGGTTCGAGCTTTTCCCAGGCGCCGTGTTCGTCGTTGGTGCCCTGAACAATCAACTTGGGCTTGCCACAGTTATCCAGAAAGGTGAAGTCGGAATCGTTCACGGGAACTCCCATTCCAATGAGTTCTTGAACACGCGGATCAGCGCAACCGACTCTTAGACCAACCCAAGCTCCGAAGCTGAAGCCTCCCAAAAGAAGAGGAACATTTGGAAACTTGGCCGCCAGAAAATCGATCGCAGCCTGCACGTCTCCACTTTCCCCGAGTCCGCGGTCGTGCTCTCCCGCGCTCAATCCCGCAGCGCGAAAATTGAATCGCAAGACGGGAATCCCCAGTGCATCTAAAGATTTCGCGGCCTGATAAATAACTTTGTTGTGTAGTGTGCCCCCAAATAACGGATGAGGGTGGCATAGCACCGCCGCGAGCGCGGGCACGCCGGGACGCGTGGGCGTCCACAGAATGGCTTCCAGCCTGCCCACTGGCCCATTGAGGAAGAAATTGCGGGAATCGTGATGAATTTGCATAAGAATCGGCCGAACCGCACAAAGTGTAACCGATTAGAATTATCCGCACACCTCTGCTTGCCGTGGATGTGGCAAACTATAGTTCTAGACCGCCCACTACGACCTTTACGAGTACTAGAGCTAAATTACTTCAGTTTCGCATTGCAGTTTCTTGCAACGGGTGTTACTTTTCAGCCGGGTGAACCAGTTCAGGGGTCCATATGGGCGATTTATCTGATCGGCGTGAAGCCAGGCGCTTTGCCATGATGCTTCCCGTGCGCGTGATGGCGTACGATTCGAACAGTCCAGAGCTAAGAGCCAACACACGAGATGTCAGTTATCGGGGACTTTATTTCCTCACCGAAGCGCGTTTCGAGGATGGCAGCGAGATTGATTTTATCCTCACGCTCCCGCAACAGATGGTCTCCGCCGGAGATGTGAATATACGCTGCCACGGCAAAGTAGTTCGCGTGGAACCCACCGACAACGGCAAAACAGGCATTGCCGCGAGAATCGATCGCTACGAATTCGTGTCCCTACGTGCCTCCGCAGCCTGATATTCAACTCTCCACATTTCGAAAAGTGGGTGCGTGTCTGCCCGCTTTGCGTAGAATGGAGCAAGGGAGTTGCATGCCTTTGACGGTTTGTGACTCGTGGGGGACAGTCATGTATCACTACAATCCGACTCAAGCACTCGAGGAACTTCAGGAGGAGGCCTTGCTGCCTCACCCCGTGAAACTCCGAGACATGATCCTGCGGAATCAGCTTGGCCCGCAGGATGCCCAATGGCTGAATCACGAGTTTCAGAAGTACTTGACGCAGTTTGGCGAATTGCAGCAAATGGCACGCGGCATCTTGGAAAAACTCGCCACCGGCCAGCGTAAGACCGCATCGCTGTGATCAACGAATGCGCCAGCTGCTAGTGTTGAGCCGCAGGCCGCGCGTGCTGATTCTCTCCGCTTCCTCCGGTGCGGGACACGTGCGAGCAGGTCAGGCTTTGGAGCAGGCCTTCCTCGCCAGAGGTGGCTGCCATGAGCACCTCGACGCTCTCGCGCATGTCAGCAAGCGTTCCACAGTCTCTACGACGATGCTTACATCGCAACGGTACGCCACGCGCCCGGCGACCATGGCGCGTCCCGGAGCGGCATGTGCCATCGTCGAAGATGCCCTTGGGCTGCTAAACTGACATGACTCCTTTTCTGAGATGACGACAAGGGCATGGAACAAAAGAAGAAATAAACGTTCAAGACTATGCGACGCAACACGCTACTAATTGATGCGGACGATACGCTGTGGGAAAACAACGTTTTCTTCGAAAAGCTGATTGACGATTTCATCAGCCTCGTGGAACCGTGCGGCTATAGCCGCGCCTACATCCGCCACATCCTCAATGAAACCGAGCGCAAGAATATTCGCCAGTACGGCTATGGCGTGCGCAGCTTCGGCAGGTCTCTCGAGGAAACGTACATGAAACTCGCGGACCACATGGCGAAGCGCGAAGTGCTGGCGGAAATTCACAAGCGTGTCGTGGCCCTGGAGCAGACTCCTCCCACGATTCTGGATGGTGTGCCGGAAACACTGGCGTACCTCACCAACCGTCATCGGCTGATTTTGTTCACCAAGGGCGAACCTGCCGAGCAGGCTGCTAAAGTCGAACGTTCCGGGCTCCAGGGTTTTTTCGAGGCAATCGAGATCGTCGGGGAAAAAGACGCCAAGACGTACACGCTTTTAGTCAACAAACACAAAATCGTGAAAACCCAAGGTTGGATGATTGGCAATAGCCCGCGAAGCGACATTAACCCGGCGATGGAAGCAGGCTTGAACGCGGTCTACATCCCGCACGTGAATACCTGGCAACTGGAACACGAGCCGGTTGTCGCGGGATCGGGCAAACTGGTGATTCTGCCGGCGTTCCGCGAGTTGCGGAATCACTTCTAGAAATTCACTGTTGGCATTTTATTCGAACCTGGTGAGGGACGGGGGATGCCAGACAATAGACCCAAAGTGGCGGTAGTCGGCGCCGGAGCAGTCGGCGGATTTTTCGGCGGAATGTTGGCTCTCGCCGGCGTGCCCGTCGTGCTGATCGGCCGCTCTTCCTTTGTGGTTGCGGTGCAGCGCTCTGGACTCTTCCTCGACTCGATTCACTTTCAGAAAACGGCCCATCCACAGGCATCCACGGAGCTGACTGCCGCAGCCAATGCGGACATTGTGCTGTTCTGCGTGAAAACCACAGACACTGCCAGCGTTTCCAAACAATTGGCAGCCATCCTTGCTCCACAGGCTGTTGTCGTGAGTTTGCAGAATGGCGTGAACAACGCGGAGGATATTCGCGCCGCTTCCGGAATCGTTGCCCTGCCCGCAGTGGTGTACGTCGCGGCTTCAATGCCTGCCCCTGGGCGCGTGAAACACCTGGGACGGGGCGATCTCGTCCTCGGCCCGAAAAATGAAAAAACCGAGAAGATCGCAAACCTCTTCACCTCCGCTAATGTCCCTTGCCGCATTTCTGAAAACATCGAAGGTGAACTCTGGACCAAGCTCATCTGGAATTGCGCACTGAACGCTGTGTCGGCGCTGGGCCGCGTAACTTATGGAGAGATTATCGCCAGTGGGGATGCAAAGCAGCTAATCGAGGCGCTAGTTCATGAAACTTTGCACGTTGCGCGCGCCAAAGGTGTGCATCCCCCGGGCCTGGAAGATCCTCGAGCCGCTATCGCCGGCTCATTCAAAATCGCCGAGCAAATGAGCGGAACACGCTCTTCAACAGCGCAGGACCTGGCGCGCGGCAAGCGCACGGAAATCGATTCTCTGAACGGGCACGTGGTCCGCGTAGGCGCGCAATTGGGCGTGCCCACACCTGTCAATCACGCCCTGTACACGCTGGTTAAACTCTACGAAGCAGGCTTCCAGTCCGAGCAATAGATTGCGGCCTACTGCCGCTCCGGACCACGGAAAGGGATGTGCACGATGGCCTCGATGGCCACGGGCTGGCCATCTTTCGTGGCCGGGTGGAATTTCCACTGGCGAAATGCAACTATGGCGTTGGCGTCCAATTGCTCGTCAATGCCGCGAACGAGTTGTACGCTGTCAACGGCTCCGTCGGGGCGAATGACTCCATACAAAATTACTTCTCCCTCCACGTGGTCCTTCATCAAGTCTTGAGGGTACTTCGGGTCGACCTTTCGCAGGGGACCCGGCGCGATGACCTCTCCACTCGTCCGAACCGCGCCCGGCAAATGTAATTCGGAGAAATGGATGATCCAACTGCCCGTGACGCTGTTCAAATTCGGCATGTTCACATTCATCGAATAAACACGGTGTGAAGAAAAAATCTGCTCCGGCGGCGCGCCGGGAGGAAGCATCCCGAAATTTGGAGGACCGCTGCGTTCCGGAGGATCATCGTCCGCATTTGGATCCGGACGCTTGTATTCCGCTTGCGCCTTGGGCAAGCTTAACCTCCCCACCCCACCCAGGCCCGAAACTCCGGCATTTGGCTTTGGACTGCCCCCGCTGATGCTGATGCCGACGGGACTTTTCCCCGCCGCGTCGCCAGCGCTCGGACCAGATCCACCGCCCGATCCATTCGAAGAGGCTCCGGAACCGCCTGGAGTTCCGGCGCCATTGCCCTCCGGCGAAACGGCAACCCGCGCGGCAAGGTTTCCCTTGGGAACTTCGACTATGGGCGCGGGCGGTGCAGGCGTCGCTGATAAGGCGATAATTGTTGCTGACGGCCCACCGGCTGCACCTGCATTCTCGACCGCAAGTTCCGGCGCGCGATCAACTTCACCCTTCTTCGAACGATCGGCCAGTCGCGGGGCGGAACCGGCATTGATCTCCAGTTTGGGCCGTGCTGGACCGCTCGTGACCTCGGCAAGACTGATTTCTGCCGGACGCAACTCCAGATTCGGCACGTCCGGTGTCGGCGTATCTGTCGTGGCTCTGCGCTTCACTTGTTTCGGGCGAAGTTTTGCCAAGGTCTGCTCACTTATTTCCAGGCGCGGGTGGGCGGGTCCGGAGGAAGCAGCAAGCTGGACCATGTTGGGAAGTGCCGGCAAAAACTTCGGGGGTTCCATGGGATCTGAAGCATTGACCAAGGTCTGCCGCGGATGTGTTGGGTGAACCGGATCCGTGAAAATCCGTTGGCGGGGATGGTAAGCGTCGGTGCCCTCGGCAGGTGCGGTATTCTCAGGCGCTTTCGGTGCAGAAGTTCTAGGCGTCTTCTTCGGAACATTGAGCAGAGGCAAGTCCTCAATTGGTCCAGACCAGGTAAGTTCCGTGTTGTCGAATGCGGGATTACGTTTGTGCGCTGCCGGCAGTTGTGGCCAGGGAAAGATGAACAGGGCAACGTGCCACAGCGCGGCAGCCAGGACAGCCCTGTAGGGCATGCGACGCTGAATACGACAATCGCGGAAGACATTCGCCGCGGGAACACCCTTGGGCATGCGCGACCATCGGAAAAAGGCCACCAGTTCGCTAAAAAAATTCTGATGAAAGCTGTTCCACGCAATCGTCAGCTTCGGCTGCCCCGGTCCGCGAAGATCTACCGCGACAGGCAGGATCTTCTCCTGCCCAAGCAAGCCAAACGGATCGACCTGGAATCGACGAGACATCCTATTATTATATCGCGCTCGGCCCTTACTCCCTCGGGGCTGGGGAGTATTGCAAGGGGACAGAATAGTAGATGAGCACGGGCACGCTTTGGGTTTACTCCGAGGCGACTCCGCCCTCCGAAGTTTTTTCCACAACCCGGTAAAAAGTCAGCATTGCGTCACCCTGACGCAAAACGCGCACCCTCCGCAATCTTCCCACCGCTCCGGGTAGTTCAAAAGTGCGCCGATGTTCGGCGATGACCAGGCTGCCTTCCCCAAGAAGCGTAGCAGAACCGAGGAAAGTCAGCACGCGATCATAATCCTTGGCATTGCCATAGGGTGGATCCAGAAAAACGATTTTGGGCGCTTCCCTCGCGTGGGAGTCTTCTTTGCCAAGGATCTCCAGCCCGTGCAAAGCGTCGACGGGCAGGACGCGCGCCTCTCCTCGCGCCTCAAGCGACTCGAGGTTCCTCCTGATCAGCGCGGCCGCCGGGGCATGTTTTTCGATAAACACCACTTCCTTCGCGCCGCGGCTCAGGGCCTCAATCCCCACCGCACCGGTTCCGGCAAACGCATCGACAAACCGCACGCCTGCCACGCGCTCGCGCAAAATATTGAACAACGTTTCGCGCAGACGGTCGCTCGTGGGGCGCAGCCCCATTCCCTTGAGGCTCTTCAACTGGCGGCTGCGATATTTTCCAGCAATGACACGCATGAACGTTCCTGCGCGCCTTAGCCGATGCGCGCCAGATGATAGCGCCGCTGCCACTCGCCTGGCAAAACACGCAGCATGCCCTGCAAGGTCTCTTTCCCTGCAGGGTCTTCGGCAAGCGTGAAGGCCTCCTTGCGCGCGAGTTCCAGTAATTCGCGGTCGCGCAAGGGATTAGCCACATGAAACCCAAGTTCCCCTGACTGCCGCGTACCGAAAAACTCGCCGGGGCCGCGCAATTGGAGATCGGTTTCGGCAATCTCAAATCCGTTGTTGGTGCGCACCATAGTTTCCAGGCGCGCTCGGCCCTCTTCCGTCAGGTGGCCCGGCGCAACCAGGATACAGTGCGATTTTTGCGCACCGCGCCCGATGCGGCCACGCAATTGATGCAATTGCGACAGTCCGAACCGTTCGGCGTGCTCAATGACCATCACCGTGGCGTTCGGCACATCCACGCCCACCTCCACGACAGTTGTTGCCACCAGGATCTGCACATCGTTCCGCCGAAAACGTTGCATCACGTCTTCTTTCTCTTCGCTTGGAAGCCGCCCGTGCAACAGCCCAACCCGCAATTTGGGGAAAATGGTTTTGGAGAGGCGCTCGAACTCCTCGATCGCTGCTTTCAATTCCAGCTTGGACTCCTCAATCACCGGGTACACGACGTAAGCCTGGTGGCCCGTTTGCACTTCCCTGCGCAATGATTCCCACACGCCTGGGAGATGCATCTCCGTGGTCATGCGGGTTTCGATGGGCGTTCGGCCCGGTGGAAGTTCGTCCACGATGGAAACGTCCAAATCTCCATAGAGCGTCAAAGAAAGCGTCCGGGGAATCGGCGTCGCGGTCAGAACCAAAACGTGCGGTGCATGCCCGTGCTTTACTGCCTTATCCATCAGCCGTTTGCGCTGCAGAACTCCGAAACGGTGTTGTTCGTCAATGGCCACAAATCCCAGGCGGTGAAATTCTACGCTCTCCTCAATTAGCGCATGGGTCCCGATCACGAGTTGCGCTTCGCCTGTCCGGATGCGTTCTCGCGCGGCCGTTTTCTCCGCCGATTTTGATCCGCTGATCAGTAATTCAACCTGATACCCGCCGGGCGCCAGGATTCGGCGCGCCGCCAGGTAGTGCTGGACGGCGAGGATTTCCGTTGGCGCCATCAGCGCGGCCTGGCATTCGTTTTCCATGGCAATGACCGCTGCCTCGAACGCCACGATGGTTTTGCCGCTGCCCACGTCACCTTGCAGCAAGCGGTTCATCGGAATTGGCCGTTCCAGGTCCGCCGCGATTTCCGCAAGGACTCGCTTCTGCGCGCCGGTCGGCTTGAACGGAAGTATCTTTTTCAACGCTTCGCGTATTTTGTCCTCGCGCACCCGGAATGGAATGGCATTTTCCTTACGAATGGCTTTGCGGCCCAGGGCCAGGCTGAGTTGAAACAAAAAAAACTCCTCAAAAATCAGCCGTCGCTGCGCGGGAGAACGAAAAAGATTCAGTGCTTCAAGCGATTCTCCCGCTGGAGGAAAATGTGTATTGATCAAAGCCTCGCGCCGTGAGGGGAACCCCAGTCGTTTGCGCAGTTCGGCGGGCAAAACATCGAAGATCTGCTGGTCCAGATTCTGCAGCGTGGCGTAAATGGCGCGGCGAATTTGCCGCGTGCCAAACGTGCCGACCGCCTCGTAGATGGGTACAATGCGCCCCATTTCCGTGGAGTCCACTTCACCTCCGCCGATCACCTCAATCTGCGGATTTATCATTTCCCGCCGCGCTGGACGCTGTTTATCGATTTCCACTTTCCCGTGGAGAATCAACTCCTGCCCTGCCTTCAATCGGCCTTCCAGGTAACCCCCGTGAAAAAACTTGCAAGGCAGCGAACCGCTGTCGTCCTGCACCAGCAAGTGATAAATCGCATCGCGGCCGTACATGCCGCGCACCGCCTGGCCGCTCATCACCCGCGCGCGCAATGTGTAGGTGCCGTTGGGCTGGACGTCCTTGATTCTCGAAAAGTGGATGCGGTCTTCGTAACGAAAGGGCAGGTAGTTCAGCAGATCTTCCAGAGTGTAGATCCCGCGCTGCGCAAGCAATTCCGCGCGCTGCGGCCCCACGCCCTTCACCATCTGCACATTGGTTTGCAAGCTGATGCTCATCGCTCTCTATCTTTATACCATCCTGAAGTAACCTCCGCTTTTCGTGAAACTTGCGCACCGGCCCCACGTATCGATAGAGTAGTGGGCGTTCGGGCTGATGGCGTCCAAGGAGGCTTCTTTGGCGGAAGACCGGTTGACCGGCTCGGACAAACGCATTCTCGCTCTGTGGATTCTCTGCGGCATTGTTGGTGCCCTCTTCGCTCACAAATATTTCTTCCGGGCCTTCCCCGAAGCTTCTGTCGATTTCCAGGTCTCCCGTGCCGACGCGCAAACTCGGGCAAAAGAGTTTGTCGAAAAATTGGGAGAAAACCTCGCCGGCTATCAATCCACCATCGTTTTCGACGTCGACGAAAATGCCAAAACCTACCTCGAACGGGAACTCGGCCTGCAACAAGCAAATCACTTGATGTCCAGCGAGCTGAATATCTGGTATTGGGAAGTGCGCTTTTTCCGTCCGATGCAAGAGGAGGAGTTTCACGTCCGCGTCAGCCCAGCGGGGAAGGTTATTGGTTACGAGCACAAAATTGAGGAAGCGCGAAGAGCAAAATCCTTCAATCGCGAAGAAGCGCTCACTTCGGCCAAGCAATTCCTTCAGACAAATCTGGGCGCTGATCTAGTCCAATGGGAATTTCTGCCGGAAGAAGCCAATTCGCTCACACGTCCGAATCGGCTCGATTGGTCATTCACATGGGAACGCAAGGGCTTTAAGGCCAAGGACGCGCCTTACCGCCGTCAAGTCGGCTTACAAGGCGACTGCATCGGCAGCACCCAGGAATTCTTGCAGGTACCGGAGGCCTGGACGCGCGACTACCAGCACCTGCGTTCCACCAACATCTTCTACAACCAGATCGCCATAGTCCCCTACGGGTTCCTCCTCGGCGGAGCGCTGTGGCTGGGCATCGCCTTGACGCGTCAGGGCAAAACCTCTTGGGGCGCAGCTTTAAAGATTGGCGTCGTCGTCGCCATTCTCTTCTACCTGATGCAACTGAACGACTGGGGTTCCGTGCGCGCGGGATATGACACTCATCTCACCTACCCGAGTTTCGTCCTTGAGAGTCTCCTTAAACTACTCTTGGCGGCCGTGGGCACGGCCCTAACAGTCAGCCTGGTATTGCCTGGCGGAGAACCGCTCTACCGCGCGGCGCAGCCGGGACGTCTGCAACTTACCCGCGCCTTCACCTTGCGTGGCATGCGGTCCAAGGAGTTTTTCTGCTCCTCGCTGGTGGGACTTTGCATGGCCGCCGCGCATCTTGGCTTCATTGTTGCGTTCTATATGATCGGCAGCCGCTTCGGAGTTTGGGCGCCGCAGGATTTGAATTATTCCGATGTGGTGAACACGTCCTTCCCCTGGATCGCGGGTGTTGCCATCGGCGTGTTGGCGTCCACCAGCGAGGAATTTCTCTTCCGCCTGTTCGCCATCCCGTTCCTTCACAAACTGACGGGTTCGCGTGTGCTTTCTATCATTCTTCCCGCCTTCTTCTGGAGTTTCTTGCACAGCGCTTACCCTCAAGAACCCGGTTACATTCGTGGAATCGAAGTCGGGCTCATCGGCATTGTTGCAGGCCTGGTGATGTTGCGTTGGGGCATCGTCGCCACCTTGATTTGGCACTACACCATCGATGCATCCCTGGTCGGCTTGTTGCTCATTCGGTCCGATAATCTGTACTTCAAGGTTTCCGGCATCGTGGTGGGACTCGCCGCAGTTGCGCCGCTGTTCCTTTCCGGTGTGGCGTATTTTATGCGCGGGCGTTTTGAAAACGTCGACGATCTTCTCAATCAAGCCGATCCTGCGCCAGAGATCAGCCTTACCCAGCAAGTCGTGGCCGAGCAATCCAGCATCTCGGCGCGCCGCTACGACCCACTTACGACTGGCACTATCGGTTTCCTTGCGTTGTGCGTGCTGCTCGGCGGATTCCTCGCGTTGCGCCTGAAGCGCGAGCACATCGGCGACTATCTCGAACTCACGGTTAATCGCCGCTCGGCAACGGCGCGTGCGGACGCCGCGATGAAAGAGCATGGCTTGGACCCCAACAGCTACCGTAAGGCCGCGCAAATGTTCGACACCACCAATCCGATAACCAACGAATTTCTCCGTCGCCGCGTGTCCATCTCCGACATCAACAAGATTTACTCCCAACGCGTCCCCGGCGCTCTTTGGCGTGTACGTTACTTCCGCGATTCTCAGCCCGAAGAATTCGCCGTCACACTCAAACCGGATGGCTCTCTGCATGGCTTCTGGCACACACTGGCCGAAGCCACCAAGGGCGCGAATTTGCCCAAGGAAGAGGCGGTGGCCATTGCGGAAAAATTCCTGCGAGAGAAAAAACACATTGACCTCAGCGGCTGGAAGCTCGTGGAACCCAATTCCGATAAGCATCCCAACCGCACGGACCACGCCCTGACGTGGCAGCAGAATGTGCCGCTCGACCCGGAAAATTCCGGCACAAAGGACTCTTCCGACCATGCCTACGCGCGCCTGAGCGTGCAGGTGCTCGGGGACGAACCGGCCGACTACCGCACCTACATCAAGATTCCCGAAGAATTCCTGAGGAAACAGGAAGAGCGAACCGTGACGCGGACCTTGGTCGCGATTGGCCAGATCTGCCTCGGATTGGGGTTGGCCATCACCGTCCTGGTGTTCTTTTTCAAGCGATTGCGCGCCCAGCCGCCAGTCGCGGTTCCCTGGCGGCGGATGCTTAGTTGGGGGCTCGCGGGTCTAGCAGGCTTTGTGGTGAGCTTTTTCTTCGGACGCGGAATTCCCGGCCTCCTTTCACGATATGACACGGCGATACCACTGCGTCTCTTCTTCGGCACCGCCGCGATTGGCGTATTTCTCCTTGGTGCGCTCGTATTGGGTGCGATCACACTTCTGTTTGGATTCGCTTGGTCGTTTGCGGCTCCTGCCTTCGGCGAAGAGAAACTCCCCTCCTGGCTGGGCATGCCTGCCGATTACTACCGTGACGCTTTTTGGATAGGCATAAGCGGTTCAGCGTTGTTGATTGGATTGCGACGCCTCCTCGATTTTGTTTCCGCGTGGTGGCCCACACTGCATCGAGGACTTCCTGCCAGCTTTGGTGATTCGTTTGACGCGATCTTCCCAGGCCTAGGCGTAATCGGCAGCACCATTTTTCGCGCTCTTCTCACGACCGCCGTAGTTTGCCTGGCTGCGGCCTTCCTGGGCGCGGAACTACGCGTGCGTTGGCTTCGGCTGGTTCTCTTTTTTGCGGTGGCGGCCTCCTTCGTGCTAAGTTACGGTTCCGCGGCTGATTTTCTGAAGCAATCCCTGTCCTCGGCAATAGTCTTAGCCGTCGTCGTTTTCGGCATTCGGCGCGTGGCACGGTTTAATCTTCTCGGCTTGTTCCTGGTGGCAGCCTGCGCCTCTCTTTTTGCCGCCGCCGGCGAACTTGTCACGCAGCCAGACGCGTTTTATCGCACCAATGGCTACGGAATCCTGCTGGCTGCCATGTTGCTCCTAGTCTGGCCGCTGCTAAACTGGCGGCTGCGAGGCCAAGCGGGCCCGGCATGACGTTCGGAGGGGGTACGACGAGGTGGCGCCTTTGCGCATCCAAATTAGAGTCCTGGAGGCGGTCGCTGACTGGCGCGGCAGAAGCCGCCGTACACCCCTTTGCTTACACCCAGCGGTTCGCTGCGTCTAACGGTGTATTGGCGGGGTGCGCCAGCCCTGCTGCAGCACGCCGAAGCCTCAACTGGAAGCAGGTTGGGGATTTAGTTTAGAACTGGCAAAGAGAAAGCGAAAATGTCTTTACCCTCTTGGGCCTTGGCTCTTGCGAATGAATCCGGCCCCACCGGCAATTCGGATTCGGCGTTGGCTAAAGTGACCTCCTTGGCCAGTCTCGATGATCGTGTTCTCGTAGAACAGGCGCAGGCGGGCAGCCGCCCCGCTTTTGAAGAGTTGGTTCGTCGCTACGACCGCGATGTTCTCCGCCTGGCGCTCAACCTCATGAAACGCACGGAAGACGCGCGCGATGTCTACCAGGAAGCTTTTCTGAAGGTTTACCGTAACCTGCACCGGTTCCGCTTCGAATGCAGCTTCTATACTTGGCTGTATCGCATCGTCACCAATGTCTGTCTCGATCATCTTCGCCGTCGCCAGGCGCGCCCCGAGGACCAGGCTCCCGAGATGCACTCCGGACAATTTGAAGACGGCGGGTCTGACTTTTTCGAACGCCAGCGCGAGCACCGCGCGACCCTGGACCCGGAACGGCACCTGCTCGGCTTGGAAATCAAGACGCGGCTCGCCGCAGCCATGGAACGCCTCTCGCCCCGCGAGCGCATCGTTTTTGAAATGAAGCATTATCAAGGTCTGAAACTGCGGGCGATCGGAGACGCGCTAGGTACCAGCGAAGAGACGGTCAAGAATTCCCTATTCCGCGCGACGCGCAAACTCCGCAACGAACTGGGAGTCCTGCGATGAACATGGGGAAGCAAAATAACTCCTGCCTGGAGATTTCGCCTCTCCTGGTGTTTTATGTTTGCGATGAAGTGAGCGATCAGGAACGCGCCGCCATCGAACAGCACCTCGCGAATTGCGCCGCGTGCCAAACCCAGCTTTCCGAAGAGCGGGGGTTCCAAACCGCCATCGTCTCCCTTCCCCGGGCGGACGAGCTGGCCGATTCTTCCGGTATCCTCCTTTCCCAGTGCCGCAGTGAGCTTGCGGAAAAGCTGGACGATCTCACGTGCCCTCCGGCTAAGCAAAAAGCGCATGCATTTGCATGGTTGCGCGGTTGGATGGCGCTCCACCCGGCATGGAGCGCAGCGACGCTTGTTCTCTTCGGCCTCGTGGCGGGCGTACAATCCACACAATGGTTCGCCGGCAGCGACGTTGTGGCTCAGGATCAAGCCGTCAACGTTCACCCCAGCCAGCCGCTTACCGATGACCAACTCTCCAAAATGGTTGTGGCAGGAATCAATTTCACTCCTTCCCCCTACTCCGGCTCGCAAAACGTCCGCGTCCGTATGAGCGCTGAGCAACCAGTCGAGCTCAACGGAAACCTGGACGATTCCGAGGTGCGGAGCGTTCTCACTTTCGTCGTGAAGAGCGGGGAGCGGTTTGATTCGGGAATGCGGCTGGATTGCCTGGAGGCGTTGAAAGCTCGCGCGGAAGACTCCGAAGTGCGCGTGGCGCTGCTTTCCGCGGCGCGCAAGGATCAGAATCCTGCGGTGCGATTGAAAGCGTTGGAAGCATTGCGCGATGCGGGTGTGGACAGCGTAGTGCGCAAGACTCTACTGGAAGCGCTCCAGCACGATTCCAATCCTGGGGTGCGCGTGGAAGCCGTGAATCTCCTGGTGCGCTCCCTGGAACAGTCCCAGCAGGAGTCTCTGGCTCCGCAAGCTCTGGAGCCTTCCGTTGAACCAATGATTCAGACGAATGCCGGCTTACCCCTTTCCGACGGCTCGATTGAAAATGTGATTCGCGCGCTCGAGGGATTGCAGCACAAGGATCCAAGCCGCTATGTTCGTCTGCGGAGCGCTGCGGCATTGCGCGAGATCAGCGCGCGCAGCGATCAATGATCGCCAGGTCTTTGAACGAAGTTTCATTCATGTACGGCACATCCCGTATTCGGGCTTTTCACGGACGGGTGCACTATTCATTAGTGGGCGCAACGGCGTACGTTTGTCTCTCAGCCTGCTTGCTGCTCCCCTGGCAGCTCGTGGCCGAAAACGTGCCTCCTTCCCCTCCCCACGCCTCCGTTGATCGCTCTGGCGAGCTGCGCGTAACGAACGCTATGACTTTGCACTTGACGACCGATTTAGGCAATGTGCGCGTCCAGACGCTCCCCCAAGGGGCGCCTCCGGTTGTCCGCTACACGGTTCACGTCGAAACCGATGCGCCAAATCCCCTCGGCCAAAGACTGCTCGATCATTATTCCCTCACGACTCGCGAAACCGTGGACAGCGTTTTCCTTTCCGGCGCAATTCCAAACCTAGGCTTGCTCGCGCCCCCCCATCGCGCTCCGCGCCGAAATGTGCAGTTTTGGGTGCAATTCGTTGTCACTGTTCCGGCCACCTTCAATCTGGAAGTCTCCACCGGCGCCGGCGATGTCGAGACCGCCGACATTGCTGGCCGTGTCGCGCTTCTCACACAAGGCGGAAATATTACTGCTGGGCGCATCGGTCTGCCCGGTTCACCGCTCGCACACGGTGACCGGCCCGTGGCCAAATTCGAGACTGAAGGCGGGCACATTACCTTAAAGGACGTTGCTGGTGATGTGGACGCTTACACGGCTGGCGGTCATATCCAGGCCGGGAACATCGACGGCAACGCCAAACTGCGCACCGGCGGTGGCCACATCCGCGCCACACGGATTAAGGGCACGGCCCGGCTGGAAACGGATGGCGGCAATATCACCATTGGCGAAGCGGGATCCTATGTTGGAGTCCGCACGGCCGGAGGACAGATTGATTTCGGTGAAGTCCACGGCTCGGTTCACGCGGAGACAGGCGGTGGCGGGATTCGTGTGATGTACGTCGCCGGGCCGATGGAAGTGGCAACTACGGGAGGCAGCATTTGCCTCACGCGTGTCGCCAACAAAGTTCACGCCGAGACGGGAGAAGGCACAATCACCGCTTGGATCAACCCGGAAACTTCCGAGAGAGCGCATACGGTTCGTTTGCCCGGCCCCTCCCAGCTGGCCTCCCACACAGGTGACATTGTGGTCTTTCTGCCGCGCAATATCGCTATGGCAATCGACGCCACCGTTGAAACCGGCGGCCCCAGTCGCATTGAAGCCGATCCTTCTCTCCCTCTGAGTGTGCAAACTCAACCCGATGGACCTGTGCATGCCATGGCATCCCTGAATGGAGGCGGCGCCCTGCTGAAACTCCGCACGACGAGCGGGAAAATACAGTTGCAATATCTCGATGCCCAAGCCGGACTTCGCCAATCTCTCCTGGATGAACAAAAGCAGCGTCTCGCGGAGAAGCTGAGCGATTATGGAATGACTCAGGTCTCCCTCTCTCCACCTTCGGCAGCGACCGGAAATCCCCCGCCACCGTTGTCCCCCAAAGATGCTCAAGAGGATTGGTTCAACAGCGCAAAGAAGCGCATGGAAGTCATCTTCATGGGAAGCATTCATGAAGACTATGGCGAATTCAAAAAGCGCCTGACGAGTTCTCCAACGCCCGAATATCCTACACTCGCCCGCAAGGCTGGGATTCAGGGCAGGGTTGTATTGCAAATTCGGTTGAAGGCTGACGGGTCTGTGAGCGTCGAACGGGTTTTGGAAGGCGAACCCGCGCTGATCGATGCTGCTATCGCCGCGATTCGCAAGTGGCGAGGAAAGCCGGAGCAGGTCTCTGGAAAGAGTGTTGAGGTGGTTTCCACAATGAGCTTTAATTTTCAGCCGCATTAATGAAGAGAACACCGGGATAGGCTTTGCGTTTGTCCACGGGGTGGGATGAGGGATTTGCCTTGAAGGAGGATCTATGATGGTTCGCTCCGCAGTTCGCCGCTCGGCCCTGGGTCTCTTTCTGGGTATCGCGTTTCTTGCCCCGTTGTGTTTTGGGGTGACACGCGAGTTCACCAGGACCTATCCCTTGCGTCCCGACGGCTCATTCGAACTAAGTAACGTAAATGGTACGGTTCGGATCGAGGGTTGGGACAAGGAGGAAGTCGAGGTCCGCGCCGTCAAAACCACTCCGGACAAGGAATCCCTTCTCGATCTCGTGGCCATTGACATCGACGCCAAGCCCGACGCCGTCTCCATCTCCACGCGCTACCCGCAGGAAGAAGGGGTGGAAGTCGCCGTGGACTACGTCATTCATGTTCCGCGGCGCGTACAATTGAACCACGTGAATAATATCAACGGGACTTTGCGCGTCATCAGTTCGGAATCCATCGGCGAACTCCACACCGTCAACGGTAATATCGAAGTCTACGAGAGCAGTGGCAATCTTCACGCCCACACCACAAATGGCAACGTTTATGTGGAGTTGAAACACCCGGCCGACGCTCGAGGCGCCTCCGCGGAGACTACCAATGGTTCAGTCCTGCTGGCCGTCCCTGCGGACTTGCCGGCTGATTTAGATGCGCGTTGCATGAATGGCAGCTTTTCCAGCGAACTGCCGATGGTGGTGAAAGGAGCCGACCAGCCGCGAACTGTTCACGGTAAGCTTGGTCGCGGTGGGGCCCCGATCCATCTTGGTACCGTGAATGGCACCATACGCGTCGTTGCCCTGCGCTCAACGGTTTAGCATTTCCTCCGTCTAATGGTTCAAGGAGATGAAACTCACCATGAACTCAAAACAACTTCTCATGACTGTGGGCATGTGCGCTCTGACGGCAGGCTTGGTCGCGCTTCCGGGCTTCTCTGCTCGCAAGCCCAAACTTTCGGACTCAGCAGCAGCGCAGAAGTGCACCAGGGCCCAGGAGTCAGTCGAAGACGCGGCCCAGCAGGTCGTCGAAGCAAATGAAGAGCTGGCCGGATTGAATCTGGATGAACTCTCTTCCATGGACGGCGATGATGACGTGCAAGTCTTTGTCGGCTCTGGGAACGGATGGCTGGGTGTGGGCATTACGGAAATCACCGCCGAGAAGGTCAGGGAACTCAAGCTTCCTGCCGAACGCGGCGTGCTGTTGGGCAAGATCGTGCCGGAAAGCCCCGCCGCCAAAGCGGGCCTCAAGGAAAGCGACGTCATCACCGACATCAACGGCCAGCGCATCGAAGGCACCGAACAATTCCGCCGCATGATTCGCGAAATTCCCGCCGGGCGCACGGCGCAATTCAACGTTTGGCGTGATGGTCATTCGCAAACCATCAACGTGACATTAGGCAAGTCTGAGCCGCACCACGCCAACACGGTTGTGGCCCCCGGCACCTTTGCCTTTCATATGCCTGACATGCCTCAAATGGGTGAACTCTTTGCGAACGGGCCTTGGTCCTCATCTGGGCCGCGCCTCGGCATCGACGCGGAGAATCTCGAGGGGGAATTCGGCACCTACTTTGGCGCCCCTGAGGGAGAGGGAATTCTCGTTCGTGGCGTTTTCCCTGATTCTCCCGCCGCGAAAGCTGGCCTGAAAACTGGCGATGTCATCACCAGCGTGGATGGTGAAAGGATTCGCTCGATTGGCGAACTGCGCGAAAAGCTAGTGGAGAAAAAGACGGAAAAAACCGTCAAGCTTGGAGTGGTCCGGAACAAAGCCGCGTTTTCTCTCTCCGTCGAACTTCCAGTTCCGGCGGAGAAAAGGGAGCTTCACAACTCACTGCGCACCAATATCTAGTCAGGACGAGGACACGATAGCCCGGCTCGTTCCGAACGCAAGTCGGCCTTTCTTTTTCATTTGCTCCGGTACGCCGAGCCATACTTTCTCAGAAGGCGGAACGGGCGCCGCACGGCATCCCAGAGCCATGGCCTTCGCTCTTCTGCGCCCTCTTCCCAATCTTCCTCCGTGGGTGAGAGGGAAAGCCGCATCAAGTATGCGGCGCCGCTTATACCTCCATCGGCCATTTCCATTCGAAACATTGCTCGTCTCCGCAGCGAGGGCAACGCATATCCAGCATACGGTAGCCAGCGCAATATTTGACGGCAAAGACTTTCACTGGTTCGATCCCTCCTGATCTCCTCTGCCATCGCAGTGGGCAACTCGACCCCAAATAACAACGCGCCCAGGAGAACTCCTACGCGCAGCATGCGCTCCCCACCCACGTCCGCAGCCGCTCGTCTCACTTTTTCCCAGTCTATCTCGGAATGCCTCACAATCAACGAGGCCACGTCGGACACCCAGGTAAGGCGTTCCCAGAAGTCCTTCGCGCCGTGAATGCAGTCCATCACCAACTCATCTTCCAAACTGAGAGCAAGCACTTTCCTGCCATCCAGCAGCGACACAGTTTTTCTGGCAAACAGTTCCTCTACCCTCATCGGTTTGGGGTAATACCGAGAAGTGCGTTCTGTGTGCAGTTCCACGATGCGCTGCGTTCCTGGCCTCTTGAAAACGTATTCGCCTGGTATCTTACCTGCCCGAATGGCGGACTCAGGGACGTCCGAATCAAATCCCAACGCCAGCATGTGCTGTGTTGCCCGTAGAATATCGCGATGGCGCACCAGGAGGTCCAGGTCCACGTAACTTCGCACTGCGGGATCACCATAAGCTCGCAGGGAAATCTGGGGTCCCTTCAGCAGGATCGTTTCGATGTGCGCCTGGGAGAAGTCCTGCAAGACACGAAAGAGTTCCGCCATCATGCTCAAGTTGAACAGATGTTGTACACGCATCCTGCTTTGCAATTCTTCGCGCGCACAAGCAGGCACACCGGCGAATTCCGCTTCCTTCAAACGAATTGCGAGCATCCCCTGCACCTTATGTTCGCCCGCGAGTTGCAGCAGGGAATCCCAATCCAATCCGCCGGCAAGCAATCTTCGGCGGATATGCTCCACGCGCCCCGCTGGCGAAGCGCAGGCGCACAGAAAGGACCACTCCTTTTCTAGTGTTGCGGTACCGAATGGATGGCTCTCAGGCAGAGCTAGCTCCAGCTTCGTTTTCGCCAGTGTACACCGTGAAGCAGCTCCTCCACTCAACGGGCGCTGGCGGGGCGGCCGCAAACCAGTATCAGCTCTTCACCAGGATCTTCTCAGCATCCGCCAGAATTCGCTCGCACAGGGTTCCGATCTCAGCGCCATCCGTGTGCGGCACAATGCGCCGCACGGGGACCTGTTGGATTAGTCTGCACAGCTCGTCGAATTCCTCCGCGCGCCTCTCGCGATCCAGCAGCCAGTTCATGTAAGTATTCTGCACAAGTTCAAGCAACGCTTGTCACGGACGTATCTCCTCGATGCGCGGAGCATTCGCCTCTGAGGAGCGATCACCAAAGAGATAAATGAGGCCCAGTGGCTTCGGCTGTTCCGCAAATTTGGCTCGTGCGTGGCAGGTACCGTTTTTCCCACGATGGGGTGAGTTTGGGTAGTGCCTCCGGATGGCCGAGCAATTTCGCAACCGCATCCGGCCACAGACAAACGCGCGGATATCCGGGACTTGCCCAGAATCTCCTCTGTACCAACTCAAAAGGTACTATATCTTCGCTCAGCACAGGAACTCCACGGAGCGCGAGGGCCGCCGCCGTGGTCGATTTTCCGTAACCGCCTTCACCAGAAAATGCCACAGCATGTCGGTGCAATTCCACGCTGCTTGCGTGCAGGCAGGTTATGTGCCTTTGCCGGAGAAGGAAACCCATTAGCGGTCCGAGAAAATAGGTTGCGAGATCCTCGTTTGTCTGTGGTGGTTGAACTGTTCCCCAGACGCGCTCCGCTCCCCCGTCGACCACAAAGCGCGTGCCGTCGGAGTAAGAAAGTTGGTAGAACTCTCCATTTGCGTGCTCGGCCAAAACAAAGGAAGAATCGGCAGTTTTTTCGGTCGCAGCCAGGCGGGAACGGGCGCGACCGGGCAACGCCGTTCCGCGCCAAGCCCAGCCGGGTTGGGGACCAGACTCAAATCGTACGCAGAGGCGCCGGGGCTCTGGTCCGCATGGTTCCAAGCCGGGAATGCTGGTCGTTGAATCGATCCCCACACCGTAAACTCGATAGGAATAACTCACAGGAAATTGGTTCTTGCCTTCTTGCTGGAAACTTTGGGCGTTGTTCGCTAGCCGGTCCGGCGATTCATCCTCGGGTTATCCGTTCGGCCTTGGAGGCTAATCTTGGTCTTGGTCATTTCAGACAAGTTTCCGTAGACAAGCAGTTTGGGTGATTGGTACGGTTTCTTCTCAGGTGCTTTCGACGGCTGCTTCATTCACGCCCCCCAGCCTACACTTTTGTGAATGTCCTTCTTACTTCCAACGGTTGACAACCAATGCAGAAGACTAGCTGGGCGGAGGTTTATCCAATCAACAGAACCCTTGGAACGAAGAACAGTTTCGCACCATTTGCCCCAATTTACAAATTCTTGCAGGCTTTCCGGCACTTCCTTAGGCAGCCTGGAAATCCACTCTGGGTGCTCTGCGCAAACTTCTATAGGATCTTTCTGCAAGGGCGTTTTGGGTCTCTCCACCACCAAACCGGGAAGTACATTTTTCATTGCACTGCGGCAGAGTCCTTTATTAATGCACCACGGAACCGGGGGCAGCCGCAGCAGGAAGGCCAGAATACGGAGATCCAACAGGGGCGCCCGGGTTTCTAGCCTGACGCGATTCCATCCCGCATCTTCCTTCTCCAGCACCCCGGCCCATTCACAACCCCTCAAAATCCGCATCCCCCTCGTTGTTTTCTTTCCAGAGACAGGCTATAAACTCGAGAGTGTCTGATTCCGCGATCATCGTCGATTCCCTGGAAAAATCCTTCCCTCCAGCCCACAGCGGGTGGCGCGCCTTACTGCAACCGTTCGCGGCCCTTAGTCTGCCGGCGCTCCGTGGCATCTCCCTCCAGGTGAAACCTGGCGAGGCGGTGGCTCTGCTGGGCACCAACGGTGCCGGTAAGACGACGCTGCTACGCGTCCTCGCGACGCTTTTGCTCCCCACCCGCGGTACCGCTGTTGTCGCCGGGTTTGATGCCGTCCGCTATCCTGCCGCGGTCCGCCGCCATCTGGGCTACCATGCGGGCTCCGACCTGGGCTTTTTTTCACGCCTGACGGGGGGTGAAAACCTGCGTTTTTTTGGCCGCCTAAATCACCTCTCCAATTCTTTCTTAAAATCGCGCATACCCGCTCTCGCCGAACGTTTCGAATTGGGCGACGTTCTCGATCGTCAGGTGCGCGCCCTCTCCTCCGGCACGATCCAACGCCTGAGCCTGGTCCGCGCGTTGCTCCACCATCCCAAAGTGCTTCTCCTCGATGAACCAACCCGGAGCCTCGATGCCCTTGCTGCCGCCGATTTCCGCCGCTTCCTGAGGTCCGAAATCCTCACGCGTCAAGGCACATCCATGCTTTTCGCCTCGCACGCTCTCTCCGAAATCGAGTTCCTGGCGGACCGTGTGGCCATCTTGAAGGAAGGCAGCCTCATCGCTTTGGAGACGCCGCAGACTCTCAAGTCAAAATCTGGCGCTGCGACTCTCGAGGAGGCCTTCTCCCGCCTCACTGGCCACCGCGCCCACTCTCTCGAGGAGCCGCCTCCTTCATGATCCGCGTTCTCCGTGATTGCCTGTTGTTCTTTGAGCGCGATCTCCGCATTGCCAGCAGCTACCGCAGTCCATTCATTCTTGAACTCATCGAGGCTCTTTTCGGCGCCGCCATATTTTATTACGTGGCCCGCTTCGTCGATTCTCCGCACCTGCGCCAGGCCCTTCCCCAAGGCAGTTCCTATTTCGCGTACTCTCTGGTCGGCTTCGTCTTCTTCGATTATCTTCACACGGCCCTGGATTCATTCGACCGCACCCTGCAAGAAGCACGCGATACAGGCACGCTCGAACCTCTACTCGTTGCCCAGGTTTCTCTTCCAGTGATTCTGGTAGGTTCGGCAATCTACCCTTTTGCGCTTACCACGTTGCGCATCGCTGTGTATCTCGGCTGGGGCGCTGCGCTTTTCGATTTCCCTCTGCACTCGGCAAACTGGTTTTCCGTCCTCGTTGTCCTTTTCGCCACCTTGATCGCATTTTCGGGCTTGGGGATTCTCTCCTCCGCTTATTTGTTGCTGTTCAAACGTGGCAACCCTTCCAAGTGGTTTTTCCTTGGAGTTTCTAGCGTCGCGGGCGGCATGCTCTTCCCGGTCACCGTCTTGCCGAAATGGCTCCAGCTCATCGCACATTTTAACCCGGTCACCTACGCTCTCGATGCCATGCGCGCTGCGCTTCTGGACGGCGCGAGCCTTTTTGTTATTGCTCATCCGCTTCTGATCCTTTTATTGTTCGCGGTGGTCCTGTTTCCTACATCGATGCTGGCCTTTTCTTGGACACTCCGGCGAACCAAAATCACCGGCACCCTCTCGCATCGCTAGTGTACTGCGTCACACAGATGGACTGTTATTGAGCTTAGCTTTGGCGCGTTTGACCTTTTCGAGAATGTCGGTGGCCTTTGCGGTCCAGATAAAGGGTTTGGGTTGGCGATTATGTTCTTCGATATAAGCGAGGATGCATTCTTTTAGAGCTTCGACGCTGGTAAAGACGCCGCGCCGGAGCTGATTCTCGGTCAGGTCGCGGAAGAATCGTTCGACCATGTTGAGCCAACTGCCGCTGGTGGGCGTGTAGTGAAAATGAAAGCGCTTATGACGCGCCGCCCAGCGCTGAACCACCGGGTGTTTGTGGGTGGCATAGTTGTCGACGATAAGGTGGAGCTCTTTGTCGGCGGGCGTTTGGTGATCGATGAGACGCAGGAACTTCAGCCACTCTTGATGGCGATGATGCTCCATGCAAGTCGCTATCACACTGCCATCGAGCGTGTTGAGAGCGGCAAACAACGTGGTGGTTCCATGCCGCTTGTAATCGTGGGTCATCGTATGGGCACGGCCCTTTTTCATGGGCAAGCCGGGCTGGGTGCGGTCAAGAGCTTGTATCTGGCTTTTTTCGTCCAATGACAGCACGAGTGCATGCTCGGGCGGATTCAGATACAGGCCGACGATGTCCTCTAGTTTCTCTGCGAAACGAGGATCGTTGCTCAGTTTGAAGGTTTCCACGCGGTGCGGCTTCAGACCGTGACTGTGCCAGATGCGACGTATACTGGCCTCGCTGATACCGGCCACGGCGGCCATAGTGCGAGTGCTCCAGTGGGTCGCATGAGCAGGTCTTTCCCGTGTGGTCTTGGCAATCACCATACGCACGAGTTCCGGTGAGATGGAAGGCGTGCGGCCAGGCCGCGGGGCGTCGTGTTCCAACCCCGCGATACCATCGCGCAGAAAACGCGAGCGCCAGCGAGCAGCAGTGCGCGGCACGATCGAAAGCAGGTTGGCAATCTTCAGGTCCTGCTTGCCTTCGGCGGCCAGCAATACAATCCGGGCGCGCAGCACAACCCGCGCCGGAGTACTGCGCCCGCGCGCATAGACCTCTAGCTTTGCTCTTTGCTCCCTGGTCAGAACTACTTGGGGTGCGATTCGCATCAGCCGTGTCCTCCTATTTTGTAAGAACACAACGAAATAATAAATGTTTCTATTTATGACGCATTATAATAATTCTCAGCCATGAGCAAACCGCAATCGATGGGGAAGTGTAATCTCTGCGGGGAGATGGCCGGTCGGGCTTCCATGACTCGGCACCTAAGTGCGTGCCGTCAACCGAAAGCTTCCGGGCTATCGCCGGCTTCTGAAAAACGACCGCCTGCCTCGAATTTCCATTTGGCCATCGAAGGACGTGACTCCAAGGCGTACTGGATGCATGTGTCAGTGCCGCTGACCGCCCCGGTGAGTAAGCTCGACGATTTTCTTCGCCATACCTGGCTTGAATGCTGCGGCCACTTGAGCGCTTTTGAGATTGCCGGCAAGCGTTATGCTTCCCAGCCCATGGATGAAGAAATGAGTATGAGCGCGCGGTGGAACGAAGTGCTTGAGGTAGGGATGAAGTTCTTTTATGAGTATGACTACGGTTCCCCAACGGCTCTTGTGCTAAAGGTTGTTGCCCTTCGTGAGCAAGGCTTGCCGAAGGGCGCCGTACAACTATTGGCCAGAAACGAGGCACCGCAGGTAAGCTGCCAGCGGTGTAGCATCCAGCCCGCCACCCAAATCTGCACCGAATGCGCGTGGAATGGGGAGGGCTGGCTTTGTGAAGGGTGCGCCGTCGCACATGAGTGCGGCGACGAGATGTGCCTACCGGTAGTTAACTCTCCTCGCGTTGGAGTGTGCGGGTATACGGGTTAGTCGCGCTTCTTCCATAGATGCTCGGAATTTCGTCGCACTACACTAGGTGGTCAGAGAATCCTGCACCCCCACTCCAATGGTTCGCCCAATCACGCCATGAATGTGCAATCGGCATAGGGGGAAGGGTCACCCCTCCTCCGCCGAGTAGGCCCGGGGAATTGCACCCCGAGCCTCTCACTGAACCGGACTTAAACCTCTCAGCTTATCCGGCTCGTGCCACCCTCGGAAGACTGCCGTCTTCCACCGACATCGAGTTCCTCCGGTTGCCCGTTGACTCGGATCAGCACGGGTGACCTGCTCCCTTTGCTCCTCGGGAATTACCCCGGATCAACGCTCCTATGGAGCAGTCCGCCCCTGACTTGCGCATTGGTACTTTCGGCCTCGCGGGATTTCCGCTTGCGCCTTTTCCCTTGCCATCGCAAACCAAGTTCTCAAGTTCCGTACGAAAGCCCAGACTAGAGTCACGCCCCCTGTACACCGGACATCGCACGGCCAGTAAGTAGGTTGCTTCCGTGCTCCTCCCGGCCCTGGCAGGCAGTTCCGGTTTTGATGTCGTCCGAGTGGTGTTTCGATGCGTCGTCGGAGGTTCATTTGCATTCGTCTCTCTAATCCCTACATGACGTGATC
>JBAVHY010000081.1:0-1958 GCA_049686315.1 Candidatus Acidiferrum sp. | reverse complement strand
TTCCGGGCCCATACCCAGCAACACGAGGTCAAAACGAGGTAACTGGCCTTGCTCCAGGCGGAAACTCATGCGCAGATCTCTTTCATATTCCGCGGCAGCTTCCGCGGCGTTCTCGATCTCGCCTTTGATGCGATGCACCTGCTTCGAATCGACCTGGGCTTTCGCGAGCATCGCTTCGGAAGCCATTCGGAAGTTGCTATCCGCGTCATCCGGAGGCACGTGACGCTCGTCCCCGAAGAAAAATTGGATTTTGCTCCAAGGCACCATGGCCCGCAGCGGTCCGTTGTTTAGCAGCAAACCATACAGCGCCTTCGGCGTCGATCCGCCGGCGAGAGCCACCGAGAACGAGTCCTTCAAGCAGACTGCCTCTCGCGCTGCTTCGACAAATTCCGCGGCGGCCGTTTGCGCTATGGCATTGGCATCGGCCAAGATCCTGATCTCACGATTGGTCGTCGTTGTCGTTATTGTTGGAATCGCAGTCGTCATAGTCTCAGTGCACCCCAGCGGTCGCCCGCTGCACTGTCGCCCGAACCTGACTCGGCTCCGGCAACACGTGCTCTTCTCCGATCGTGCGCCACACGCGTCCATCGCGCGACAGCAGCTCATCGGCTTCCGCCGGCCCCCAGCTGCCCGCCGCATAGTTTGGAAAAAGTTCGGGTCGCAAGGAGGACCAGACATCGAGTACTGGTTGAATCGCGTTCCAACCCGCCTCAACCATATCCGCACGCTGGAACAACGTAGCGTCCCCGATCATGCAGTCATGCAAAAGCCGTTCGTATCCGGTGCTGTGCGAAGGCCCAAAGTCGCGCGCATAGTCGAACTCCATGTTCACGAGGCCCAGGCGCATAACCGGGCCCGGAACTTTGGCGCCGAATCGCAGCGAAATTCCCTCGTCGGGCTGAATGTGAATGACCAGCCGGTTCGTCTGTAGGTCAGCGATCTGAGTCTTCCGAAATAACACAAACGGGGACCGCCGAAACTGGACCGCGATCTCGGTCGCGCGCCGCTGCAGGCGCTTGCCCGTCCGCAGGTAGAAAGGCACGCCGGCCCAGCGCCAATTGTCGATGTGCAGCTTCAACGCCGCAAACGTCTCGGCATTTGAGGATGCGGAAACATTGGGTTCGGCGCGATAGGCGGACAGATTTTCCCCTCCCCTCATTCCCTTGCCGTATTGCCCGCGGACGGCTGTGTGGAATACCTCTTCATGAGTTGGGACCTGCACGGCGTGCAGGATTTCCGCCTGCTTGTCACGCACCGCGTCGGCGTCAAAGGAGATGGGCGGCTCCATGGCCGTGAGTGAAAGCAATTGGAAAAGATGATTGGGCACCATATCGCGCAGAGCCCCCGCCGTCTCATAAAACCCACCCCGCTGCTCGACGCCGACTGTTTCGGATGCGGTGATCTGCACGCTGTCGATGAAGTTTCGATTCCACAGCGGCTCCGCGATGCTGTTCGCAAACCGGAAGACCATCAGATTCTGCACGGTTTCTTTGCCTAGATAGTGGTCGATCCGGTATATCTGCTGCTCGCTCAGAATCTGCTTGAGCTCGCGATTCAGCTCCTTCGCCGAACCCAGGTCTCTTCCAAACGGCTTCTCAACAATGACTCTGGCCCATCTGCCGTCCAACTCTTGAGTCAGTCCTGCCTGGCCCAACTGTTTCACGACGGGAGCAAAAAACTTGGGGGAGACCGCCAGATAGTAGAAGCGGTTGCCTTCCGTGGAATGTGCTTTTTCGGCCGCTGTAATCTGCTGCTTGAGCCTCTCGTATGCGGCAGCATCCTGGAAATCTCCCTGGACGTAGTAGATCCGCTCCAGGAGCCAATCCCACAGTTTTCCGTCCACCGGCTCGCTCGCGAACTCCTTGATGTCCTTGCTGAGCTGGGCGCGGAAGGCTTCCGTAGTGATGGAGTCATAGGAGAACCCAATCACCGCGAATTGCTGCGAGAGCAATTTGTCC
>JBAVHY010000080.1:0-14872 GCA_049686315.1 Candidatus Acidiferrum sp. | reverse complement strand
TTCCTGTTCGGTGTCGCGCTGCTGCAACGCCAGTTCCCGCTGCACAATTTCCGCTTGCAACGCTTCGTTTGCAGTGACCAACTCCGCTGTGCGCTCGCGCACCCGGGTCTCCAGCGCGTCCCTGGCGTCGCGAAGTTCATCCTGCGCCTTTTTCTGCGGCGTGATGTCTCGAATCGCGCTGAACACCAGGATCCCATCCTTCGTGCGGAATGGGCTCAAGCTGATCTCCACGGGGAATTCTCTGCCGTCTTTGCGCAGGCCGTACAGCTCTCGCCCAGCCCCCATGGGCCGCAGGCGGGGGGACTTACTGTAGTCTTCTCGATAGTGGACGTGACCTCCGTGGTACCGCTCGGGGATCAGCATCTCAATCGATTGACCCAGAAGTTCATCGCGCTTATACCCAAACAGTGATTCCGTTTGCGCATTGACCAAGGTGATTTTGCCATGCTCATTGGCAATGACCATGGCGTCCGGCGCGGATTCCAGCAGCGCGCGAAACACATCGTGCGTCCACGGTTGCCGAGTGGAGCGACTCAGACTGGCGGAGCGACGCGGTTTCAGCATGCGGTGTTGTCCAAATTCCGTTTTATGAAATACTATACTTCCTACGGAAGAATCTGTTCAATAAGAGACTCTCCCACTACTTTTGCAAGCAGAGGAACCTCTTAGGAGGGGCTTGGCGACCTGTGTTTATTTCCTGAACGGTCAGTGGGCAGAGAGCATGAGAGGCTGAGAGAGAATAATTCCCAGGATATGATTTGGCGCAAGACCCAGATACAGCGTCATTATGGCAGCCACCGTAACCACCATGGCTGCTGTTGGGCTCAGTCCCTGATTGGCCTCCTCGGGGATCGTGCCCTTGTATTCCCGCATGTACATTACCACAATCAACCTAAAGTAGTAGTACGCGCCTATTACACTGTTCACCGCCATCAAAATTGCCAGCCAAACCAGGTTGGACTTGATGGCCGCGCTAAATATGTACAGTTTCCCAAAGAAGCCCGCCGTGATTGGCAGGCCCAGCAACGAAAGTAGAAATAGGCTCAACCCTGCGGCGGCGAACGGATGGCGCGTGCCAAGCCCCGCGTAGTCATCAAACGTCAAATAGCGCTCGCCTTGCCCGCCAATTTCGGAAACCACCGTAAATGCTCCAACCGAGACCAGCGCGTAGCTCGCCAGGTAAAACAGCACTGCGGCGTACGCAGGTGCCACCGCCTCTGGATCGGGCCTGACGAATGTCACTGCGGCAAAGGCCACCAGTGTATAGCCGGCGTGGGCGATCGAGCTGTACGCCAACATGCGCTTTACATTGCCCTGCACTAACGCCCCCAGATTCCCCGCAAACATGGTAAGAACCGCCAGGATCCAGAATGCCCAGAACCAGAATTCTGTCGCCGCATGAATCGTGCTGAATATTCGCAGCAGCAGGGCGAACGTCGCTGCCTTGGGCCCGGCAGAGAACAGCGCGGTTACCGGCGTGGGTGCGCCTTCGTATACGTCCGGCGTCCAGATCTGGAAAGGAGCAGCGGCGACCTTGAATCCCAGGCCCACCAGAATCAAGGTGAGCCCCAGCCGCAACAAAGTGCTCCGAGGATCAGCGTCTGCGAGCTTCTCCAGGTTTGTCGATCCAATGACGCCATAGACCAGCGCAATGCCATAAAGGAAAAACGCCGTGGCGAACGAGCCGAGCAAAAAATATTTCATCGCCGACTCGCTGGATTTGATGGAATTTCGCCGATACCCGGCCAGAATGTAGCTGGAGATCGACGACATTTCCAGCCCAATGAATGCAGTCAGAAGTTCCTGCGCCGAGGCAAGCACGCCCATGCCTGCCGTGGCGAACAGGATCAAGGCATAAAATTCTGCTCCCTCCAGATTCTCGCGCTCCAGATAGGAATCGCTCGCAAGGATCACTAGGAACGTCACCAGTCCCACCAGCCAATGGAAGAACAAGCTGAACGTGTCGAACTGGATCAGTCCCGAAAACCCGCTTCCAGGAACCCCAAAAAACGTGGCCAGTGTGCCCGTCGCTGCTCCCAGCATGGCGATAAACGTCAGCGCCTGCCTCCCTTTGACGAACGGTTGTAGCAACATCAGAAGCACGCCGCAGCCGCACCACACCATCTCCGGAAGTACATGCCGAAGATTGAGGAGCATCTCCTGATTCAGGGAATTCATTTAGCGCGCAGCCAGCCTTTCCACGGAATCATGTGGCCCAGCCACCCCCGGTAGCGCCACTTCATGCATCACGTTGCGATTCATTTGCTCCAGCACGGCTTTGCACGGTGTCGCGAATCGCCGCGTGAAGAACGGCGAACCAAGGCCCATCCACAGCGTTACCACCGCCATGGTCACGAGGATCCACTTCTCGCGCGCAGAGGTGTCCGGTAGTTCCCGATTCTTCTGCTGCGTCACATCTCCGAAGAATACCCGCTGGTACGACCACAATAGATAGCAGGCCGACAAAATCACGCCCGTGGCCGCCCACGCCGCCCAGTTCCAGTGCACCTGATACGTGCCCAGCAAGATCAGATATTCGCCAACGAAACCGTTCAACATCGGTAATCCGAGAGACGAGAGGGCAACAAACAGAAAAAACGCTGCCAACCACGGCATCGGCGTGGCCAGGCCCCCATATTCGCTGATCTCAAACGTGTGACGCCGGTCGTAGAGCATTCCCACGAGCAAGAAAAGCGCCCCGGTGGAGATTCCGTGCGCCAGCATCTGGTACACCGCCCCCTGCAAGGAAATATTCTGGAAAGCAAAAATCCCGAGCACGACGAAGCCCAGGTGGCTCACCGAGGAATAGGCCACAAGCTTTTTCAGGTTGGGCTGAACCAACGCGACCAGCGCTCCATAAATAATGCCGACGATGGCAAGGACTGCGACGTACGGTGCCGCGCGGTGCGACGCCTCCGGAAAAAGCGGCAGGCAAAAGCGGATCATGCCGTAGGTACCCATTTTCAAAAGTACGCCCGCCAGAATCACTGAACCTGCCGTAGGTGCCTCCACGTGCGCATCGGGCAGCCAGGTGTGCAAGGGAAACAGCGGCACCTTGATCGCGAAGGCCACAAAGAACGCAAGGAACAGAATCATCTCCGTGCGCTCCGAAAGCACCAGGACGCCGTTTTGCAGCATTTGTTGGATGATGGGCAGGTCGAAGGTCCCTGCGGCGTTATAGAGCCAGACGATCCCGACCAGCATCAAGATGGATCCCGCCATGGTGTAAATGACGAATTTCACGGCCGCGTAAATCCGCCGCTCGTGACCCCAAATCCCGATCAAAAAGGCCATCGGGATCAGCATGACCTCCCAAAACAGAAAGAAGAGGAACAGGTCCAGCGACAGGAAAACGCCAACCACCCCGACCTCCAGCAGGAGCAGCATGGCATGGAATTCCTTGACGCGATGGTGCACCCCATGCCAGGAAGCGAGCACGCAGATCGGCGTGAGAAACGTCGTCAAGATGACCAGGAACATGCTGATGCCGTCCACTCCGACGTGATAATTTATTGGAGGCGAGGAAATCCAGTGGCCGAATTCTTCCAGCGGGTATCCCGGTGCGCCGATAGGTACCTTAAGCAGTAGTGCCAGCGAAAACAGGAACTCCGCCGCGGAAACCACAAAGGTCAACCAACGAATCCACACTTCATCATCGCCGCGGAGCCACAAAAGCGCGAGCGCTCCGGCAGCAGGGAAGAAAACCAAAATTGTCAGGAGATGTCCGCTCGGAGCCATTAGCGCACCCCTCCGGACACCGTGGGATGAAAGATGGGCCAGAAAATAATGCCAAACACCACAATCGCTCCCACCAGCACCCACACGGCGTAGCTGCGCGTATTGCCGGATTGCGTGTGGCGCACGGTATCACCCACAGCCGTTGTGCCACTGGCGATTCCGTTTACCGTGCCGTCGATCGCGCCCACGTCCACGACCTTCCAAAATACATTCCGGGAAAGCCACATGAGAGGACCGACGACCACGGCTTGATAGATTTCGTCGACGTAATATTTGTGGTACAGAATCTTGTGCAGCCCCTCGGACGGGCCGCGCTTCACATCCTTCGCATACATTCGCCACGCGGTAATTAACCCCACCGCAGCCGCCAGCACCGCCACGCCCGAGAGCGCCAATTCCAGGGAATGCGCGGCCTCTCCACCCGCGGATTCAGAAGCGCCAAAAACCGGGGCCAGAAATTCCGCGAAATAGTTAGGGCCGCCCCACAGCGCCGGAAACGCAAACCAGCCGCCCACTAACGAGAGCAAGGCGAGAATCATCAGAGGCACCGTCATGTTCTTCGGTGATTCGTGCACGTGCACATGGTGTTCGTCGTAGCGCGGTCGCGCGAAAAACGTCAGCCAGATCAGCCGGAACATGTAAAACGAGGTCAAGACAGCGGCCAACAAGCCTATTCCATAAAGAACCTTGCCGCTGTGCTCGTAGTTGAAGGCTGCGAAAAGAATCGCGTCTTTCGAGAAAAAGCCGGCAAACGGAATGAAACCCGCGATGGCAATCGTGCCGAACAGCATGCACCAGAATGTCACTCTGATTTTGGAGGAGAGTCCCCCCATGTGCCACATGTCCTGCTCCCCGCCCATCGCGTGGATCACGCTTCCGGCGGAAAGGAAGAGTAGTGCCTTAAAGAAGGCGTGGGTCATCAAGTGGAAAATGCCCGCCCCAAACGCGCCTACACCACAGGCAAGGAACATGTAACCGAGTTGGCTAACCGTGGAGTATGCCAGAACTTTCTTAATGTCGGATTGTACCAGGCCAATCGTGGCCGCGAAAAATGCTGTCGCGCAGCCGACAATGGCCACGACGCACATTGCCGTTGGCGCCTGCGTAAAAAGCACGTGCGAGCGCGCAACCACGTACACTCCTGCGGTGACCATTGTGGCCGCGTGAATCAGTGCGCTGACCGGCGTTGGACCTTCCATTGCATCCGGTAACCAGACGTAGAGCGGAATCTGGGCGGACTTTCCCGTTGCGCCCATGAAGAGCAGCAGGGAAGCGATGGTTAAGGTGCCGAACTGGCCCATGGCATCAGGCTGCCAGGTCGCCGCCTTGGCGAAGACGGTCTGGAAGTCCAGCGAGCCGAACGCGCGGAAAAGCAAAAACATTCCCAGCATGAATCCAAAGTCGCCGATGCGGTTCACGATGAAAGCCTTGTTGCCCGCGTCCGTTGCCGATTTCTTCAGGAAATAGAAGCCGATGAGCAAATAACTGCACAGCCCCACTCCCTCCCAGCCCACAAACAGGAGGGCGAAATTAGCGGCCAGCACCAGAATCAGCATGAAAAACATGAACAGGTTCAGGTAGGAAAAGAATCGGTAGTAGCCGCCTTCGTGCGCCATGTACCCGGTCGAGTAGATGTGAATCAGGAAGCCCACGCCCGTAACCACAAGCACCATGACCACGGTGAGCTGGTCAAACTGCAGGTCAAAGCCCGCGCGAAAATTGCCGGCGACAATCCAATCAAAAAATTCCTTGCGGAAGGTGTGTCGTCCGTTCACAAAGAATTCGCGCACTGCTTCCAGTGCAAAGGCAAACGAGAGACCCGTAGAGCCCAGGGCCACGGAGTTGACAATCCTCTGCGGCCACTTCATGCCAAACAGGCCGTTGATGGCCGAACCCAGCAGCGGCAGCAACGGAATAATCCAAAGATGCTCGAGTATCAGCATTAGAGTTTGAGCAGGTCCACGCGCTCCACGTTAAGCGAACGCCGGTTACGCGCTGTCAGAATGATGATTCCCAATCCCACGGCTGCTTCCGCGGCCGCGACCACAATGACAAACAACACAAAGACCTCGCCGTCGAGCTTGCCCTTGGATTGGCTGAAGGCTACAAAAGCCAGGTTCACGGCATTCAACATCAGTTCAATCGCCATGAAAAGCGTGATGATATTGCGCTTGAACACAAATCCCACGATTCCCAGTCCGAAAAGAATCGCACTCAGCAAAAGGTAGTAGCTTGTCGGGACCATGTTCAGTTCTCCCGCTGGGCCAGAACGATGGCGCCCAGGATGGCCACCAGGATCAGGAACGAAGTGAGCTCAAACGGATACACGAAATCGGTGAACAGCAACATAGAGAGGGTTTTGGTCGATGTCAGCGCACCGCTGGGCACCGGGGCGGGAAGCGGGCCGCCAGAGCGAACAAGCGCTGCGGCGATGAGACCTGTCACCGCCACGGCCAGTGGAATGCCGGCGTATGTTGCCAGTTTGGAAAAATTCGTCCGCTCTTCCTCACCCGCGTTCAGCAGCATGATCACAAAGACAAACAGCACCATGATGGCGCCGCCATAGACGATGATCTGCACAGCGGCGACGAATTCCGCTCCCATCAGAAGATACAGGCCCGCAAGCGCGACCATGACCACAATGAGCGAGAGCGCGCTATGGATCGGATGTCGTTGCACGATCAAGCTGATCGCCCCCAAGACGGCAAGCGCGGCAAGAACAAAAAAAATGACCAGGGACGCAGTCATTAGTGCATTCTCCAGAGAATGACCACACTCGTCAGAACCACGTTGGCAATGGAAAGCGGGAGCAGAAACTTCCAGCCAAAGCCCATCAGTTGGTCGTAGCGGAAGCGGGGCAGCGTGCCGCGCATCCAGATGTACACGAACAGGAAAGTAAAGACCTTTGCCATGAACCAGAACACTCCCTGAATTACATCATTCAGCGGCGGAAACACGATCAAGGCAGCCCCGATGGCGACAAAAGCCGTTCCGACTGCAGGTAGAACAAGGCGGCCCAAGAGATTCTCATAGCGGATGCCGTCCAATATAACCCAGAGACCGAACGGGATCAGCAGAACCGACGGCAAGGAGTGGGCGAAGGTCCACGAATCCGGGAAGGGAGAGAGCCATCCGCCAAAGAACATAATCGTGGCCAGGCAGGACACCGTGATCATGCTGGTGTATTCGGCGATGAAGAACATCGCGAACTTCATGCTGGCATATTCCGTGTGGAAGCCCGCGACAAGCTCGGATTCCGCTTCCGGCAGGTCAAACGGAACGCGGTTGGTTTCTGCAATCGCCGCGATGAAGAAACAAAGAAAACCGATGACCTGCGGGAAAATATTCCAGCTCAGCAGGCCCTGCCCCGATCCTGTCTGTTTTTCCACAATGCCGCGCAAGCTGAAATCTCCGGCGATGAGCAGTACGCCGACAACGGAAAGCGTCAACGCCAACTCGTAGCTGATCATCTGCGCGGAACTGCGCAAGCCGCCCAGCAGGGAATACTTGCTGTTGGACGCCCAACCAGCCAACGCGACGCCGTAAACACCGAGCGCGGTAATCGCGAATAGCACCAGCAGGCCGATGTTCACATCAGCAATTCCTACATGCGTCTCGTAACCGAATACCTTGAACCGCTGCGGGCCAAACGGAATCACCGCGAGGGAGGTCAGCGCCAGCATCAGGGTGATAAACGGCGCAAGGAAGTAAGCGGCCTTATCCACGTTCGCCGGCATGGGGTCTTCTTTGAATATAAACTTCACGCCATCCGCCAGCGGCTGAAGCAAACCATGCGGTCCCACCCGATGCGGTCCCCAACGCGCCTGAATGTGGGCGATGACTTTGCGTTCGATCCAGGTCAAATAGGCATCGAGAGTCAGCACAAGAAATACAAGAATGGCGATCTTCACGACCGGAACGATGAGGAACGCGTATTGCATCAGGAATTCGTTCACGATTTGACTTCAGCCTCCGGCAGGGACTGCATCATCGTGCAAAAACGGCCGAGAGATCCGCTGGTGAACAACGTATCATTTGCGGAGCGAATCAGTTGAACGGGAACATCGTAAGGCGCGTGCCCGTTTCGAGCGGACTCGAGACTGGTTTGTTCGGCCCCACCGGTCAAAAGACCGGCAAGTTGTATGTCATAACCAGGCACAACCTTGCGAATCTCTTCAAATACGGCGGCAGGAGTCTTGTAATGAAACGCCTTTCCGAATCCCAGTTTTTCCAACTGGTGCGAGACAATGCGCAACAGGTCGAAGTCAGTGCGTGTGCCCATCACCTCGGCTGCTCTATGCAGCAACTGGATTTCGCCGGAAGTATTCGTAACGCTGCCATCTTTTTCATACGCGGAGGCGGCAGGGAACACGATGTCCGCCTGCAAAGAAGTCTCCGTCAGGAACATTTCGTGAACGATGAGCAGTGGTAGTTTGCCCCGGCCGAAACCGAGCGTGCCGTAATGCGCCAACGGATTTGCACCGACCACATAGAGCGCGTTGAGCTTTCCCGCCTGCGCCGCCTCGATCATCTGCGGAGCTGTGAGCCCGGGATTGGACGGCAAATTCCTTCCCCAGTGCTTTTCCAAGGACTCAACGGCAGACCTGTCATCGAGGTAGGCGTAACCGGGCAAGCGATCCGGCAGAACTCCCATGTCCGCAGCGCCGCGCGAATTGGCGTAATCACCCAGGGCCATGTAGCGGACTTTTCCCAAACTTGATCCGAAGGCCACGAGATGGGCAATGGCCGCGCCGGTAAGCGCTGACCCGAAAACGATCGCGACCTCAGATTCGGCTTGTAGAGTGTTCTTGAGCGCCCCAAGTTGCGTCAGTAGTTCTTGAGGAAGGTCGCCTTCTCCGGTCGCCAACCAATGGACCGCAGCAGCTTCCGCCACTGGACCCAGCACCACCGCTTCGTCGGCCTTGCGTCGCAGTCTGATTTCCTGCCCATTGATCAGAAACAGCTTTGTGCCGTTGTGCCGGATGCCCGAACGAATTTGCCATGCCACCAGCGGATTCTGATTCGTCAAATCGTTTCCGATCACGAGCACAGCCTTCGACTGGTATAGCTGCTCCATCGTTAGCATGGACTCTCGGGCACGCTCGCCGAGCGCCGTGATCAAGCCCGTATAATCGGCAGTCCGGTGGTGATCGATATTATTTGTGCCAAACGTGGCGCGGGCTAACTTCTGCAGAAGATAGTTTTCCTCATTCGAGGTTCGATTCGACCCGATGAACCCGATGGTGTCCGGCCCGTAAGCGCCCTGAAGTTCGTTTAACCGCGTTGCCGCGGCGTGCACCGCCTCTTCCCACGAAGTGGGGTAAAGTTTTTCTCCCTTCCTCACGAGCGGCTGCTTGATGCGCTCGGGGTGCTTGGTGAAATCGAAGCCAAAACGGCCTTTTACGCACAGGAAATCCTTGTTGATGCCAGAGAGGTCGCGGTTATTGGCGCGCAGGATCTCGTGATTGCGCGCGCTGAAAGTGGTTTTGCAGCCATTAGAGCAGTGGGTGCAAATGCTGGAGACGTACTGCATTTCCCACGGCCGTGACTTGTAGCGATAAGTGCCGCTGGTGAGCGCGCCGACGGGGCAGATGTCGATGCACATGCCGCATTCTTCGCAGTCCAGATGATCGCCGCGATTCGGGATGATGATGGAGTTCGCGCCGCGCAAGCCCACGCCCAGCGCTTTCACGTCCATGCCCTCGTCGCACACGCGCACGCAGCGGAAGCACAGAATGCACCGCGGGGCGTCGTAGTAGACCAGCTCCGACCATTTTTCTTCGGGGCGATGGAGTTTCTCCTCGATGAAGCGGCTGGTATCCGCGCCATAGCGAAAGACCATATCCTGCAGTTCACATTCGCCGCCCTTATCACAAACCGGACAATCGAGCGGGTGATTGGTCAGCAGGAATTCCAGCATAAACTTGCGCGCATTACGCACCTGCTCGGTCTTTGTGCGGACCACCATGCCCTCTGAGGCCACGAGTGTGCAGGCGGTCTGCAGCTTGGGCGCTTTTTCGACTTCCACGAGGCACATGCGGCATGCCGCCTGCAGCGTAAGTCCCGGGTAGTAGCAAAATGAGGGAACTTCAATCCCCAGCCGCCGTGTCGCTTCGATGACCAGCGTTCCCGCCGGCACCTGCACCTCGCGGTCGTCAATCTTGAAATTGATCAATTTCGTTTCTGCCATGGGGCCTTATCGCGAACCAAGCAAAGCTTCAGCGGATTTGTAAGCACATTTACCCTGCAAGTGCTCTTCGAATTCATTCCGGAATTTCGTGACGATGCTGATGGTCGGCATCGCCGCCGCGTCACCGAGCGGGCAGAACGTGCGGCCCAGCATATTCTTAGAGAGTTCGCCGATCAGATCGATGTCTTCGGGCCGGCCGTAACCGGCATGGAAGCGATCGAGCATCTTGCGCAACCAAGCCGTTCCCTCGCGGCAAGGAATGCACCAGCCGCAGGATTCATGCGCATAGAAATGCATGATGCGGCGCGCCATGTCCACCATGCACGTATCTTCGTCGATCACCACCATGCCTCCGGACCCGAGCATGGAGCCCGCCTTCGCAACGGTATCGTAGTCCATGGCGAGATCGACTTCATCGGCCTTGAACAGAGGGCAGGAACTGCCGCCGGGGATTACCGCTTTGAGTTTTTTCCCCCCACGAACGCCACCCGCTACTTCGTCGATGAACTTTTTCATATTCATGCCGAGGGGAATTTCGTAGATGCCGGGCTTGTTGACGTGACCGGAAACACAGAGCAATCGTGTGCCGCCGTTCTTTGGCGTGCCTCGATTGGCGTACGCTTCGCCGCCCTCACGGATGATGGAGGGCACGGCGCTCAGCGTTTCTACGTTGTTGATGATTGTCGGGCAGCCATACAACCCGACGATCGCGGGGAATGGCGGTTTGATGCGCGGGTTTCCGCGTTTGCCCTCGAGCGATTCCATGAGCGCTGATTCCTCTCCGCATTCGTAGGCGCCCGCACCCGTGTGGATAAGCAGGTCAAAATCAAACCCAGTGCCAAGAATGTTCTTGCCAAGGTATCCACGGGAGTAGGCCTCGGCAAGCGCGGCATCTACGATGTCGAGAACGTACCGGTATTCACCTCGAATGTAGATGAACCCTTGGTGCGCATTGATGGCCCGGCCGGCGATGACAATACCTTCGACAAGCTGGTGAGGATCCATCTCCATCAGCGGACGGTCCTTGCATGTCCCGGGCTCGGACTCATCCGCGTTGCAAATCACGTACCTTGCTTTCGGGGAATCCTTAGGAACAAAGGACCACTTCATGCCTGTGGGAAAGCCCGCGCCGCCTCGGCCGCGAAGATTGGACTTCTTGACCTCGTCGATAATCTGCTCCGGGGTCATCTCCTTCAGAGCCTTCTCCAGAGCCTGGTAGGCGCCAAGCTGGAGAGCCACGTCAATCTTGTGGGAATCCTGAATCCCCCAGCGCTGACTGATCAGCGGAGTCTCCAGCTTGTTGCGTTCGTGAAGAGCGCCGGTGATGACAGGAACAGGTTCGGGACGCCTGCCCTTGTCGAGGTCTTCAATCATGCGGTCAAAAGCGCGCGTGGTGACGTTCTCGTAAAAGTCGTAGTTCACCTGCATCGCGGGCGCTCCGGTGCATGCGCCGATGCATTCCACCTCTTCCAGGGAGAACATCCCGTCTTTCGTGGTTTCCTTGTGCCCAATTTCCAGCCGCTTCTTGGTGTGTTCCAGAAGTTCATTGCCCCCGCGTAGCATGCACGCCACGTTGGTGCAGATCTGGACATGATATTTCCCCATCGGCTTGCGGTGCAGCATGGAGTAGAAAGCCAGTGTCTCTTCGACCTGAACGTTGTTCAGGTCCAGGCGAAACGCAATTTCCGCGATGATCTCGTCGCTTACACAACCGTATTCGTCCTGCGCGTACATCATCATGGGGATCAGCGCGCTGCGCTTCACAGGATAGAGACTCTGCAATTGCTCGAACTTCGCTGCGAGTTTTGGCGTTAATTCCATGCCCTCTTACCGATCCACCTCTCCAAGAACGATATCGATTGTGCCGATGCAAGCGACCGTGTCGGCTATCAGTTGGCCCTTCACCATGTTCGGCAGCGCCTGCAGGTTTATGAAAGAGGGCGCCCGGAAATGAACGCGAAGTGGCTTCGGGGAACCATCACTCGCGACGAAACACCCCAACTCTCCGCGCGGGGATTCCACCGTGGCGAAGGCTTCGCCGGGCGGTGGAGAAAAACCTTCCGTGAAAATCTTGAAATGGTAGATGAGCGCTTCCATTTCGGTTTTCATTTTCTCGCGTTCCGGTGGAATGATGCCCGGAGCGTCCGCCTTGATGGGGCCATCGTCGGTGATTTTATCCGCGGCTTGCCGGACGATTTTAAGGCTCTCGCGCATCTCCGCGACGCGCACGAGATAGCGCGCGTAACAATCGGATTCCGTGCGCGTGGGTACATTAAAGTCAAACTCTTCGTACGAGGAGTACGGGAAGACCTTGCGATTGTCGTAGGCCACCCCGGCAGCGCGAAGCCCCGGCCCCGTGGTGCTCAAAGCGACCAGCGTCTCGGGGGACAAATAGCCCACGCCTTTCAGGCGTCCTTGCCAGATGCGGTTTTCCGTAAGCAGGGCCTCATATTCGTCGATGCGCCCGGGCATCATGTCCACAAACCGCTTCACCAGTTGGCGCCACCCGGCAGGTGGCTGTAAGGCCAGGCCGCCGATGCGGATATAACTGGTCATCATGCGTTGTCCGGTGAAGCGCTCGAAGATTTTCAGGATCTCTTCGCGCTCGCGGAAGCAGTAGAGCAGAACGGACATCGCGCCCATGTCAAGGGCATGCGTGCCCAGCCAGACCAGGTGCGAAGAGATGCGCTGCAACTCCACCAGCATCACCCGGATGTATTGCGCTCGCTTTGGAACCTCAAGACCCAGCAGTTTTTCGACCGCGAGGCAATAAACGAGGTTGTTGCCAAGGGGATTGAGATAGTCGATGCGGTCGGTCAGCGTGATGGCCTGGGAGTAAGTTTTGTCTTCGCAGCTTTTCTCGATCCCGGTATGGAGGTAGCCGATGTCCGGAACGGCGCTGACCACATTTTCGCCGTCAAGTTCCAACACGACGCGCAGCACGCCATGGGTAGACGGGTGCTGTGGCCCCATATTGAGGACCATTGTCTTGGCGCTGCCGACCGCTGTTTCAACCGTAGTCATGGGTTACAATCCGCGCCGCGGAATCTATCTCTTACCCTCCACCGGAAAATCACGGCGGAGCGGAAATCCTTCAAAAGCTTCTGGCAGAAGAATGCGCCGCAAATCTGGATGCCCTTCAAAGCGAATGCCATAGAGATCGAAAATCTCGCGCTCCAACCAGTTGGCCCCGGGCCATACGGGCACCAGAGAGTCGACAATCGGTTGCTGGGTGCTGACGCTGGTGCGCAAGCGGATGCGGTCGCGGCGGGGAATGGAGACCAGGAAATAGTTGAGCTCCAGGCGGGGTTCGACAGGAAAACGATCAACGCAGGTGGCGCCGCTCAACAGATTGAAGTTGAGCGCCGGGTTTTCCTTGCAATGCTGAGCCGTGGCGCGGAGCAGTTCCCGTGGCACGACGATGGTGGTTTCGCCGCGATACTCCACGATCTGGGAGACCGCTTGGGGATTCCAGGCGCGAAGCTGTTCGACTACAACATTAGCGTTTCGATTGGCAAGCTGCGTCACGTTACTCAAGATCCTCAAGGGCCAGAAGCCGGCTTACTTCTGCGATTTATGCCAGTCGAGCGCGCCCTTTTTCCAGAGATAGATATAACCGACTAACAGGATGGCCACATAGAACATCATCTCTACGAAGCCGAACCACCGTGTCTCCACGTTGCGAGCCAGATCCTTGAAAATGTACGCCCAGGGGTAGAGAAATATTGCTTCCACGTCGAATAAAATGAAGACCATCGCCACCAGGTAGAACTTCACCGAGAACGGTTCACGCGCATCCCCCGTTGGGGTGATCCCGCATTCATACGGCTGTTGCTTTGCTTTATTGGGACGCCGCCACCCGATAAAAGTGGATATGAGGATCAAGGCACCGGCGAGAACGGCAGCTACAAGCAGGTGTATCAGTAGAGGAACGTAGGCATGCAGGCCAGAGGGCGTCATGGTCAAAGAGTTATAATAACGAGTGAGACGCCAGCGGTCAAATGTTCCGGGGAAACTTCCGGAAATCGGCAAGGGAGTGTGTCTCCGGAAAAATAAGCTGCGCGGCCGGGAGCAAGTACGGACGATGGTCTCTGGGCACAACACCAATCTGAGAGTCGGAAACATTATCTTTCATGTGCAGACAGAAGATCGCGGCGAAGCTCACACTTTGATCGATACGACGGTGTACTACCGCGGGCGAGTCCTGCACCGGAGAACCAACAACTACTTTGACTTGCTTCCCTTGAATGAGGATCGACAGCAGGCTCTGAAATTACGCCTGGATGAGCAGCACCGGACGGTAATCGAGGAGATTCGGTGCGGGGCGCTGCAACTTGCAATTCCACCCGCGGTCGACGTTACGCACCCTGCGGCGCAGGCTTCGCCGGGTCAACCTCAGCAGCCGCCCACTGGGAGCGAACCACGGAAACTCTTGTTGGAACTTACCAATGCCAAGTCCTGGCTGTCTGGGAAGCGCGCGATGCTGCTGATTTCCGTGCGAGATCAGAATGGCGAGCCGGTCCTCGGCGCAGAGATAAAAGTGGAGATTGAAGGAAGCGAAAATGGAAGCGCCTGCCTCGCCGAGACCGGTGCACAGGGTCACGCGCTGATCGAGTTTGACATGCCGCGGATTGCCAGTCCGGAGGCTGCCCTTGTGATTCAAGTGGAAGATCACGGCGACCAAGCGCAATTGCGATTTGCATTGCGCGCGAAACCTCGGGTAGCCTGAGGAGTGATTTCGATGCACAAGACCATTGCTATTCAGGTGAATGGGGAGAGCCGGGAAGCGGCAGCTGGCACGACCGTGACTGGCCTTTTGGCGCAGCTTGGGATGAATACTGGGCGCGTGGCTATTGAACATAATCTTCAGATCCTGCCCAAGACAAAGTGGGAAGCGACGCAAGTCGCCGAAGGAGATAAGTTCGAGATCGTGCAGTTTGTGGG
>JBAVHY010000079.1:0-13980 GCA_049686315.1 Candidatus Acidiferrum sp. | reverse complement strand
GTCTGAGTCTGAGCCAGAAGACTAGTACAGCAAAAAACTAGTCCTATCAGCAGCAGATAGATTCGTGCTTTATTTCCCGCCATCAATCCTCGCTCGCGCAAGAACCTGCGGCTATCCGATTCTGGCGCACGCGTCGCCGCTGATGTGGTCTGTGTCTTCAATTCAACAAAAACTCCCTTGGAATCGGAATCCACGGTGCAGCATGGTACCACTTCCGGCTAGCGAGGCGCTTCCGGTAATTCCCTGTGGGCCGGACACAAGGCCTGGAGTGTCTTGCCGCGTTTGTGGAGCTTTCCTGATGTGATAGAGTACCCCGCGCGGTTGTGGGAGGAGCGATGAAAATCGTAACGTTGATTTCCCGTATTTTGCTCGGGCTGATCTTCCTTGTTTTTGGGTCGAATGGGTTCCTGCATTTCCTTCCCATGGGGCCGTTGCCTCCAGGACCGGCGGGCCAGTATCTGACCGCTCTCTTTCAATCGCATTACGTTCTTGTTGTTTGTGCGACGCAAGTCCTCGGTGGCGTGCTGTTGTTGGTGAATCGTTACGTACCACTGGCACTGACGATCCTTGGCCCGGTGGTGGTGAACATCTTGTCTTATCACTTGTTCATGGCCATCACGGGCTGGCAGCTCGCGCTGTTCACCACAATTCTGTGGGTGATCCTGGTCTTTCGCTATCGCCAGGCCTTTGCCGGTATTTTTGTGCCACGCGCTGCCTAAAATATCTTCGGCTGCTCAACGGCTCCCGGAACCATTTTCAACGCGCTTCCAAATTATTGATTACCTCCATTTAAATGATGCGTTTGCCTACAGTCTCCAGATTGTTCAGGATACTCGCGACTTGACGGGGAGAGTGAACTTGTCTCGAAACGGTTTCCTTGGATTGCCTGTTCTCTCACTGGAGAGCCGCCGCTCCGCGGAGATTTCGCGCTTGATCGCAACCTATAACGGCATCCCGGTTTCGGCTCCCGCGATGCAGGAAGTTCCTCTCACGGAGAATCGCGAAGCACTGCGTTTCGCGCGCGAACTGACGGCCGGATGCTACGACATTGTCGTGTTCCTGACCGGTGTCGGCGCCAAGGCGCTGCTAAAGGTGATTTCCGAACAGCAGCCTGCTGAATCTTTTCTCGCAGCTTTGCGCCGGGTAAAGGTTGCTGTCCGAGGGCCCAAGCCTCTTGCCGTTCTTCGCGAGTGGAATGTTCCCGTTCTGCTTACGGCACCGGAGCCGTGTACCTGGCGGGAGTTGCTGCTTGCTATGGATCAGGTCCTTGGCGGGTTGCACGCACAACGCATTGTCGTTCAGGAGTACGGCGTCTCGAACACGGAATTCCTCGCCGCTCTGCAGGAAAGGGGTGCTGTGGTGCAAAGAGTCCCGGTTTATCAGTGGGCTCTTCCAGAGGACACGGCACCGCTTCGCGCAGCGGTGGGGGACCTGGCCAGCGGGCGGGTGCGCGTTGCGCTGTTCACTACCGGAGTGCAGGTGACGCACCTGTTTCAAATCGCCGCTGAGATGGGAAGGGTGGAAAACTTGCGCGCGGCTTTCCGAAACGTGGTGGTGGCCTCGATTGGTCCATCGACCTCGGAAACTCTGCAAGGCTTCGGTATTCATGTCGACCTCGAGCCGACGCATCCAAAGATGGGAGTCCTGGTCAAGGAAGCCGCCGAGCGCTCTGCGGAGCTCATGGCCGGCAAGTCCGCGAATTGATCAGCCCGCTGTCAGCTGGTTTTGCTGGCGAGGGTTCTGGGTGAGCTCTTCAAATTCACCTACTGGCTGTTGTTCCCCGGGATCACCCGATAGAACGTTGTCGTTTGTTAACGCATCGGCGGCCACGGCGCCGATTATCTCAAATTCAACTCCCGCTTCGAGCAGCGCGGCAACCTCCTCTTGAGTCGGTGCAAAGTCAGACGGGTCGCCACCCTTCAAGTGCACCACGGTCTGGCCGTTCCGCGCAGCGGTGATTATTCTTTGCTGGATCGATTCCTGGGAGGGCTTTTCCACTCCGCGTCGTTTTCCCACGTTTTGTACGGCCACATGCGCAGGGATCAGCGTCAACACATCCTCGGAAATTAAATCGTCGTGCAGGACCAAGTCCGCCCGTTGCAGTAACTCCACGGCCTGCAGGGTTAGCAGTTTCGCCGAGCCCGGTCCGGCTCCGGTCAAATATACTTTTCCGGGCAATGTGTAACGATGAGCCATGGTTACCCTCAAACCTGTTCACGGCCAGCCTAGCATCGACTGGAACTCGCCGGTTCGTCGAACTTTTTGTCGAATGAATTGAAAAGTTTAATGCTTACTCAATTGGAGCCGGCACTCCTCCAGCAAATGTTGAAAGAGTGGGAGGTGAGTCGATGCAGAGTCAGTGCCGGAGTTTTGGCTGAACAAATAGACGGAGGAGAAGGGAAAAAACGTGCCGGGATTGCCGTGCGGATTTTGAAGATCAACGTGGCGGTCGCGGAATACCGAAATACCAGCGGATGTGACAAGCAGTTCTTCACTCGTGCAGGACAACGCTCAACAATGACTTGTTTATCTTGATTTTACCGTTATATTCGATGAATCCTAGCTTTCTGAATTTGTTCATGAAGAAATTCACGCGGGAACGTGTGGTTCCCACCATGCTCGCCAGAGTCTGCTGGGAAACGTTCGGCAGTGTGCGGTCAGGCTGTTCTTGTTCTCCGTACCGCGCCAGGAGCAGAAGTGTGCGCGCCAGCCGCTTCTCGCTGGAATTGAAGAGTTGATCGATCAGGTCCTCTTCGACCCGGATGTTATGGGCGAGCATATATCCAATGAACCGATCGGATAACTCATGCTCTTCGTGGAGCACGCGCAGCAGCTCTTCCTTCTGGATCACAAGGAGAGTCGTCGGAGTTACGGCCGTGGCCGTGCCCATCCGCAGCGTCTGACCCGCCATGCACCCTTCGCCAAAAAAGTCCGTCGGACCAAACATGGCAACAACCGCTTCCTTGCCCGACCCATTCACCACGGAGAACTTCACGCCGCCTTTCTGGATATACATGACCGTTTCCGCGGCATCACCCTGGGAGAAGATAGACTCGCTCCTCCGATATGCAATAACTTCTCTCGCCACTCCGGCGGTATCGAGAAACGCTTGCGGGTCGAAAGAGCCGTTCCCTTGCTTGTTCTTGCGTTTCCTTGTTCTCATATTTAGGCGGAAGCACACCCTCTGGGCACACACACATTCCGCACCATCGCCACCCTACCAAGAAGTTTTTTTCAGTACTGTACAAAATTGAACAGCGCTCGCCCTTGGCAATGTCTAACATAATGTACGGACGGCGAGAAAGAGCGCTATTGGCCGGCCTGGGCGGGCCGGACGGTATCACAACTATCTCGCCGTTCTCTTCTTTTGGTAACCTGAAACAATCTTCCCCTCGAATTTGAGTAAGCGAGATGGTTGCAACATTTGCGGCCTCTCCGTGAAGAGCCTGCCTGTGTCTCTCACGCAATCGTTGTTTGCCATTTATGATTAATCATCCCCACGGGAAGAAGCCGGTATGGCATAAATTGCAACTGCTCCAAGCACACCGGCAATGGCAATGATTTTCCAAGCCAGGTCATAACTGTGCCTCGCATCAAAGATTTTGCCGACCATCCAGGGAGCCGCCCACTGACCGACGGAGTAACCCATAATGATGAGCGCCAAGAGTTTGCCGAGCGAACCGGTGCCGAAGCATTCCGCGGTCACTAGCGGGATAAGCATATAGTCCGCGCCCATCGAGAACCCAAAGAGAATCGCGAAAGTTAACAGCACGGAGGAATGTGGTATAGCGAGCAAGAGTACGGCAGCTCCGATCATGAAATAGAAGAAAGCCATGATGTGTGTTTTTCGAAGACGGTCAGCGAGATAGCCGACAATCACGCGGCCTCCCAGGCTTGATGAGAGCAGAATCGTCGAGAACCGGGCGGCGGCCGTCGCCGAATAGCCTGCATCTTTCAGAAACAGGATGAAGTGTTGAACCACGGCTCCGACAGCTCCGATGACCAAGGTTGATCCAGCGAGAATGAACCAGAAAGCGGATGAGCGGACGGCCTGAGAGACGCTGATGGGCAGGGAATCCAGAACTGGAAAATCCTTTTGCGGCGGAACGGCCTTTTCCAAGGCTTCGGGAGCGAGCCCCAGTTCTTCGGGGGCGGAGCGTGTCACCCAGATCCCCACTGGAAATAGCACAACGAGGATCATTGCGCCCATAGACTCCAGAGCGTGGCGCCACCCCAAACTCCGTGCGAGGGTATTGACCAACAGTGGCGCAACCACTCCTCCCAAACCCAGGCCAAGGTAGGCATAACCCATTGCCTGGCCACGCCGCCGGGAAAACCAACGTGCTATCAAAACCTGGTTGGCTATCGGTCCTGCCAGGACGTACCCCACAACTTCCACGATGCAGAGAAGTTCAAATTGCCAGAACTGGGTCATCGAACCCATGAGAAGGAGTGCGATCCCGACTAGCCCGACTCCGGCGAGAATAATAAACCGCGCTCCTATTCTATCGATCAGGGTTCCCGCAAGAATTCCAAAGGGCAGGCCAGCGAGAAGAAATCCGAGAAGAAAGCCCTGCGTCACCTGAGCCCTGGTGAAACCGAGGGACTCAACGAAGTACGGATAAAAGACTGGGAATCCATAGAATATGATTCCGACGGCAAAGAAGAGATTCAGGAAGGCGGCAACAACAATCCACCAGCCGTAATAAATGCGATTTGCCGGATGGTCCGATAGACGAAGGGTCATCAATCTCCTGGGTTCGCGTTCGTTTTAGAAGCGGTTGCGAGTGCCTGATTTGCGTAGGGCAGATTCACCCAAATTCCGGGCCTGCAATCGCGCAAAGAGAGTCAGATTTGCCGGGATGAGCATTCGGGCCGCGGTGCATGCGCATCAGGGCGCGAGAATGAACAAAGCCACAGGCGAGCAGCAATTTAATTGCCAGGGGATTGGCAGTCAAGCAGTCCACCACGAGAGTCGCACGCGCAGAACGCTTTAAGAATTCATTCAGAAGTTCCTCCGCCGCTGCCCAGTTCCTTGCCATCCAGGGGCCGAGGTGATCGGCGAAATTGCCCCGGCGCCCAAAAGCATAACCTTGCGGCGTGCCATTGTCCCAAGCACCCATCGCGAATTCTGGAAACTCGTCGTGGAGTGAGCGGAGCAAGAAACCACGATCAGCGCCGAAGACAATCTGATCCGCTCCAAGTATGGATACAAGCTGGGCTTCGTTCAGCGGAAAAGGGCTGGATTTTGCGTTCCGCCCGGCTGTATCTGCCGGTCTCTTCAGAATCCATCGCTGAATCTCATACTCGGTTACAAATCCCAGTTTTTCGTAAAGCGGCTGTCCCTGGGGAGTAGCATCGAGCTTCATCGTAGGTATTCGTCTATGATCGAGATACTCAATGGTCCTTTTCAGCAGTTGTGTTCCAATTCCCCGTTTTCGATACTCGGGATCCACCAAAACCATTCCAATCCATGCAAAGCGGTCCTGGTAGCAAATCGTCGTGGCCGTGCCGCACACGCGCGTGTCAATCTCAGCGACGAAGCATCCATCCGGACTTGCGCGGAGAAAGCGATGCCAATCGGCGGCGGTCTGATTCCATCCCGCAAGATTATTCAGGCGCAGGCCCGCGGGAACATCCCGTTCTGACATGGTCCGAAGGCGCATGCTCAAAATTCCTGAAAGAACTGTGAACTGCGGAGGAGCATATCCGAAACTTCAAGACTGCTGGTAATAAATTCAAGTACAATCACGCGGCAGTTTGTGGCCGCAAACACGGGATCGGGAAAAGTTTTCAACATGTCGAGTGATAGGACCTCCATTCAAGATGTAGCTCAACTGGAAGAGTTGCTAAGCGAACCCAGCGATGGCGTAATCCACGCCATGGGCGCCCTTGACGGGGATATTGTCGTGCCGGGCGTGGGCGGGAAAATGGGGCCGACGCTTGCTCGCATGGCCAAGAAAGCTTCCGAAATCGCTGGGGTGAAGCGTCGCATCATTGGCGTGTCCCGATTTTCATCTCCATCGCTGGAGCGTCAACTGCATGCTTGGGGTATCGAGACCGTGCGTTGCGATTTGCTAAATCCCAGGTCGCTCGCGGAGCTCCCCGACGCCGCCAATGTCGTTTTCATGGCGGGAATGAAATTTGGAAGCACGGGGCAAGAATCGCGGACTTGGGCCGTAAACACCTTTCTTCCGGGGCTTATCGCGGATCGATATCGCCCCAGCAGGATCGCGGTGTTTTCGACGGGCAATGTCTACGGGCTTTCACCGGTTTCAAGCGGTGGATCGCTCGAGGGAGAATCCCTGAATCCCTCGGGTGAATACGCGATGAGTTGTGTCGGGCGTGAGCGCATGTTTGAGCACTTCAGCCGCACGAACGATACGAAGATGACGATTCTCCGCCTGAATTATGCCGCCGAACTTCGCTATGGCGTGCTCTTGGACATTGCGCTCCGCGTGAACGAAGGGCGGGCGGTGCCGCTGTCGATGGGCTATTTGAACACCATCTGGCAGGGCGATGCTGCGGCCATGAGCCTGCAGTCGCTTTGTTGCACGACAGTGCCTCCAAATGTAATCAATATTACCGGTCCGGAAATGCTCAGTGTGCGTTGGGTCGCCGAGGAATTTGGGATAAGACTGAAAAGGCGGGTTCACTTCGCGGGTGAAGAATCGAGCGACGCTCTTCTGAGCAATGCGCAAAAAGCATATCAGCTGTTCGGCCGACCCCGCGTGAGCGTGCAGCAAATTATGGACTGGATTGCGAACTGGGTCGCCAAGGGCGGAACTACATTGGCCAAGCCTACTCACTTTGAGGAACGTGCGGGCCGCTTCTGAGACACACCATCATCTGGAGGCCAGGATACAGATGGTCCAAAAGCTGGACACCAGGATTCAACAGATTTTGAAGAACGGTACGGTGATTCCCGCGCACCCGCTTGTTCTAAATTCAGACCGGCGGTTGGATGAGCGCCGGCAGAGGGCTCTTACTCGTTATTATATTGCTGCCGGAGCGGGTGGCCTGGCCGTCGGCGTGCACACTACGCAGTTTGCGATCCGAGATCCACGATTCGGGCTGTTTGAACCTGTTTTGCGATTGGCCGCGGAGGAGATGGACCGCGCCGACCGATTTCGAGCTGATCCGCTGCTCCGCGTGGGTGGCATCTGCGGAGAAACTCCGCAAGCAGTACGAGAGGCTGAACTGCTCAAGGAATTGAGATACAGTGCCGGGCTGTTGAGCCTGGCAGCGGTCCAAGATCTGGATGACCAGGCGCTCATCGCCCACTGCCGCCGGATCGCTGATATCTTGCCGATTATTGGTTTCTATCTGCAGCCAGCCGTGGGCGGTCGCGTTCTTCCGTACAAATTTTGGCGGCAATTTTCGGAGATTGAGAACGTGGTTGCAATCAAGATTGCGCCCTTCAACCGCTACCATACGCTTGATGTGGTGCGGGCCGTCGCGGAATCGGGCCGCGACATCTCCTTGTACACTGGAAATGACGACAACACCGTCATGGATCTTGTCACCCCCTATGTCTTTACCATCGATGGACAGCTCCGCGAGTGTCGAATCGTGGGCGGCTTGCTGGGCCATTGGGCTGTTTGGACCAGGCGCGCGGTTGAACTACTGAAGCAATGCCACACCGTGGCGCTCGCAGCCCACCCGGTTCCGAAGAGCCTTTTGCGGAGGAACGTGGAGGTTACAGATTGCAATGCGGCATTTTTCGACGTGGCAAACCATTTCGCGGGCTGCATTGCCGGTCTGCATGAAGTCTTGCGAAGGCAAGGTTTGCTCGAAGGCATTTGGTGCTTGAATCCCAACGAAACTCTCAGCCCCGGGCAACGAGAAGAGATTGACAGAGTTTATCTGGCATATCCCGAACTGAATGACGATGAGTTTGTGCGCGAGGGCCGGGAAGCATGGCTGAAGCCTTAGTTGAATTCAGCTGAATTCTCCAAGCCTTGAAACAGCGTAAGCCCTCGCTGATAATGACGGGGCCAGATCGGCTCGAGTAAGTTGCTTTGATCGTTAAACAGATGCGCTCTTGCGAAAAACCTTAACGCGCTAATGACAACGTATATCGGACTCATCGGCGGCGGAAACATTACCGAAACGCACGCGCGCGCCGCGTGTGCCGTGCCGGGAGTTGAGATTGCCGCTATCTATGGAGCGAACACGGAGAAGGTCAGCCGGCTGTGCGGCGAGTATGGCGGGAAGGCTTACATCGACTTCGATCACTTTCTCGCTCACCATCCCATGGATCTGGTGGCGATTGGCAGTCCTTCCTCGTTGCACGCCACCCAAGGCATCGCCGCCGCGCGACGCGGCCTGCACGTCCTCACCGAAAAACCAATCGACATCACAACCGAGCGCGCCGATGCCCTCATCTCGGAGGCCGATAAGGCAGGCGTGAAACTGGGAGTTTTCTTTCAAGATCGTTGTAAGCCGGACATTGTGCGTGTGAAAGAAGCGTTGGGCTCGGGTGTGCTGGGGAAGCCGATTCTGGCGGATGCGCGAGTGAAGTGGTACCGTCATCCGGAATACTATGCAAATTCCCGTTGGCGGGGAACCTGGGCTTTCGACGGGGGTGGAGCACTGATCAATCAGGGGATACACACGGTAGATCTGCTGTTGTGGTTGTTCGGCGATGTCGTGAGTGTCCAAGCCGGCACTAAGACAGCGTTGCATGCAATCGAGGTGGAGGACACGCTAGTCGCGCTCCTCCATTTTGCGAATGGGGCGCTTGGAGTGCTGCAGGCTACTACCGCGTCTTATCCGGGATATCCGCGCCGCCTCGAACTCACCGGTTCCGAAGGGACCGTGATCATCGAGCAGGATCGACTGCTCGCCGCGGACCTGCGAAAACCATCCATTGACTTGCTGCAGGGCGGGGGAGCAGACCATAACCCCAGCGCGTTCTCCCCGGTCGTCAGTGACGTGCGGGGACACCAAGCCGTTCTCGAGGAATTCCTCAAGTCCATTCAGGCAAACACAAACCCGCCCTGCAGCGGAGTCGAGGGGCGCCGTAGCTTGGCCCTGGTGGAAGCCATCTATGCGGCCTGCCGGACTGGGAAGCAAGTACTCTGCACCTGCTAGGTGAACGAGCGGGCTTTTGACGAATCGAGAATCTGTTTCCAGCAAGGGCCGCCGCGCGCCGGGATTGGAGAAATCGCGATGTTTTCATCGAAGAACAATTTTAGATTCCACGGACGACCCTCCTCGCGATCGAACGCGATTGCCGGAATCAGTTGCACATGGATTCTCGTATCGCTGGTAACAGCAACGCCGGGAATCGCCCAATCGAATATCGTTGTTGTGCGGCCGAAGGAAATTCACGACGTTCTGGTAAATCCCGGAATGGGCATTACGACTTTTCAAAGATTCAATGGCCAGGCGACGAATCCTCCCTTGAAGTGGTCTGAGGTTGGGCCCGTTACAAAACTGCCGCAAGCGCCCGCGAAGCCGGATTTTCCAGAAACCTCTATCTCGTATTGCCGGTGGTACTGGAATGTGCTGGAGACGGAACCTGGCAAGTTTCATTGGGAGATTGTAGATCTCGCATTGGAAGAAGCTCGAGCCCATGGACAAACTCTTGCCATTCGCCTGATGCCATACTCCAACCAGGATCCGCTCCCTGACTGGTATCGAGACTCTGGCGCCAGGCGCGCCAACAAACCTGCAGACAAGGACGCGGAAATCTGGCAACCGGATTTTAGCGACCCGCTTTTCCTGAAATACTGGGGGGAGCTTGTCGCTCAAGCAGGAAAACGGTACGACGGGAACCCCTATTTGGACAGCGTGGATATTTCTTCCGTGGGCTATTGGGGAGAGGGCTGGAGCCCCTACATGCCGCCATTTCCATATCAAAAAGACCTGATTGATATTTGGCTGAATGCCTTTCAGCGCACGCCGCTGCTGATGAATTTTGATGAGCAGCAGGCGCTCACCTATGGCACGCAACATGGCGCGGGATGGCGGCTCGATTGTCTGGGGGACATGCGCACGAATTCGGAAAATGAATATTTCCCGGCGGAAATGCTGGAAATTTATCCGCAGCAAGTCGTGCGAGCCGGGATACAGGATGTTTGGCAACGCAGTCCGGTCTCGCTGGAGGTTTGTTTTACGGTTGCGGGCTGGAAGGAGAAAGGCTACGACGTCGATTATATCCTCGAGCAAGCTCTCCGCTGGCATGTGAGTTCGGTGAATATAAAGTCCTCACCGATTCCGGCCGAATGGAAAAGTCAATTCGATAGCTTCCAGAAAAAGGTGGGATACCGCTTCATCTTGCGGCGATTCGAATTTCCAAAAACCGTCATCGCCGGGTCGATGATGCCGATTCACATGTGGTGGTTGAACGCGGGAGTCGCTCCCATTTACAGGGAATTCTCGCTGGCCGTTGAACTGCGATCTTCCAAGTCCGCAACCATCATTCGAATCCCCGTGGACGTTCGTAAATGGTTTCCCGGAGACGCGGTGTTCGACGGCACTTTGTATGTTCCGGAAAATCTGGCCGAAGGCACTTACGAAGTCCGCGTCGCGATGCTGGATCCAAGAACAGAACAGCCCGCTATTCGATTCGCTATTGAGGGCCGGCAAGACGACGGCTGGTATGGCATGGGGTCGCTCACGGTGAAAACGCAGTGGTTTATTTCACACCGCAGTGCAGTCGAGGAGCGATGATCCGGCCCTGCATCACGGCCATGCTGGCTGGCGCTCTTGCGTGGTGCGCGCTCGCAGCGGACGAGCCACCGCCGCCGCAGTCTTTCCGGGTTCGTGAAACGCCGTTGTCGCCGGGACCACGCATAACTCCATTGCTGCAGTATCAAGCCGAGCAAGCGTGGCGCGAAGACGAGGAACGCCAAAAAGCCTGGGGCGCCATTCGCGACCAGGGAGATTTGCTAAAGACGCAGGAAGAGCTGCGGCAAAAGCTGCTGCAAATGATCGGCGGATTGCCGGCCGTCAAAACGGAACTGCACGCGCGCATCACCGGCAGAATTCAGATGGAAGGATTCTCTGTCGAAAAACTGATCTTTCAAAGTTTGCCAGGAGTTTATGTCACAGCGCTCGTTTATCTGCCGGATGATCGCTCCACGAAGCATCCTGCCGTGCTCGTTCCAGCGGGGCACGCACCCGATGGAAAATCTCACTATCAGGCGCTGAGTCAGAGATTGGCGGGGCGAGGGTATGTGGTGATCTCCTGGGATCCCGTTGGACAGGGGGAACGCAGCCAGTTCTGGGATGCGTCCGCTGGCAAGAGCCGCTATAACCTGGTCTGTGGTGAACACGCGGTGTTGGGGAACCTTGCCTATCTCGCCGGAGCAAACCTCGCCAGATGGGAAATATGGGATGGCATTCGCGCGGTCGATTATCTGCTCACTCGTCCGGAAGTGGACGCCGAGCGAATCAGCATCACCGGAACGAGCGGGGGTGGCTTCCAGGCGGCCCTGATTGCCGCTCTCGATGAGCGCATAAAAGTTGCCGTGCCTTCGTGTTATATCAGCGCATTGCCGATGCGGATTTCCAACCGAATATTTGTCGACCCGGACAGCGATCCCGAGCAGGATTTGTTTGCCATGATTTCAAATGGTGTGGACCATCCCGGACTGCTGTTGCTGATGTACCCTCGGCCAGTCATGGTCGCTGCGGCGGTGCTCGATTTTTTCCCTATCGAAGGCGCGCGCAAGAGCTTCCGTGAAGTGCGACGGCTGTACGAACGTTTCGGCGACGCCGACCGGTTTGCGATGGTGGAAGGGTATCACGCACACGAATTCTCATCGGACAATCAGGAAGCTGCGCTCGACTTTCTCGACCATTTCAATCACATGCCGCCGCGACACGGACTCCCTCCCGTGAAGGAACTCACGAATGCAGCTTCCCAGTGCACACGAACAGGGCAGGTTGCGCTGGATTACAGCGAAACAACATCTTTGATGGAGTCGATCAAGGAGTATTACGACGAGCGCAAAAGTGGGGCGGGACGCAGCCTCGCGAGTGAATATTACGGCGAAAAATATAGCGGAGTGAAAGAGTGGCGCGTGAGCGAATATACGGGAGTCCTCTCCGGGAGAGATCAGATAACCTGGCAGGCCGTTGGGAGCTCAACTTCAGACGGCGTGTCGATTGACCGTTACATGCTCCGCCATAGCAGGGTACTTGAAATGCCCCTGCTCCACATTCACAAGCCCCCCGCGGAAAAGCGAAAAGTACTGTTATGGTTCCGGGGCGAGGGGAAAGCCGGCCCGGAAGACTGGCCCGAAATCAAAAAACGCGTGGATGAAGGTTACGATATTGTGTCGTTTGATTTCCGGGGCCTTGGCGAGACTCGCATGCCATACACAGCGGTCTCCCCGGATGACCCGGCGTTGGGTACGATGGATTTTGACCATGCGTATGTCAATTCCATTTCAGGCGTCTTGGCAAACTATGTTTACAACTCTCTGCTGATCGGCAGGCCGTATTTTCTGCAAATGATTGAGGACGCAGAAATCGCTAGTCGATTCGCACGCCAGAAGCTGGGCGCTAACGTAGTTGCTGTCGCCGCCCCAGGTGATGCCTACACACTCGCCAGCGCTATTGCCGAGACGCTGCCCGCCATCGAGCTCTTGCCTTTGCCCGGCGGCAATGTCTTGAAATGGTCTGAAATTGTTGAGCAGAAACGCGAAACCTGGCCAATCCAGTATTTGCTGCCATCGGGAGCTTACATTCACTAGGCCAAGTGTTTTGTTCTGCTCCCAAGGTCGCACTGCCACCAGAAACTAGCCGGTACAGAAGAATCGAACAAAAAGGGCGCGGCGAGACGATCAAGCGGGATCGGAGGATTTATGGATGGAGTAGACCGCAGACGCTGGTTAGAGGCGATGGGGACGCTCTTGGTTGCCAGCAGAATACCGCCGACCTCGATAAGCTTGCCGCCTGTGGTGCCCGAGAGTGCGAAGAAACCGCTGCAGCTTGCGGAGTTCCAACCGCGCAGCATGTTGCACGTCCCTGAGAATAAGGTGCCCCGCGCCCGTTATCCGGTCATTGACATTCATACCCACCTCTCTGTCACCGCCAAGGCAGTCAACGGAGTTGGCGTAGGCGAAGCGATGAAGTATTTGGCGCCCGCGGAAGCGTTGCTGCCACTAATGGACAGGAAAAACCTTCGTGTGCTGGTGAACTTGACTGGCGGAGTTGGCAAAGGATTAAACGAAGCAATCCAAAAGTATCAGCTGCCCTATCCCGAGCGCTTCCTAACTTTCACGGAACCGTGGTGGGAACGCACGAATCAGCCGGGTTACAGCCAATTTCAGGCCGATGAGATTGTTCGGGCTCATCAGGCGGGCGCGCGCGGACTTAAAATACTCAAGACACTGGGTCTTTACCTTCGCGCGGAAATCTCCAAGGGTCCTTTGGTAAAAATTGATGATCCGCGCTTCGACGCCATGTGGGAAACGTGCGGATCGCTTGGCATGCCGGTAGCGATTCACGTTTCAGACCCGGAGGCCTTTTTTCTTCCCATCGATCGTTTCAATGAACGCTTCGAGGAATTGAATAACCATCCGGATTGGTCCTTTTCTGGCGGCGATTTTCCCAGTAACCAGGAACTGCTGGAGGCGCGCAACCGCGTTCTGGCCCGCCACCCAAAGACCCAATTCATTGCCCTCCACGTGGGCAATGATGCCGAGAATCTTCCTTACGTAGGCGAATGCATGGACCGCTTCCCCAATATGTATGTGGAACTGGGGGCGCGGATTGGGGAGCTCGGTCGCCAACCGCGCATGGCCAGAAAGTTCTTCGAGAAATATCAGGATCGAATACTTTTTGGGACGGATGCGGTGCCCAATGGACTGGATACGCCCCAGCAGGTCTTCATTGATCAGCTTTATGAGATTTACTACCGCTTCCTTGAAACGGAAGACGAATACTTCGATTATGCGCCCGCGCCTGTTCCTCCCCAGGGACGTTGGCGGATTTATGGTCTGGGTTTACCCGACGCGATAC
>JBAVHY010000078.1:0-4943 GCA_049686315.1 Candidatus Acidiferrum sp. | reverse complement strand
GCCGTGCCCTGACTGCCACAAATTCAAACCGGCTTTAGCCCCTGAGGGCGGAGTCTCCTCTGTTCCGACTCACTCTTCTTTTCTGCCGTTGCTGACTTACTTTGTTTTTGCCCCTGAGAAAGCGCATGTGAGGCCCAATGCGATCAACGCTCCTCCGGAAAGATTGCGCTGCACGCGGCGCAGCCGGGCGTTTGCGCGGATATGTTCGGCCGCCGTACCGGCCACCAACGCGTACACGGAGTCGCTGACCCAACTCATCACCACGAACAGGATTCCCAATTCTAGAATTTGCAAAGTGGTGTGCCCTCGCCTCGGATCTACGAACTGCGGTAGAAAGGCAAGAAAGAAAAGCGCCGTTTTCGGATTCAATACGTTGACAAGCATGCCCTCACCAAAAATTCGCGCCAAGCGCCCTTCATCCCTTCCAGACTCCACCCACTGCGTATCTTCGCGCCGCAAGGTGCGAATACCCAAATAGATGAGATACGCGGCCCCAATATACTTTGCGAACAGAAACGCGTGCGCAGAGGAAACCAGCAAGGCGGACAATCCGAAGGTCGCAGCCAGGACGTGGCAAAGTGTTCCCGCGCTTATCCCCAGCACGGAAACAAGACCTGCGGCACGTCCGTGCGCAATGCTGCGGCTCACGACATAGGTCACCGCTGGGCCTGGTATCACCAGCAGAATGGCGGCGCCGGCTACAAACAGCAGCATGGAGGAATGACTGATGAGCATTGTGGAGCGATTTATTTGAAGCTAGTGACAGCTACAACCACCGCCGCAGCAGCCACCCCCGCCACCAGAGAAGCCTCCGGAGGGAGTCGAGGAGCCGGAGCCAGCCGTCGCGAACACCGAAACCTGAATCGTCGCCTTTTTGCTCGAGCATTTCGGGCAGGAAATCTCCTGCTGCTTATTGATGACAATCTTCTCAAAGCGCTCGTTACAGCTATCGCAGATGTATTCGTAAATCGGCATGTTGAAAGCCTCTCCAGGGCACGCCGGAACTAGCGTAACGGCGCGAACTCTAAGTATACCGCAGGACCCTCAAGTCATGTACCAGCCGCCATTCACGCTGACGGTCTGGCCGGTAATGTAGTCACTTTCCGCAAGAAGTACGGCTACACGAGCGACCTCCTCCGGCTTTCCAAACTTCCCCATGGGAATGCGCGCCGCGGACGCGTTTGGATTGCCAGTGACCATGTCCGTCTCGATTAGTGCCGGAGCAATTGCGTTCACAGTGATGCCCTCTTTGGCAAATAGCGAAGCGTAGGAGTGCGTCAGGCCGATCAATCCTGCCTTCGATGCTGCATAATGGGGGCCAATCACTCCGCCATTCTGCGCCGCAACTGACGATAGATTGATGATGCGGCCCCAGTGCCTTGCTTCCATATTGGGGAGAACTCGCTGAATCAACATAAACGCGGAGGTAAGATTCACGCGGAGAGTGTGGTCCCAATCCGGGAGCGAAACATCTTGAATGGCCTTAGACACTGCGATTCCGGCATTGTTGACCAGAATATCGACTTGGCCGAATGTGGCCTCGGCTTCGCCCATGAGATGTTCGACTCCCGTTGGCAAGGAAACATCAGCTTGGACCACTGTGCAGCCAGGGCCGATGTTCCGGACGGCTTTAGCGACTTTCTGAGCTGCGGCTTGCTCGGTTTTGTAATTCACAACGATCTGACAACCAGCCTCAGCCAGTGCCAGGGCAATTGCCTTGCCGATTCCCCGACTCGCTCCGGTCACGAGCGCTACGCGCTTTTCCAGCTTGCTCACGCTAATTCTCCCAAGTTCAAAACTAGCGCAAAGATGGAAACGGCCCTGAACGAGTCAGGGCCGTTCGCGAATGCGAATCCAGTCCGCTTCGTTAGTCGCCGGCGACTGCTTCTGCAGTCTTTTCAGCGTGTTTCGATGTGGATGCGCCGTTCCCGTTCGAGTGCCCGTTGCCATTGCCATTCGCAGGTACGATCGTGACCGGCTTGGTGAAGTTCGCCGGAACCGCTTTGGCGATATCGCTGACGGTGCCGATCTGCACAACCGTCGCCTGAGGCTTCTTCAGAACCAGCTCTTCGTAAATAGCCCGAACCTTGGCCTGCTCTTCAAGCGCCTTCTTGCGCCGTATGCGGTTCTCCTCTGCGGCTGTCAGCGGAATGTCATGCTCGATATGGCGCACGCGGGCGGCGTCCTCCTCGTCAATCACCAGCGAATGCTCGTAAGATTGCAGGCTGACGTTTTTCCCCTTGGCATAAATCTCGTGCTTGCCGTGCTGCTTGTACCACTCGGCGACGGTCGCATTCTTGTGCATGTTCTCGATGATGTTACGCCAGCCGATGCCGGTGTTGTACGCGCAGAAGCTGATTTCCCCCTGCTGCGTGCCGTAGGGGATAATGCACATCTCCGTGCGGCGGAAGTCGTAGTTGAACAAATCCTGGAACCACATGCCGGCGATGAACAGGAAGTTCCACGGATCCTGCGCGCGGCGCTTCATGGCATCTTCATAGGTGCGTTCCGGAGAAGTTTTGCCGTACCTGCTGGTCGCGCCCTTGGTGAGCGCCCAGGTCTTGTCAAACTTCTTGAACAGGTCCCACAGCTTCAAGCCCTTCGGCCCCTCAAACGCGTGATAATTCTTCAGCAGCGCCATGGCCATCATGAAGTTAGAAAAGCTCTTGCCCCGAGATGCATCCGTAATGGCAGTGACATCCTTGGTGAGCTGCTGAGCGTCCAGGAAGCGTGGCACCGGAGCCCATTCCTTGGTCTCCTTGTTGATCATGATCGCTATGCACACGCCGCAGTTCGGGTGGCAGCCGCAGGAGAGTGAACCCCAGTGGGATTCATTGCCCTTCACCATATCGGCAAACCCGGCAAACGTGCTGATAAACGAGATCGGGAACCAATCGCGCGTCGGCTCGATCTTGCCCACCTGCTGGCTAACGTCCTTCGCAAGATGCGACAGGGTGTACCTCTGCCTCAGCCTCCGCTCCGGCGTGATGTCTTCATCGCGCCCCGTGAAGGAAACCGGCTGGAAGCTGATAAACGCTATTTTCTTGGGGTTCTCCATCGCGAACTTAACCACCGAGCCCACCTGGTCGTTGTTCACGTTGTTCACGATGGTTACCACCAGCACGATTTCAATACCCGCCTCGTGCAGGTTCTCGATCGCCCGCAATTTCACGTCGAACAAGTTGCCGATCTGCCGGTGACTGTTCGCGTCGTTACCTATACCGTCGAATTGCAGGTACGCGTACCGCAGGCCCGCTTCGAACGCCTTCTTCGAAAACTCCTTGCTCTTGGCAAACTCAATGCCGTTGGTCGCCGCCTGCACCGAGTTATACCCAACCTTCCGCGCATACCGGATGGCGTCGAAGAAGTGCGGGCTCATGGTTGGCTCGCCGCCGCTAAACTGTACGGACATCTGGCGCCGCGGCTTGATCTTTACCGCATTGTCCAGAATCTCCACGATCTCGTCCCAGCTCAATTCGTGCACGTAACCCACCTGGTTGGCGTCCATGAAACACGGATCGCACATCATGTTGCACCGGTTGGTCAGGTCCACCGTCAGAACCGAGCCTCGCCCGTAGCGCACATTCGATGACCCGTGCTTATGCAGCCCTTCATCGTTGTGCGCCGGGATATCGCGCCCGGGAAACTGGCTTTCTATCCACTTCAGGAAAGTGGAATCCACGGCCATCAAATCTTCGTAGTGGCCATGCTGCGGGCAGTCCTTCACCATCCACACCTGACCGTCGCGCTCCACAATCTGCGCCTTAATTTCGCCGACCTTTTCATTCATCAGGTCGCGCCAATCCTTCTCGCCGCCAATGATCGCTTTGCGTGCTTCCTGTACGCAGGCCGGGCAGAGCGAGTCTGTCTGCCGCGGGAAGCCAAGCGTCGGCTTGGTCTTTTCCCAGGACTTCAGTAGCGGCTTATCGGACCATTGCGGAATAGGAGACGGGTTGGGATTGCGTTTGTTGAAGTACTGAATGGTGTCGAAGGTGATACCCGCCGTCTTGCAAACTAGCCAGTCGAGTGACCGGAAAACTTGCGTAGAGATAGAATTAGGCATACTGCGGCTGCCTCACTTTCGAAGGTTCGATCTAATCTGAACTTTGGGATTCCCCAAACGCCAAAATGAGCCTGTCCTGATTTGGAACAGCCCCCAAGGCTCCCATTAAGTAGCACCGCCACAAGGCGGCCCCTCAAATCGTTGGCTTCATACAGTTTGCAGAGCAGACGAAAGAGAAGCCAGTAGGATGTGGCGAATGGTCGAAAATAGGGGTTAAACGGCGCCGGGAGTCAGTGAATGGCGCGCTAAGTTGAAGAAGGATAAGGGGTTTATTGTCAGACGGGGGGGGCAAACCTGCTTCTTTACTGCACCCACCGCTTGTCTACTCGTTCAGGGCCGGGTGCAGCACAGCGATCAGGAAATGTGCGAAATGTGAGGCGTCCTCATCCATTTGCAGCCAGCGTACTACGCAATGGTCGGCCAGGTACTTGGCGACCCTCGATTCCGGGATCCCGAGGTAATCCGCCAGCTGCGGCCGGATCGATTCCCCGCGCCGCCCGGCACCGCTGCGTAGCAGATTGGGAATGGCGACTCGCAGAGTCTGGCAGGATTCCACGTAATAGTAAGTAGTCAAGTCAGAGTCCGTCAGCACCCAAACTCCCGGACCCGCGGGCGCCTTGTCCGCCGTATCCAATGTCGCGGGAGCACTCGCCACCAGGCGTCGGAAGTTCATCTCTAATTGCGTTAGCCGCGAAGCCAGTCCCGGATCACCGTAACGGCCGCGAAGGCTTGGTGCGGCAACCGTCTCAGGCGCGCTTTCTACCGGAGCAGCCTGCAGAGACTGCGCCGGAAGTCCCTCCACCTCTATGCGAGACGAAGCAGCAGGCTCAAAGCTCCTTGGCGAAGCAGCCTGGGGTGTGCGTCGGGAAGGCCGCTGATC
>JBAVHY010000077.1:0-3231 GCA_049686315.1 Candidatus Acidiferrum sp. | reverse complement strand
GGTCCGCCCCATGGGACTCCTTCTGGGGAAGCTCCTTCCTTATCTTGTCATCGGGTTCTTTGAGCTCTGCATGCTGCTCATCTTCATGCGCTTCATCTTCCTTGTTCCCATTCACGGAAGCGTCCTTCTCCTCGCCTTCCTCTCTCTTCCCTATTTATTTGTTTCACTTTCTCTCGGCATTCTCATCTCCAGCAAAGCAGGCACACAGGCGCAAGCCATGCAGCTCGCTTTTCTCACCATCCTTCCCAGCGTTTTTTTCTCCGGCTATATTTTCCCGCGGGAAACCATGCCGAAGTTCTGCTACGCCCTCAGCTTTTTCATTCCCGCCACTTATTTCATCAACATCACCCGCGGCATCATTCTTCGTGGCGCCAGTTGGATTCATCTTTGGACCGACGCACTCGCCTTGTTCATGATGGGCACTCTGTTGCTCGTCATCGCCGCGCGGCGCTTCCACAACAAAGTCATCATGGCGTGATATCCTGAATTCCTGCCGTTCTTCAGGGGCCCATTCGTGTCTTGTCCAATTTGTCAGAAGCGCAAACCGGGGCGGTTTTGTCCGGCGAAAGCGGAAAAAATCTGCGCCGTGTGCTGTGGCACGGAACGGGAACTCTCCATCGACTGCCCTGCGGACTGCGGCTATCTTCTTTCGGCGCACCGTTACGAAGACCGGCATCCGCGCTCCCTCCCCGCGGATACTCCCCTTTTGGACGCCCGTGTCACCTCCGACACCATTCAGGCCCATGGCCGTTTCCTGTCCGCGATCGCCTTCACCATCGCTAAATTCTGCGCCACGCAAGCCTCGACCTCCGATCCCGATGTCCTTGCAGCCATCCGCGCTCTCGCAGACACCTACAAAACACTCGTTTCCGGGATCGTCTATGAGCAGCCGCCCTCCGCGCACCTCCAGCACGAACTTTATGACGCTCTTTCCGCCTTTCTAACGGAAGCTAAGCAGAACGCCGCGCAGCCTTCTTTCGGCTCCGTGAAAGATTCCGAAATTTTCCAGTTGTTGGTTTTTCTCTTCCGGATGGGTTTGCTCCGCACGAATGGCCGTCCGCGTTCCCGACGGTTCATCGAGTTCCTGCGCGGCCAATTCCCCGGCGCCCAGGAACTTAAACGCGAGGAATCGCGCATCATCGTTCCCTGAGCAATATCCTTCGGCTGTCGGCTTTGTTGTGTTCAGGTTGCAAGGTACCCTTTGCGGAAAACCTGAAAAAAGGAGCTTCATGAAGATTGCCAAGCTAGTCAGACTGTTGGTGCTTGTTTTTGGCGTCATCGCACTCTTGACCATCGCGTTTCGGCCGCATTCGTCGCATTCTTCTGGCCAGTCCAATACATCTTCCTTCCCCTGGATGAATAAGACCCTCCCTCCTGATCAGCGCGCTGATCTCGTCCTTCAGCAAATGACCCTCGACGAAAAGATTCAACTCGTCCACGGCACCGGGTGGGGCGCCTTAACCGAAGGTTCGTATATACCCCCGCGCTCAAATCTCGGAGCAGGCTTCGTCCCGGGAATTGATCGTCTAGGAATACCAGACATCAACCAGGCCGATTCCGCCGTCGGCGTTCGCATGGCCGCCTTGCAAAGCCGTTACGCCACGCTCTTGCCTTCGGCTCTCGGCCTGGCGGCAACCTGGAATAAGGACGCCGCCTTCTTATACGGCTCGGTCATCGGCAGAGAATTGCGCGACCAGGGCTTCAATATGTCGATCGGTGGCGGAGTGGATTTGATTCGCGAGCCGCGCAACGGCCGCGCCTTCGAATATGCCGGTGAAGATCCCGTCCTCGCCGGCACCATCGTTGGTCAACTCATGAAAGGTGTTCAATCCCAGCAGGTCATGGGCGACATCAAACATTTGGCGGTGAATGATCAGGAGACCGGCCGGGATATCCTCAATGTCGTTCTCGACAAACGCTCGCTTCGCGAAAGCGATCTGCTCGCCTTTCAAATTTCTATTGGCATTGCCCAGCCCGCCGCCGTCATGTGCTCCTATAACAAGGTCAATGGCGATTACGCCTGCGAAAACGACTATCTTCTGAACCAAGTCCTCAAGAAGGATTTCGCCTTCAAGGGCTGGGTTGTCTCGGATTGGACAGGCACGCACAGCACCGTCAAAGCCGTCCTCAACGGACTCGACATGGAAATGCCCGGCGATGACTACCTCGGCGCTCCTCTCAAAAAGGCCGTGGAGAACGGCGAAGTTCCCCTCGCCCGCCTCGATGATATGGTTCACCGGATTCTGCGCAGCATGTTTGCCGTCGGCGTCGTTGATAATCCGCCCATGCCGCGCCGCGTCGTCGATCCCTTCCGCGGCCTGGAAGATTCCCAGCAAATTGCCGAAGAAAGCATTGTGCTGCTGAAAAATGCGGACGGCTTCCTGCCCTTGTCAGCCGCGCGCGTCAAATCCATCGCCGTTATCGGCGGGCACGCGGATGTCGGTGTCCTTTCCGGCGGCGGTTCGGCCCAAGTCGACTCCCCCGGCGGCAACGCGATTGATCCCAAGCCGGGCGTTTCTCCGTGGCAAGAGCCGGTCTACTTTCCCTCGGCTCCTTTGAAATACATTCGAAGAAAAATCCCCAATGCCAAAGTTGAATACAACGACGGAAAGGACCTCGCCGCCGCTGCAGCTCTCGCGAAGTCTTCCGAGGTTGTTATTCTTTTCCTGAACCAGTTCATGTGCGAAGCACGCGACGCCGAAACGCTTTCACTTCCGGGCAATCAAGACGCCTTGGTGCACGCGGTTGCGGCCGTGAATCCCCGCACCGTCGTCGTTCTGGAAACCGGTAATCCTGTTTCCATGCCCTGGGTTCACGACGTGAAAAGCGTGCTCGCCTCGTGGTATCCCGGCATCGGCGGAGCCCAGGCCATTTCCAGTATTCTTTTTGGCGACGTCAATCCTTCCGGTAAACTCCCGGTCACCTTCCCCAAATCCGAAGCCGACCTGCCGCAACCCAAAATTCCGGGCATGGATTTAGAACTGCAAGCACGCGCGAAAGGGCAAAAACTCCCGCCATTCGATGTTCAATATCCAGAGGGAGCAAAAGTCGGCTACAAATGGTTCGACACGGAAAATAAGCAGCCCCTCTTCCCCTTTGGCTTCGGCCTGTCCTACACCACCTATACCTACTCGAATTTGCAGGTCGACGAGAAACAACGTCAGGCGACCTTCTCCGTCAAAAACACTGGCCCCCGCGCAGGCACTGAAGTCGCTCAGCTCTACGTTCAAC
>JBAVHY010000076.1:0-4000 GCA_049686315.1 Candidatus Acidiferrum sp. | reverse complement strand
CATTTGGGTCTGGTGTGATCAATGTCTGGTAGTTCACACGAAGGTTCGGAACAAATTGAGCGTAAAATAGTGGTGTTTCCGAACCTTGGCGTAAAAAACTTTTACCTGAAGGTTCGGAAGAATCGAGAGCGAGCAGTGGCATCAGCCGACCTCTCGTCGTGGGTTCTCTCCTGAGGAGTCGGGGAGAACCACATCGCTGCGAGTAATCTCATCGCGCCGAATGGTCATGAGATCAGCCACTTCTCCCAGAAGCTTGGCGTTGACATCGGTCTCTCTTCGCTCATACGCCCACCGCAGGGCAAGGGTCACAAGCTTGGTCACGTTCCCCATCAGGACACGCCCCGTTGCATGAGGATCAAGAAGGGGGTTCGTCAGCCAAGTGAAAATGGGCTTGGTCCAGCGGTGGAGTTGAAGATCAGGGAACTGATCGCGGTAGAGATCCTCGAAGGTTGCCAAGATAAGACGCAGTTCCTCTTCGGTGTGGCCAGGAATCATGATGTAGGGGTTTTGAGTGTCCATGCGTTGACGAAATTGTTTCCACAGGGTTTCAGGTCTGGCAAAGGTCTCTCGAAAGGGCACATCATTGTTCCCATGGGCAGCGACTAGGCCAAGGCCGAGGAGGCGTTCATAGGGAGGAGCAGCAAGATTGTCGGTCAATTCTTTGAGAAATGCGAGATGACGCAGGTTCAAATCCTGTGCGTCATCAATGATGAGACATTCTACGTGAGACGAGGCGAGCATTTTGACCAGCCAGAGACGGCGGAAAGCCACAGACATGGAGGGGAGAACCGGGAAGGAGGAGGCCAATGCGGTGATTAAACCTTGGTCTCGCGAATCATTCTTCGGAGCACGAACAGCCAGCACAGGGAGTCGAGTCCTGCCGATTGCCGCGAGATCTGCCCCCGAATTTCGCACGAGATCATGAATGCCTCGTGATTTTCCACTTCCAGGAGGAGCTGCAATCACATGCCAACTTCTATTCTGCCAGCCATGTCTCAGCCACCCTTGAAAACGCTGTTCAAAGGCCGTTTCGATAAAATCCCGGTTGACCACAAATGGCGGACGCGGCTCGAGTTCCGGATCAGTCATCTTCTGGCCTCCATTTCCTGACTTTCAGACGCTTAATCTCGATGCCTGGAGGATCCTCTTCAGGCACGGCGGGGGGAAGCAACCCTGAGTGGTGAATTGGTGGAGGAGGTGAAACAGACTGACTGATCAAGGCCTGGAGCGTGGCCTGAACGGCTTCGGGATGGATCTCCTGACGTTGCAGATCGAATTGTCGCGCTCGTTCGAGCCGTTTGGTTTCCAGAGACAGCAGCTTGCGCCCAGAGAGCGCCTCTTCTTGGATACGCTGGCGATTTTGCAGGCTCTCAGCAGCGGCGATCTTGGCACCTTTCGCGTCGGCTTGCCTGTGGGCATCTGCTTCCCAGACGCTCATCCGTTTTCCCATCAACTCGGTACAGAACGCCTCGCCAACCAACTCCCCGTTCAAGAAGAGATAGATGACGCAAATATCACGCCGATCGTAATAGATGTCTATCTCTCGTCCGTGCAGGCGATTCAATAGTCCTGGACTGACATACTGTCGCCCAAGAAAAGAAAGTGAGTCTTGCCTGACCGCGTAACGCCCCGTCGAGCGATTCTTGCGATTGACGGCTTTCATGAGCAACAGTTTGAGATCATCCTGAGATCCCATCCAGCGAGGAAGGCCTTGCTTGTGGACAGCATCTTCCCACAACGCAATTCTCGTTTGCCGCCGAAGTTTGTCCCATTCTTGCATATACCCATCGACAATGGCTTGAATGAACAGTTTCTCCAAGACATCGAACGTCATCCCCGCCTTTTCTGCTGCGTTCGCACTGTCATATGTTCCACGATCCGAGGGTTTCGCTTTGGTCGTTCCGGGGAGACGATGGGAAAACTTGCGTGTGATCCAGGTAAAAAGGGCTTCCACCGTCCCTTTCGCTGAGGGTGCATAAGCAGGAGCCTGCTGGGTAGTAATGCCAAGGCGATCAACGAGCACAGCAGTTGCCCGTGCACTTGTAAAGATCTTCCCCCGATCGTGAAAGATGACAGCCGGTTTGCCAAAACAGGGCCAAGGATGTTTGCACTCGTAAAGCACGGTCAAGCGATCTTTCGGCTCAAGGGTTTGTTTAACGAGCCGCATGTAGTCTTCTTCGCGGAGCACATCGAGTGACAAAATGGCTCCCAAGATGGCTGCGGTTTTCACACAAATGAGGACCGCCCCGTGAACACGGCGAGTAAGAACTGTCCCATCTGATGCCACGATGAGTTGGTCGAACGTATGCTCATCGACTTGGCAGATGAGCGCTGGGGAAGAAATCGAGAGGACGAAAGACTGCGACGACATCCGTTCATGAGGAGCATGTTTCAGTCCAGAACGAGCCTGGACTACTTTCGTCTCTTGAGAGATCTCTTTGAGAAAAGACCAGACCTGTCGATAGGTTGGAAGTCGAACTAGTTGGCCCTCCTGCTCGCTCAGTTCTTCGGCAAGGCGCTTGAGGCGGACATCTTCATAGACTGCCATAACCGTCGGACGCATCGCATGGGTGTAGAGCTTGCGAATCAACTGCTGAAATTCCGGACGCAAGAGGCGATTGCGGTGGTAGGTTCCGTAAGGAACACAAGCGATTTGCCCCAATTCTTTGGTGCGTTGGACGAGTCGCCCAAGAGTAGAGACGCTCATAGTGAAGGCGTTGGAGACTTGGCCCAGTGTTTTCCCCTCCAAGACAGCTCTCACCGCATTGAGATTGCGATGAAAATGCACCTGCTGCTCTGCTGTCTCTAAGGCAGAGGCGTCAAAGGTTGGCCCAGGTATGGCCGAATTCTCCGAGAGAACACTGGCGCCATCATCACGTGTTTCGCAGGGAGGCTTCGCTTGGTGAACTTCTGCGATCAGAAGCTCAGATGGAAGAGGATCTGGAAGGATGGGAGGGGCCTCAGGAGAAAGCAAAGCCAGTGGGGTATTCAGATCGAGGTCGACTTCTGTTAAATCAACAAGGAGTCGTCCTGCAGAGGCGAAGTCTGCAATCAGCTTCCAAACTGCCGCCTCGACTTCCACCTCGGACCAGCGACTTCCAAAGAGCCGGACCAACTCACTCGTGCTACGAAAATTGCCCCAAGGCCACTGGTTGAGAAGAGTGGCCTTAATCTCGTCATACGTGGGGAAAGGCTGGCGGCAGGCTTGAAGACGCAGGAGATTTTGATAGCGACGCTCAGAGAGGTTCTTGTCCGTCCCAATCCAATAGACTCCTCTTTTGAGTGTCGCTAGCCGTCGCGCTGCCTCAGCTTTGGCAAGCGCTTGTCCCTGGCTTTTCTCCTCTTCACGGCCGGCTTCTGCAATGAACAAGCCACCATCGCAGAGAGTTCCGACAAAATCCGGTAAATAGTTATGGGGTTGACCTTCATACGTGTAGGAGATCCGGTAAGGCGTCCCGAGCGGTGCGTAAACGTTATATGCGTTGGCAAAAGCTGAACTCATATCCCCACGCTGAAAGCTTTGCACATGAGGGTGATATTCACAAAAGAGCGCTAATCGCGCTTCTAACAGACTCGTGTAAGGCATCCGAACGAGATATTGATCACCTGTCTTCCAACTATGGAGAAACCCAGAGATGGATTTGCCCGCGATTTTGAAGACATCGAGTCCTGGCGTTCCAGTGCGCTGTGAAGGGGAAGATGGTTGCGTACCCATGAAAACATCACTTCCTCTCGACTTTCCGAAAAACAGGGCCAATCTCGACGAGGAAACCATCAGGAAAACGTCCTGTGCTCCTTTGCACACAGTATACCAAAAAGTCAGGGAAGAAGCCATGTGAGGGGACCCTTCTCTTCCATAAAATGATGAGTTTATTGAAACGATTTCCGAACCTTGGCGTAAATTTCCGAACCTTCCTGTTCAGGTCTTCCGAACCTTGGGGTTAAGTACCAGAAAAGCCGCAGCGAGTGGATGAAATTGCTGCGGCTTTAGCACCAAATG
>JBAVHY010000075.1:0-16609 GCA_049686315.1 Candidatus Acidiferrum sp. | reverse complement strand
ATCCACCAATGAAGCAACATTCGTGTTTTCCTGCATTCGTCGCTCTCCTGTTCTTGCACACGTAAGGTGCAACTCGATCAGGCAGCTTACCGCAATCGAAGCTCACCGCCCTTCTCATCCCATCTTGACAGGAGGAAAGAGGGGGAATAGATTTGTTGAACGAACGTTCGAGAACCCATGGATCGTTCCTTTCCTCACCCCCGCGACTCAGAGGCCAAACTCCAGCATATCCTCCTTCATTCGGCTCAGATGTTTGCTGCACAGGGGTTTGAGGGTGCCTCGATCCGCGACATCAGCCGTGCCACGGGTATCTCCCTGTCGGGGCTGTACTACTACTTTGAGAGCAAGCAGAAACTGCTTTATCTTATTCAATTCAATGCATTTACATTCATATTAGAGCGGCTCCGTTCCCGCCTCCAACAGACCCATGAGCCGCAGGCCCGCCTTCGCGTCCTTGTGCGGAACCACGTTGAGTATTTCCTGTCGCACCCAAATGAGATGAAGGTGCTCGCACACGAAGAGGAAGCTCTGGAACCGCCTTACTGCGAGGAGGTGGCTGCCATTAAGCGGCGCTACTACGCAGTGTCGAGAGAGATCTTCGATGCCGTGGTGGCCGAAGGCCTTGCGACAGATCTTAACCCGCGCGTGGCCGTCCTGAGCCTGTTTGGCATGATGAACTGGATCTATAAATGGCATAACCCCAAAGTGGATCCGGGTGCGGAAAAACTGACCGACACGATTGTGGGCATATTTCTACATGGCGTGCTGAACAATCCAGCCAGGGAGAATGCCTTGACTGCCGTGGAAGCGCCCGCGATCAGTTCGGATTGAAGACCATCAGGGTGAGGAACGCAATCTAGCGGAGAAGAGGAGGAGGGATGATGGCGAGCAGCACCGTTGCAGCGAAAGAACTGGTGAGATACCGCGTCGAAGAGGGGGTTGCGATTTTCGAGCTAAACGATCCTCCTGCCAATACCTACACCTACGAGATGATGCAGCAGCTCGACGCCGCCATCCTGCATGCCCGAATGGATGAGTCCGTCCATGTCATCGTGATTCGTGGCGGCGGCGAGAAATTCTTCTCCGCAGGCGCCAGCATTCCCATGCTCGCCAAGGTCGATCCGCAATTCAAATATTATTTCTGCTTGCACGCGAACGAAACGCTGTGCCGCCTGGAACAAACTCCCAAGCTAGTGATTGCAGCCCTCAATGGGCATACAGTGGGCGGCGGCCTGGAAATCGCGCTGGCCTGCGACATCCGCATCGCGAAGAAGGAGGGCGGCAAGATTGGCCTGCCGGAGGTAAATCTCGGCGTGCTTCCGGGGACAGGGGGCACGCAGCGCTTTGCCCGCGCGGTTGGCCGCGCGCACGCGATCGAGTTGATGGCCACTGGGCGAACCTTCAGCTTTGAAGAAGCCCTCGAGATGGGGCTCATCCACTATGTCTTCGAGAAAGAATCGTACTGGGAGGACGTGATGGCCTACGCGAAGCAGTTCTGTCCGCCCAATAAAGCTTCTCGCGCTGTGGGGCGCATCAAGCGCGCGGTCGTTACCGGCAGCGAAATTCCGTTTGCCGAGGCGCTCGGACTTGAGCGCGAATTGCAGCAACTCCTGTTCACGAGCGAGGATGCCAAGGAGGGCCTGGCGGCCTACGTGGAAAAACGCGCCGCAAACTTCAAAGGGAAGTAAACTTCAGGGTGTGGTTAGCTATTAGAGATTACGATCGAGCAGAGAGCGAATGAAAACACTGCCTGATTATTTGCGAAAAGGGATGAAACTGGTCATCGTGGGCTGCAATCCTAGTGAGTCTTCGGTGCGCGCGGGCCACTATTATGCCGGCCGCAGCAACCTGTTCTGGCCAACCTTGTTCGAGAGCGGCGTCGTTCCCGAACCATTCGATTATCCGGATGACCGGCGGATCATTGAATTCGGCATCGGTCTTACCGACCTGGTAAAACGCCCTACCAAAGGCATTGAAGAACTAAGACGCGAGGACTTTGCCGAAGGGCGGATCGTGCTGTCGCAGAAACTCGAGGAATTTGGCCCGCGCGTGGTGGCCTTCAACGGCAAGATGACCTACGAACAGTTCTCGCAGCGCAAATGCAACTATGGGCCGCAAAAAGAACTGCTCTATGGCGCGCAGGTTTACGTTTTGCCATCGACCAGCGGGCAAAACGCAATTGGCAAAGCCGATCGTGTGAAGCACTTTCGAAAGCTAGCACGTTTGGTCGAGCGGGCCACGAGGGACAAGGAAGCCCATCGCGTTTGAAGAAGGGAGGCACGAGGTCAACATGAGCCAGGCAAGCCATCCTGCTGCCGCCGCACTGGTTCTACTGGAATCCCGGGAGAGTTCCATCGTCACGCTGGCGATGAACCGGCCGGAGCGGTTGAACGCGCTGGACAACACCCTTTCCACGGCGCTGAATGATGCACTGTCGCGTATTGCCGCCGACCAAACCATTCATGTCGTGATTCTTACAGGGGTAGGCCGCGCGTTTTGCGCTGGAGGCGATCTTGCGGCAATTGGCAAGGGCCGCGCGGGTGGGGACGCCACGGAACTTGCTCCTATCCTGCGCTCCGGCATGCAAGCGGTTCTGAAAATGCGGACCATGCCGCAACCGGTCATCGCCGCAGTGAATGGCCCTGCGGCAGGCGCGGGCATGAATCTTGCGCTAGCCGCGGATATCCGCATTGCCGTGGAAGAAGCCGTTTTTGGACAGAATTTCGCGAAGGTTGGACTGTTCCCCGATTACGGTGGCACCTATTTTCTTCCGCAATTGATCAACCCGGCGAAAGCTGCCGAACTTTTTTATACCGGGGATATGATCGACGCAAAGACGGCGCTTGGTCTCGGAATCGTCAACCGCATTTTCCCCGCGGACCGTTTCCACACAGAGGTTCAGAGCCTGGCGGCGAAAATAGCGACCGGTCCGCAAGTAGCGATTCGCGCCGTGAAACAAACCATCTTCGCCCGCGAGAAGGACGCGCTCATCGCAGCCCTGGAAAGGGAAGTGGAGCATCAGCTGAAGTGCTTCCACTCACACGACTGCGAGGAAGGCATTCGCGCCTTTTTCGAGAAGCGTCCTCCCAGTTTTCGCGGGCATTGAGGGGAAAGACTTTGAACTTGCTGCGTCGCGTGCCGGGTTCGCGCGGCTGAAAATTTCGTTCCCAGGAGGTTGAAGCATGCCGGCAACGCGCCTGTCCACGTTTGATGATTGGGTCGACCTGTTCAGTGTGTGGCAAAAAGACATTGGGGTCGCCTACCCGGAAGTTGTGAACTACAAATTCGAAGCCAAATTTGGGCCAACGCGTTCGAACGAAATCGAATTCGGAGCCTACAAAGGGCGTCCCAAGTGGGAAAAGGTGGTGCAAATCCCCGACCAGCGCATGCGCGACGCACTTCTGAATCTGATCGTGTATCAGGGCGACACAGAATTCGCTTCCGTGGAGCAGCAGCGGCGCTTGTTCGAAACGGCACCCAGCGAGCATGACCGGCAATCGCTTTGCCGCGTAGTCACCGAGGAGATGCGCCATGGATGGCAGATGTGTCACTTGCTGATGCATCACTTTGGTTACAGCGGCCGTGTGGAAGCGCAGAAAATGCTGGAGCGCCGCGCGTTTGACCAGAAGCGCCTGCTTGGCGCTTTCAATCAGGACGTCAACAACTGGCTGGACTTTTTCGTGTACACGGACTTCGTGGATCGCGACGGCAAATATCAGCTCACCATGCTCAGCTTTTCCGGCTTCGCGCCGCTGGCGCAGTCCATGATTCCCATGCTCAAGGAAGAATCGTTCCATCTGGGCACGGGTCAGGATGGCATCAAGCGCATCGTCAAAGCCGGCGTGGTTCCCCTGCAAATCATTCAGAAGTACATCAACAAGTGGGTGCCTGTGAGCCTGGACCTTTTTGGGGTGGACCGCTCCAGCTCCGCGCACTGGTTCTACGTCTGGGGCCTGAAAGGACGCTACGACGAGCCCACAGCGAAGCTCGAAGCCAACCTCGAGTGCATGAACGAGCATAGCCGTGAACTCTACCGCCAGGAATGCGTGAAGCTGGTTGAGATGATCAATAAGAATGTGCCCGCGGGGCAACAGAAGCTTTACGTCCCCGACGTGAAATTCAATCGCTTCATCGGCGAATTCGCGCGCCAGGCGTACAGCGTGAGTGGCGAACTGCTCAGCGAGGAGGCTTGCGCGGAGCACCTCAAGGAAATGCTCCCTCAGCCAGAGGACGTGGCCCTGGTGAATGAGATTCAGTCTGTTGAAAAAGAGTGGATTTCGCCGAAGGGTTCGATTCAGTAGTCAGTTAAAAAGGAAGGAGTCCCGAGCCAGAACACGGTCCCGCGCCGGGACACCTTAAGACAAGCAGACATGGCTCGACGTAGCTCAGGCAGATTGGTGGGGCTGATTCTCGGTTGTGCGGTGGTGGGAGTCATGCTCTTCATGATGTTTGCGGTGCTTGGCAGCCTGCTCTCCGGCGAACAGTAATTGGATTTGCAAGTTGAGTAGTGGCCGCTTGCCGAAGCCGGCCTTCTTGTGACCTGATTTAGCTGCAACGCTGATTTTTCTTTGGAGCACGAATGAACGATTTGGAGATTTTGCCTCGCGAAGTGAAGCAGCGCCTGGATCGCGGGGAGAAGTTGCTTCTTGTAGATGTGCGTGAGCCGCACGAACATGCGCTCTGCCAAATCGAGGGTGCGGTGCTCATCCCAATGGGCACGATTCCCGCGAATCTACAGAAGTTGGACACGGACGAAGAGGTCATCTGTTTCTGCCATCATGGCATGAGGAGTATGGACGTTGCCAACTGGCTCCGCGCCCAGGGCGTAAAAACCGCCAAGTCCATGGCCGGCGGCATCGATCGATGGTCGATCGAAATCGATCCGAAGGTGCTCCGCTATTGAAGAAGTTCTCCCCGCTCATGAATGTTTTGTGATGTACGATCTCCTTGGAAAATAAATGGAGGAAGCCATGACCGCGACAATTGCTTTTTATCAAAAGCCCACTTGAAGCACTTGCCGCAAAGCAAGAGGTCTCTTGCTCGAGGAAAAGATTCAATTTGATTCGCGTGATCTGGATAAACAGCGCCTCAGCGAAGCCGAACTCGATCAACTCATCGGCGATCGAGATCACAAGGAGTTTCTGAATTCGCGCAACGAACTTTTCCGCAAACGAAAAATGAAGGAGCATCCTCCCTCGCGCGCGGAAGCTATCAAGCTGATGGCCAAGGAACCCAATCTGATTCGCCGCCCGTTGCTAATTCGCGGCTCTCAGATTATTTTTGGCTTCACCGAGGACGCTTACCGCAAGGTTGCAAAAGCGTAGGGATGCGCAGCGGACGCATTGCACATCAACCCTGCGTGAGCAAACAAATACCGCATACCAGGGAGTCTGAGCCGCAGGAATGGTCTAAGATATTGTCTTATGAAGCCTTTAAGAGACCGCATTTTGATCCAGCAAGGCGACATCACGGAGATGGACGTTGACGCCATCGTCAACGCTGCGAACAACGACCTCATGCTCGGAGCGGGCGTGGCGGGCGCGATTCTGCGCAAGGGCGGCAACTCCATCCAGAGAGAGTGCGACGAGATCGGAAGCATTCCCGTTGGCTATGCGGCGATTACCGGCGCCGGGAAACTTAAAGCCCGCTTCGTAATCCACGCCGCCAGTATGGGTCTGGGCGATGTACCTACGACCGCAAAATCGCTGCGCACTTCCACGGCGCATTCCCTGCGCCTCGCCGGTGAGCGCAACTTGAAGAGCATTGTCTTTCCCGCCATCGGCACCGGCGTTTCCGGATTCCCCATGGAGGAGTGCGCGCAAATCATGCTTGGCGAAGCCATCCAACACCTAAAGGGCGAAACCTCCTTGGAAACCATTTACTTTGTTCTCTTCGATGCGCGCGCACGCGACACGTTCCAGCGCACCTGGGACAAACTGCAAAAAGAACTTGCGGCTGGGGCTGCTGGCGCGTGACCCCGCTTGCCGCTCTGCTTGCCGAGCGCATTCGCCGGTTTGGCCCCATCACCTTTGCCGAATATATGCGCGAGTGCCTGTATCATCCGGTGCACGGCTACTACAGCCAACCCGAATCGCGCCGCTTCGCCGACTATTACACCAGCGTCGATGTCCATCCGATTTTCGGGTGCCTGCTGGCCCGGCAGTTCGCGGAGATGTGGGAGCAACTCGGGCGTCCCTCCGAATTTCATGTTGTCGAAACTGCCGCCGGGACAGGCCGCCTTGCCAGCCACATCATGGACTTTGCTCATAAGAAGCTCCCGGAGTTCTACCGAACACTTCGCTATGTCGCGGTTGAGCGCTCTCCCGCACGTTGCGATCAGTTGGGAGCCCGCCTGGCTGGGCACATTGGGCAAGGCCACTGTCACGCTAGCATCGAAGTACCCTCGAAGATTCCTGTCGGCTGTGTATTTTCGAACGAACTCCTGGACGCACTCCCTGTGCACCGCGTTGCGCGGCGGAACGGCGCGCTGCAGGAGATTTTCGTTGCTTGGGATGGCGCGGTCTTTTCCGAACGCCGGATGCCGCTATCCACTTGCGCCATCGCCGATTATTTTGCCGCGCAGGGAATCACGTTCATCGAGGAACAGCAAGCCGAGGCGGCCCTCGAAGCCTGCGACTGGATTACGGAGATTGGGCGGCGGCTGGAGCGCGGCTTCGTCCTCACGATCGACTACGGTCACGTTGCCGCCGACCTGTTCGACGCGCACCACATGGCGGGCACTGTGCTCGCGTACGCCAATCATCGCGCCAGCGAAGAGTTCTACGCCGCTCCCGGACAGCAGGACATCACCGCGCACGTGAACTTCACCGCATTGCGCCTTTGGGGGGAGCGCAGCGGCCTCGGTGCACTCGGCATGGTCTCGCAAACGGCTTTCCTTCTCGCATTAGGGCAGGAAAATGAATTCGCCGATTTGTACGACGAAGGCATGGGCGAAACCGAGCGTGTTCGAGCACGCCTCCAGTTCAAAACGCTGATTTATCCGGAAGGCATGGGTGAGCGCTTTCAGGTATTGATTCAACAGAAGGGTGCCGAGTCCGCGAAACTTACCGGCCTTGCCGGGCTGTGATCGTTGCGGGGCGCTATTTCTCGTTCAACTTCTTCAGCATTTCCGTGGCGTTGTTATTCTTGGGATTCAGCTCCAGCGATTTTTGGTAATTGCGAATCGCCAGATCTTTATCTCCATTGTCCATATAGGCTTCGGCGAGGCTGTCAAACACATTCGACGATTCCGGGTGCAACTCCACATTCAATTGAAAAACCCGGATGGCGTCAGGCGTTTTCTTCACTGCCAGTAATTGGTATCCGGCCGCATTGATTGAATTCTCGGAGACATCGCCACGCAACAGCGCGGGGTGGAATTCGGCAATTGCCGCCGCCGAGCCCTTTTCACGAACGGATTTCGCGAAACGCATGGCAGGCGAATCATAAGCGTCGTACTTGATCCAGCGAAGAGCCGGCTGCTCGCCCCCGATTGCTTCCCGCACAACCTCGCCTGCGATCGACAACCCGTTCTGTCCGTCCGCAAACATCACCACCCCGATCTTCTGTTTCGGGTAGGCCACCATGTAACACTTGAAGCGCCCGTTGTCTCCCCAGTGCCACAGCGATTCGCCTTGTTTCGTTTCCTGAATACCTACGCCCAGTCCCCAAAACACATTCTTCGACAGTTCCTTCGGCACGCGGTCAGTGCAATTTGTGCATTCTGGGTCCACGGGAATCTGGGGCCTTTCCATCTCCTGAAGCGTTCTTCGGTTCAGGCCCGTTCCGTTCAAGACCGCCTCCAAAAACAAGGCATAGTCCCCGGCCGTAGTATGCAGGCTCGCCGCCGCATTGGCCTCCTTGGGCTTGTTTTTCTCGCCGGCTTGCCCGGCTGCATCATGTCCCAACGCCGTACGCGCATCGTAGTCATCGCGCCAAACGTAACTGCTGCTTTTCATTCCCAGTGGCTGGAAGACAGCCTCCGTCATGTAGTCGTTCAGCGCTTTCCCGGTCAGCTGCTCCACGACTTTTTGCAGATACACAAACCCTTCGCCCGAATAGCTGAATCGCTCCCCGGGTGCGAAATGAATCGTCAGCGGATTTCCATCGCTTCTCCAGTTAGGAAACCCTGTCCGGTGGCTCAAGACATACCGCGCAGTGATTTTGTCCAGCCGTGCGTCTCCATCGATATAGGGCTTAGGCAAATATTTTGTGAGCGGCGTATCCAGGTCCAGCGTTCCCTGATCCACGAGCTTCAACACACCATAGGCAAACACCGGCTTGCTTAGGGAAGCTGCTTCAAAGATCGTTTCCTCGGTTACAGGTTGCCCGGTTTTCACATCGCGCACGCCAAATCCATGCACCCAGTAAGTTCTGCCGCCACGAATCAACGCCACGGAGAGGCCTGGCACAGTGCCATCCTTCAGCAGCTCCGGCATGCGTCTTTGTAGCGCGGCAATCGTAGTTGGGCCGGGCTTTTTCAGTGGCGAGTCATCTCGCGGGCTAGGTGCCTGCCCCAATGAACGACTGGGAATTAACATTGCGCTGATCGCGACGGCCACGCAAACCCAGGTTCGGCATCGGCTCATGGCTTCAACCCCTTTATCCATTGGAGGCTCGGCACTCTCCCGGGCCCCGCGCACACCACAAACGCTCCATCCGCTAACTGCTAATACGCGTGGGAAAGGAATTAGTTCCAGGCCAAAATGGTCACGTGACCACTGTTCGATTTGGCTCTGCGAAATGTCTTACGGATTCGGCCTCTTGAGCACCGGCTTATCACCCGAGCTAGGTTCCGGGATATCGGCTTGTTTGCCGCCCTTAGCGGGCGCCGGAGTGTTCTCAGCGGGACCGGTGGTTTGGATAAGTGCCCCTTCGGTGTAAGGTTTCTTGATCAAGGCTTCGACATAGGACTGGGCAGTTCCGGTGTTATCGTTTGTTTGCCGCGCCTTGTTGTATTCATTTAGTGCGCGTTCGCGTTGCCCCAGCAAGTCGAAGATCCTCCCCAAATAGATGTGGCTCCAGACCTCGGTCCACTTCTCGGAAGGCTCCGGCACGGTGGCAAGCGCCTCACGAAACGCATTCGCTGAGGCCTGGTAATTCTTCTGGTAGAAGAAGGCTTCACCCATGCGGAAATTGGCCAGCGAGCGGTTCGGCTGGATGCTCAGAGCCTTTTGATACTGCTGCACGGCGTCATAATACCTGCCTAGCTCCGCGAGTTCTTCGCCGCGCGCAATCGCCGCGCGAGCCCGCAGACCCGGTGTACTCTTCAGGATCGTGTTGTTCGGATCGACCCGGATTCCCCCGGGCTTCGGCCTGCCAAAAGTCTCTACCACGAAGTCCGATTCCGTTCCGGCAACATCAAGCGTCTTGATTTCCGGATTTCCCTCAGTGTCAATGCGAATTTGAGTCGGCATGCTGAAGGTCTCGATGGGTTGCTTCACCTTGCCAATGATGCGGAATCCCTTTCGTGTGCGATAAACGACGTATTCGACCGCGAATTCCGGAATGCCCGTGGAATTCAGCCACTGGGCAAAAAAGCCCTGCAGGTTGGGTGGACTTGTTCCCGGTTTCGCGCTGGCGTTCGCGTGAGCTATCGCTAGATCTTCAAAGTCAGCAATCGTGGCGGTCTTGCCCTGATATTTCGCATAGAACTGATGAAGCAGGGACTTGAAGGCCACGTCGCCCATCTGGGCCCGCAGCATGTGAAAGAGCACAGCGCCCTTGTTCATGACGACGGAGCGATACTCGCTGGAGTAGGGCGTAAGCCGCGCAGACTGCGCTACCGGTGCGGAGTCGTCGTACATGAGCGCGCCCACGGCAAACTCGTCAATGGCGCGCAATCCAGCTTCCTTTCCAATTGCTTGTTCCGCATATAGCTCTTCCGAATAGCGCGCCAAACCGTCGCTGATCCACTCATCTGCGGTGCTCGCCGGCAGAACTTGATTGCTCCACCACTGCGACGCTACCAGCCTGCTCAACGTACGGTCACTCGTTTTTGGGTCCCAGACCCGGTGCGCTAGCATCACCGCACCCGGCCCGGCAAAATCCCGCAGGGTCCCGTCGGGCAATTGCACTACTGTCAGGTCCGGGTCCGGCAACTCTCCAAACATGTCAGAGAAAATGACTTCCTGGTGCGCCACCTCGTTGGCGAACTCTTGGGCTTTTGCAGATTGCGCCGCGGGCGCGTACACCGCCACGTTAATTCCTTCCGCTTGTTTGGGGTTAAGTTGAAGGGGCCCGATCACGAACGAGCCATAGGGAGCGGGGCGATCGCCGTGGAACATATACATCAGCCGTCCACCCTCCGCCGGAGAGCGAGCGGCCAGCGGTTGCGGTGAATCCGCTTTTCCAGTTCCCACCACCGCCACGGTGTCTGGCACATTCAATTTGAAGGTTGCCGTGTAGCGGTTGGCGGGATAATTGGTCAGTGGAAACCAGCGCGCCGGGAGGAGCAAGTAAGACCAATCTTTGTTGACCGAAGCCACTCGCAGGTTGGGTACGGGGCTATTTTCTTCATTGGCCAGCAGTCCGCCATAGCTGAACGTAAGCGTGATGGCTTGCCCGGCGGCCACTGGCGAGTTCAGAGTCACCAAAAGGAACATGGGGTCTCCAGCCTCGCGCTGAAACAGCAGTGTTTTTCCGTCCGGCCCCTTAACATCACGCACTTCGAGGTTTGCGTGCAACTCCACCCGCACATTCTGGGAGACTTCCTGCGCGCGAAATTCCACTTTCGCTACGGCGTTAATTCCTTGCGCTGTGGTGTCCAGATAGGCAGACACCTCATATTTGTCAGCCAGGAAGCTTGGAGCGCGGGTCACCTGGGCGTTCGCGGCCGGGCTGCAAATTGTCAACAAAAACAGAAAGGCCGGCGCTCGTAAGGCCCAGCTCCAATCGCGGTGAATCATCGATGTCCTTTCAAGACCGTGCGCGGGAATCCATATAATAGGATAACAGCGCTCTAAGAAGCGTTGCCAGCACACTTCCCCAATAATCCAGCGATGATCTCGGCGGCGCGCTCAACCGCGCCGGGCGGTCCCAGCCTCTTCCGTACCTCGGCCAATCCCGTCCTCATCGCAGCTCGCGCATTAGGGTCCTGCAACAGGCGCAACACTTCGCCGGCGACCTTTTCCGGCGTGAAATCGTTCTGTACCAGTTCCGGCACAATCAATTTCTCCGCAATCAGATTCACCATCGCGAAAAAGGGCGTTCTCACCAGTGGTTTCGCCAGCGTTGCCGTCAGCGGTGACACGCGGTAGACCACCACGAGCGGTGCGTCCAGCAGCGCGGCTTCCACTGTCGCTGTTCCGCTGGACACAATTGCGGCATCGGCTGATGCCAACGCGTTGTAGGTCTCGCCCTCCACTACGCACAGTTTTAGTCCCGCCGGCCATCCCGCCTTCAACATCGCCACATCACTCGGATGCGCCGCCGCCACCACGAACTGCGCCGGTATCTTCGCGTCAATTTGCGCGCACGCCTCCTGCAGTACGGGTAGATGATGCACCAGCTCTCCGGCTCGGCTACCTGGCAGCACCGTGACCATTGCCCGTCCAGGCGCCAGATTGTGCTCTTCGCAGAACTGTTTGCGGTTCTTCGTGGCGCTCACCGTTCCCACCAGCGGATGGCCGATGAACTCCGTGGAAATTCCTGCCTTGCTGAAAAACTCTTTCTCAAATGGAAAGATGCATAGCGCCTTTTCGAATCGGCGCCGAATCAGGTTTACCCGCCACGGCCGCCAGGCCCAAAATTGTGGACAGATGTAATAAACGTTGCGGATTCCTTTTGGTTGCAGCTTCTTCGCCAGCCGCAGATGAAAGCCCGGAAAGTCCGTGAGGATGGCCAGCACCGGTTTGCGTTTTTCGGCCTCCGCGACGACCATTTCCATGGCCTTCAGCAGCGAGGGCAGGTGCTTGAGGATTTCCGTGATTCCGACTACGGCCACTTCCTCATAGTTCATGACGATTTCCACGCCCGCCGCCTGCATCAGCGGTCCGCCCATGCCGAACAGTTGCACTTCCATACGGGCCCGCAGGGCGGTCGCGAGCCGCGCCGCATACATGTCTCCGGAGGCTTCACCGGCGGAAATGAGTAAGGGAATCGGTGACATTGAAAATAAGCTGTTTCAGTCACTCGCGGGCAGAGGAGCCGGCAAGGCCGATGAGCCTGGCGGAGGATGGACTCCATTGCCGTTGTGCAATTCCTGTTCTTTGTACTGCAATTGGTACAGGCGGAAGTAAATGCCTCGCTGCGCGAGCAATTCCTGGTGCGCGCCCTGCTCACGCAGCCTGCCCTTGTGAAAAACCAGGATGCGGTCGGCGTGCTGAATGGTGCTCAGCCGGTGAGCGATCACGAGAGCTGTTCGGCCGGACAATAAGCGGTTGAGCGCCTCGCGAATCAGCAGTTCCGTCTTCGTGTCGACACTGGAGGTTGCTTCATCCAGAATCAGGAACCGCGGATTGTGCGCCAGGGCCCGCGCGAAGCTGATTAACTGCCGCTGTCCGACGGAGAGCGTCGATCCCCGCTCATTCACTTCCGTGGCGACGCCCTGAGGAAGCGTCTTGACGAATTCGCCGAGTCCCACTTCATCCAGGGCATGTTCCACGCGCTGGCGCGTGATCCCCGGTGTGCCTAGGCGCACATTGGTTTCGATGGTTCCGGAGAAGAGGAACGGATCTTGAAGCACAATTCCGAACTGCTTGCGCAAATCCTGCAAATCCAACAGCCGGATATCGATTCCATCCAGCAGAATTTGACCGCGCTGTAGATCGTAAAATCGCAGTAGCAGAGAGATCAGGGTAGTTTTCCCGGCTCCGGTGTGGCCTACAATCGCAAAGCTCTGGCCCGGGGAAACCCGGAACGACACGTCGCGCAGGACCCAGTCTTCGTCCGCTGGTGTTGGCACGTTTTTGTAGCTGAACCAAACGTTCCGGAACTCAATTTCTCCACGCGGATTTACGAGCTTCTCCGCGCTGGGGTTGGTGTCAATCGTGATCGGTTCGTCCAGCAGCTTGAAGATGCGTTCGGACGCGGCCATGGCCGATTGCAAAATGTTGAATTTTTCGCTCAAATCCTGGATCGGACGGAAAAAACGCTGCGCGAACATGGTGAATTCAATCAAAACGCCAAGCGTGAGGGCGCTATTCAAAATGCGGTTTCCGCCGGACCAGTAAATCAGTGCAATGGTGGCGAAGCTGAGGAATTCCACCGCTGGATAGAACAACGCGTACGCCAGGATGGCGTCACGCCACGCCAGCATGTTGTCCTTGTTGCGCTTGGCAAACTCCTCCCGAGCCTTGCGCTCGCGGTTGAAAAGCTGCACTACGCTCATCCCGGAGATGTATTCCTGCAAGAATGCGTTGATCCGCGCAATCGCGGTACGAATCTTGCGGTTAGCATCGCGCACATATTTCCGGAAGACCAGAGTCACGACGAGAATGAAAGGCAACACAGCCATGGCATCCAGGGCCAGCTTCACATCAATCCGGAAGAGGAGCGCCGCCATGACCGCCAGCAGGAAGAAATCGTTGATCATGGTGACGACGCCGGCGGCAAACAGGTCGTTCAGCGCGTCCACGTCGGTGGTCACGCGGGTCATTAATCGGCCCACAGGGTTTCGGTCGAAATAACTCATCGGCAAGCGCTGAAGGTGCCCGAAAATTTCCGAGCGCATGTCATACATCGTTTGCTGGCCGACGCGCTGCATGATGCGGATCTGGACGTACTGAGCGAGGAAATCAAACACCAGCACGCCGAAATAGAACAGGCTGATGAGCAGCACCCCGTGCCAGGCCTTCTGCAAGCTCAGGAGCCCCTTCATGCCCGGCACCAGGTGATTGTCTATAGCCCTTTGGAAGAGAATTGGGGGCGCCAGTTCCAATGGCGTGACCACCGCCACCAGGGTCAACGCGAAGATCACCCGCCACTTGTACGGCGCCATGTAGCGCAGCAGGCGCCGCATCAGGCGTGAGTCGTACGCCTTGCCTAGCGCTTCTTCTTCGTGAATATCGCTCATGCTCGCTCGAGCTCTTCTTCCAGCAACTGTTTTTGATACAGGTCCGCGTAATACCCGCCGCGGTCCAATAATTCGTCATGCGTCCCGCATTCGATAATTGCGCCGTCCTTTACCACTACAATCTGATCCGCATCGCGCACTGTGGAGGTACGGTGAGCAATCAGGATGGTTGTTCTTCCGCGCATCACGCCACGCAGGCGCCCCAGTATTCTCTCTTCCGTTTGCGTGTCCACCGCGGAAAGGGAATCGTCGAGTATGAGGATGCGAGGGTCGCGAATCACCGCCCGGGCAATCGCGGAACGCTGCTTCTGTCCGCCGGAAAGAGTAATTCCGCGCTCGCCCACCATGGTTTCGTAACGGGCCGCGAAATCCCGCACGTCCGCGTGCAAGCAGGCGATTTCCGCGGCTTCCAGAATTTGCGCGGGCTCATGCTTTTCCAGTCCGAAGGCGATGTTTTCGCCGACTGTTTCGCTGAAGAGATAGGTGTCTTGCGGCACGTAGCCAATCGCTCGTCGTAGCGTCTCCAACGGCCACTCCTGGATGGGGTGCCCATCGATCAGAATCTGCCCGTCGGGCGCTTCCCAGAGCCGCGCAATCAGCGCCGCCAGGGTTGTTTTCCCGCTCCCAGTAGGCCCTACAATAGCAACGGTCGAACCCGCCGGAATTCTCAGATTGATGTTCTTAAGCACAGGGTGGGCTTCTGTCCCGTGGCCGTCCGCGCCGTTGTTTCCGTTGCCGGAAATTGCCGTCGGATACTTAAACGTCAGATTGCGGAACTCGATTTGGCCTTCAATCGGCGTTCCGTTCGGAACTTTTGCGAAGCGATCATCGATCTGCGGTTTCGCAGTCAAAATGTAATTCAGCCGTCCCATGGACGCCGCGCCGCGCTGGAAAATATTGGTGACCCAGCCAAGCGCAATCATCGGCCACACCAAAAAGTTCAGATAGGTGTTGAAAGTAATCAGCGCGCCGAGCGAAATCTGCCCGTACAGCAACCTGTAGCCACCCTGCCACAGCACGATCAGGAACGTTGTCCCGATCATGGCGGTAAGCGAAGGCATGAACATGCTCCATGTGCGGATCAATTGCACGTTCTTCGCGACATAATCGCGATTGGGCGCGTCGAACCCTTTGATCTCCGCCTCCTCTTGAGCGTAGGCGCGGATCACGCGGACGCCGGAGAGGTTTTCCTGCACTTTGGCGGATAGAGTGGCAAGAGCCGCTTGAATCTTTTCGTACAATTCGTGAATCACTTTTCCGAAATACCATACCGCTACCGCAACGATGGGTGTCGGCAGCAACACCCACAAGGTCAAGGAAGGAGAAAGCTTCAGCATCAAGGCAATCGCGAGCACCATGGTCACAATCGTGGTGCCGCTGTACATGATTCCCGGTCCCAGCACCATTCGAACGGCGTTCAAATCGTTTGTTGCGCGCGACATCAACTCGCCGGTGCGGTTGCGCACATAAAACTCCGGTTCCATCACCAGCAGGCGGTCCAGCAGGTCATTGCGAATATCAAATTCAATGTCGCGCGAAATCCCGATCAGAGTCCAGCGCGTCCAGAACGACAGCAAACCTTTTAGTGCGATGCACGCGATCAGGATCAGGCAATAAATTCCCAGCGTTCGACGGCTATGCGGCTGGTAGAAAGGAACCAGGTTGCTCAACCAATCCCCGGCCAGGATTGCAGGTCCTTTTCCCTGCACCACATTCGAAAACGGGCGCGAGCTTCCTACCAGGTCATCGGTGATGATCCCCGTCGCGAGCGGTACGAGGTTGCCGATCAGGCCCATCAGGAGCAGGGTCAGCAAGCCTAGTGCAATCGCGCCTTTATATCGCCCGAGGTAAGGCAGCAACCCGCGAAGGTTCCCCCACGACGACATCTTCGGCGATTGCTTCGCCGTTTTCCTCGCGCGCATTGTTGTGGCCGCCGCGCTCATCGCAATATGGACCTCGGACTCTCCAATGTAGCGGCCTCTCCCAGGAAATGCTCGTAGGAGGGGTTCATCGACTGGTAGCGCTTTGCGGCCGGGTTCCATTTGACCGCGATGGGCAGGGTTTTTTCACTCGCTCCCGCTTTAACTGGGGTGAAGTAAAGAGACATCCCTTGCGCTGTGCTGTTTTCAAACTGCAGTTTCCAGCCAGTCACGGGCTGGAGCGGCGTCAGCCCCAGATACCCCTTGGTGTTCTTCAGGTACTCGTCCGCGCGCACCAACTCAGACCACTTTCCATCCACGTTCTCGGCAACGACGGCGCGGGTTACGACGGTGCCCGCCACGATGCTTTTCGGTGTATTTGGAACCACGTTGGCCGCCAGGAGCTGCTGAGTCCCGGTCTTTGCCAGATCGCCGTACAGCAACACCTGTGCGTCGCCCCCTAAGAGGGCTTTTGCGGCATCCTGCAGGTCTTCGGGAATAGCGGGCTCGGGGGGCTTTTGCGCAACAGGTTTCGGTGCCTCCGAACTGCATGCCGCGAAAAGCAGGCTTAAGAAGAAGATTGCCGCCCCCCAACAGAGTCCAGGCGAGGTACTGCAGCGGCCGCCTTTTGAGGCGGGCGAATCAGCGTGGATTATGGGCAATCGATAAACGGAGC
>JBAVHY010000074.1:0-8881 GCA_049686315.1 Candidatus Acidiferrum sp. | reverse complement strand
GCGCGAAGGTCCAGTTGGCCGTACCGGAAGCATTGGCAAACGTTCCCCCATCCACGGAAACCTGCACGGAGGTCATACTCAACCCATCGCTGGCCACGCCAGATACAGTGATGGACCCGGAAACAGTGGCCCCATTCGCAGGACTGCTGATAGCAACCGTCGCCGGGGCTGCCGCTACCACGTTGATGCTAAAGCTGGCGGAAGCAGAATGACCCGCAGCGTCGCTGACTTGGATGGCGAAGGAGGATGATCCGGCGAGCGTGGGAGTTCCAGAGATCGTGCCGCTAGTGTTTAGGGAGAGGCCATTGGGCAGTGTCCCACTGAGGATACTCCATGCATAAGGCGTGGAACCGCCCGTGGCGCTGAGCGTAGAGCTATAGGCGCTTCCAACAGTTCCCCCACTCAACTGCGAAGTAGTGATCTGCAATGGCGAGGCGGGAGCATTCACAGTTAGGGCAGCGGTACTGCTGGTAACACTGCCAGTTGCGTTGCCGACCGCCACCACGAATTGCGCCCCGTTGTCCGATGCAACGGTGGCGGGAGTGGTGTAACTCGCTGAGGTCGCGCCACTGATGACAACGTTGTTCTTCTTCCACTGAAAGCTCAGAGGCGCAGTGCCAGCAGCGACGACAGAAAACGACGCGGCCTGGCCAACCGTCACAGTCAGGTTCGCTGGCTGTGTCATGATCGAAGGAGGAGCACTCGAAGGGCTGCGCGATTGTGCCACAGACCCGGCGCATCCCTCCCAAGCAATTGCGAGCGACAACACACTCCAGATTAAAGCCAGGCGATACCAAGTGCGCCTCTCCAGCATGAGCATGGAGAAACGCTAAACGGGGATAGCACATCCCAACTACTGCTCCCAAGGCCTAATTCGGTCCGTGAGACTTCCGCCGCAGGGGCAGTCAGTCTCAGTCCGACAGCCCGTAGGGCGCCACCTTCTGCTCGCCCTGAGCTTCGAAGGGAGGCGGTCCGCCGGCTCAACGGCGCATCATTTTCGATTAAACCTGTACAGCGGGCGAAGGCGTATTTCGCGCCTCGACCTCCTCCACCGACTGTCCCAACCCGTAATATTCGAATCCTCGCTCCCTCATCTTTTTCCGTTCCAGCAGATTCCGCCCGTCAATCACCAGTGGCCAGGTCATGAGCCCGTGCATGCGTTCCCAATCGAGTCGCCCAAACTCCTCCCACGCGGTGAGGATTACCAAGGCATCCGCCCCGCGCGCGACGTCATACGCCTCGCGAGTGCACTCGATCTGCGGATATATCTCCGCGATTTTGTCCATCGCTTCCTGGTCGTACGCTCGCACCCGCGCCCCTTCATTCAGCAAACTGCGAATGATTTCGAGGGACGGCGCCAGGCGGATGTCGTCCGTATTGGCCTTGAACGCCAGCCCCAGAATCCCCACTCGTTTCCCTTTAACAACCCACAGCGCCCGCCGAATTTTCTCCAACAGCACTTCAATCCGGCGTTTGTTGATCCTTTCGACTTCTTTCAATAGCGCAAAATCCACTCCCGAAAGCTCTCCCATCTTGATGAAGGCTTGGACATCCTTCGGAAGGCAGCCGCCACCGAAGCCCACTCCCGCATCCAAAAAGTGCGGTCCGATGCGCGGATCCAAGCCCATCGCGTGCGTCACTTCCTTAACGTCGGCGCCAACTTTCTCGCATAAGTCGGCAATCATATTGGCATAGGAAATCTTCAGCGCCAGGAAAGAATTGGAAGCGTGTTTGATAATCTCGGCGCTCTTAATCGTTGTGACCAAAAACTCGGCAGGCTGCTTCGCTTGGCACTTGTCCCCATGCACTGGGCACCGGAACCGCCTTTCCAGGATCGGCCGGTACACCTCGCGAAGCTGCTTCTCCGAACTCTCTTCCTCCACCCCAACCACGATTCGGTCGGGATGAAGAAAATCCTGCACCGCTGTGCCTTCTCGCAGGAATTCGGGATTGAACGCCACGCGAAGCCGTGTCCCGCCATCCCGGCTGTGCTCTTCCAGTACTCGCCTTACTTGCTGCCCGGCTTCTCCGTCCATGGCGTTCTTGTCGACCACCAGCCTCGCGTACATTTCCTCCGAAGCCATTAGTCGGGCCACATTATCCATGGCGGAATCGTCGGTCTCGCCGTGCTCCAACGAGAGCGTGTCTGCGCACACGAAAATCACCTCTCCTGCGCGCACAGCCTCTTTGTAGCTGCTTGTAAAGCTAAGCCTGCCCGACCGCTGATTCTCGGTCAGCAAGGTGTCCAGATGCGCTTCATAAATCGGGACTACACCCGCCTTCAACCCCGCGATGCGCTTTGCATCGCTATCCGTGCACGTCACGCTGTGCCCGGCTTCCGCCAAGCACACTCCTGTGACCAACCCTACCGTACCGCAACCAATTACAGAAATCCGCAATTTGGCCCCGCAATTCTCTCGCAAGCATTCCGCGTGTCAGGCGGGCAGGCTCGGGCAACTTTCAGACGGCGTGAGCAGCCTTTGCAGTGCGGGGAAAGTCGGCACCATCAGCCCTTTAATCGCGGTGTCGGTGACAGCCCCACCGCGCCTGAGTCAACCATTCCCTTGGCACGCCGCTCTATCGCCGTCCGAACTCGAAAACTACGCAATTCACCCGCGCCTCACAATAAGGTGAAACCCTCAAAAGCCCCTCCGGGCAATTCCCGCATCCTTACCCAATTCTCAATTTCATCGAATAACTAAACCTTGTCAGCAGCGAATGAGTCATTTTTCCATCTCACCCATTCTTGCTCCCCAGCGTCCGCCTGCCCAATGTATACGCAAACAACGGCAGATCAAGAATCCCCGGCAGCGGGTCGTCCCAAGCGAAAATCGCGGATTCTCGCGGCCCGCGAATCGAACGCAGGTAGCTTCGAACAGAAAGTCGCCCTCCCAAAATCTCCGTGATCGCAATCCGCAGGTCCGCGCTCAGGTGTACCCAGCGCTCACCAACTCGACCGCGCAATCGCGGCACCGGTTTGCCCTGGCCCAGGGTCCAAAGCAGGTACGGAAAATCAATCCCCACCCTTCGCGAAAGTGTGTGCCAGCCCCACACCCGCGGATTCACATCCAGCAGCTTGAATTGCCCGTTTCTCAGATCTCTTTTGAACTCTATCTCCACGAGCCCGGTGAACCGCAGCGCTCCCAGGAGGCGTTCTGCCGGCTCCATGATTCGCGGCTCCTCAATCGTTTCCACGTAAGTGCTCAGTTGCCCAAAATCCTTCGGGTATTGCCGCGTCCGTCTCGCCACCATCGAGGCCAACGCATAGCCGTCTTTGCACAGCGCCGCATACGAGATTTGTTCTTCGCCGCCCCCCGGCACAACTTCTTGCACGATCAAGTTTTCCGCGCCGAGCATCCCGCTCGCTTCGTCGAATCGCGCTTCCAACGTTCGGCGATCTTCAGCCAGCCAGGCCTTTGGCACCGCCAGGCTGCTCGGTTTCAAACGTATCGCTGGCTTCAGGATCACCGGGAATGGACAGTCAATCTCTTTGAGTCGTTCTGGACTCGAGGGGCACGCGGTCCACGGCTGATGAATTCCGAGTCGCTCGGCGAGTTGGTGGAGCAAGCGCTTGTCGCACGCCCAGCGCAGTCTTTCCCACGGTGGCACGGTCAGCCGGTACCCGATTCCCAGTTCTTTGTGATTGTTCGCCACCAATCCCACGGTGTAGTCATCCGTCGGGAAAAGCATCCATCCGCCGAGGTGATGTCGCGCGCAAAGTTCTTTAAGAAACCTGACTTTCTCGCGATCGTTCCCCTCGGGCCAGGGCACCATGCGGCGAACATACCGGGAGGTCGTTGCCACTAAATGTCCGCCCTGCTTGATAACCCAAACGGGGATTCCTCGGCGGCCCAGGCTTCGCACTACACCCAGTGCTCGATAATCCGCTCCCATGACCAGGGCACCGGAAAAATTGCGCGCACTCCCTTTCTGCTGCTCGGGGAGATCGATCAGGTTCGGTAGTGTTGCTGCGGCCGCCAAGATAGTTTATGCACCACTCTTCGGTCTCGTTCTTCCCATGATCCCGCGGGTCACTGCGTTTGAAGCAAATTCGGCGCCGGCCACAAACCGCATTAGCGGCCCGAAGCTCCAGGCTGCGGGAGCACCCAGGAAGTGCAAGCCAGCCACCGATGATTGGAATCCCGAATCGAGCTGCGGGTAGCCATTCACCCGTCGAATGCATTCCAGCAGGCTTGTACTCAGAAAGGGGTAGCGTGAAATATCCACCCGGTACCCCGTTGCCAGCAGCACGTGATCGACGCGCCGCTCCGTGCCGTCGCTTAGTTTCAGAGTTGCTTGCTCACCCGTTACTGCCGCCGAACGCACCACCCGTCCGGTGGTAATTCGAACCGCATCACACCGTGGCTTCAGCCAGCCTGCTCCCGCGGGACGTATCGCGCGTTTTGCCCACCGGTCTTGCACCGATCGTGGCAGTCGCCTGTACAGATTCGGCCGCGCGACCACGTGACTTAGCCCCGCTTGCCCCACGTCTGGTGGCGCATACAACATGCGCGCCACCGGCTGGAAGGTGTGAAACCATTTTTGCCTCCAGAGCCAGCGCACATTCGGCCCGCGCACCAGCACTTCCACGTCGCTGCCCATTTCATTCAACAATACCGCGGACTCCAACGCGCTCTGCCCGGCTCCAATCACCGCCACTTTTTTTCCTGCGAATTGTCGCAGGTCGTTATGCTCACACGAATGCGAGGCTAACGCACTCGGCAGGTTCCTAAACTCCACCGGGCGCCACGCGAACGGCACAATCCCGGCCGCGACGATCACTCGTCCCGCCTTCCAGGTCTCTCCGTCCTCCAGCCGCAGTTGCAGCCCCGTCCCATTACTCTCCACCCGTTCGACTCTCCGGCAATCCAGGTTGGGCACCGCTCGCGAACGGAACCACCGCCCATAATCGATAAATCGTTCGAGCGGTAGAGGAGAGATAAGATGATTGCCGCTCGTTCCCGCATACGCTTCGAGCGTTAACGCTCGGAACGGGTCCGACAGCTGTGAGCCGGCCAGCGGTGAGCGAAGCAGCATTCCCTTTGGCATATGCCTTTCCCAAAAGGACATCGGCTCCCCGAACACGCGAATATCCAGCCCGTCGGCTGCTTCGAGATGCGCCGCTGCCGACAGGCCATAAGGCCCCGCTCCCAGGATCGCTATGTCACATCTGCTCATTGCACTTTATTGATTGAACCGAATGGAATTGGCCTCCAATTTCCCACCGTACCCATTCTTGAATCCGCGAACAATCCGGTACCCCAAGGAATCACGCATCGGGAAAACACCGTAACCAAGCCTCTACGGCTGTCCTCCACTCTCGGTTTTTGGGGATGAATTTTTTCTTGTTAGTTATGCTCGGAATCACAGTGGAGAGATTGAGGTGCGGTTAGGTTGGCGGACCGCCTCAGAAGGCGGCCCCTACAAACCCGAGAGAAACCCAAGCCACCACTTGAGAAAAAAAGGTCCCACTCCCAAAACCCCTCGAGGCTCAGGGCGAGCCGGCGGGTGGGGCGCGCGTAGCGGCGGGTCTTCAGGCCCGTGCCTTTTCCCCCTGGGCCCTGCAATTCAATCGTCCCCCCCGCCCTTCGTTTCCTTCGGCCAGCTAAGCGCCACTCCCTGAAACTGCAATCCGATTCCAAACGTTCCATTCGGCAGTCGTTGGCAGTACACGACCCGCGCGGGGGCCCGCAAATCCCCACTCAGGGATTGAATCCTCACGCGTTCGTTCCGCTCCATGTTTTGCCGCGCCAAGACGCGCATTCCGAGCGAGCAGACGTTTTCCGTGGTTGTCTTTTCGCTCGCAGCTGGGTTCTCCAGGCTCACGATCTCCACGGGAACAGCCAGTTTGATTCGTTTCTCGAGTCTTCCTAACCTTGCCGGCATCTGAAAATTGCCTTCCACCCTGTTCGTTCAGTTCGCAGCGAGCCAGTGTTCTCCAAAGCTTCCTGAAAGACTTATCGGCTTGCGCGATGATGATCTAACAGGGCCCCCTGCTCAACCTTTTGCGCGACATCTGCCGTCTCCTCCTGGCTTCCCGAACGGCTTCGCTTTTGCTCGTACATCGCTTGGTCTGCCTGCACCATCAAGTCCACGATGGACGGTCGTTTCGTTGAATCAAATCGCGCAACACCCAAGCTCAGTGACACCCTGTAGCGGGTTTCGGCGGCGTTCATTGCTTTTACGTATTCACAAAGGCGCACCTTGATCGTCGATTCGCTGTGTTTGGACGCCTCGATGGCAAGCACCGCAAATTCGTCTCCTCCCATTCGCGCAACCACGTCCGAATCTCGAAACGTCTTTTCCAGCGCTCTAGCCGTTTCTTTCAAGACTTGATCGCCCTCCCGATGCCCCAGCTTGTCGTTGACCCCTTTCAGTCCGTCCACGTCCACGAAAAACAGCAGCAATCCTCGTCCAGAGCGGCTCGCCAGCTTCAACTGACGGTCTCCCAGGGCCATAAATCCGCGGCGGTTGTACAACCCCGTAAGCTCGTCGGTGAGCGCCAGATTTCCCAACTCCGCTTGCAGCACGTATTGTTGGGCCGCGCATCGCATCGCCCGCATCAACAAATCACTCATCATCTGATTCGGCGTGTTTACAATCTCCCGGCCATTTGTCTTGCTGCGCACCTCGCGCAACAATTTCGCGAATTCCCGGTTGGATTCCGAAAGCAAGGTCTGAAAATTGTTCTGCACTTCGGCGCTTTTCGCCCGGCCCGTGGCTCTCGCCGCATTGCTTCGAAGCAGGCCATGCGAAGCCACCTTCAGCTTCAGGAAGTCCAGCTTGGACGGATCGTTTGCACTATTCGGTCCTGCCCGCCGTTTCCGTGGGCCGATACCGAAGTTGTCCGTTTCCATGACCATGCCGCAATTCCTCAAATTTCAATCCGTGACAGCGAACTTCGGCAGGTGAGGTGACCGAGGTAGGATCGCTGTCACGGAGTCAGTCCATCCATCTTTTGAAAACATAGCTAATCGCCTTTGGAGCACAATCGGGTGAATTACCCATTTCAATCCCATGGATTCCCCCCGGGAGCCCCGTGCTTCGGCCCATTTTCTCTTGCCTTAGGGTTCGATCAATCCATGCCGGATGGCGTAGCGAACCAAACTTGCCGTTTCATGAATGTCCAGCTTTTTCATCAGTCTTGCTCGGTGCGATTCGGCTGTCTTTACACTGATTCCCAGGTGCACCGCGATGTCCTTCGTGGATTTTCCTTCCCCTACCAATTGCAGCACTTGCCGCTCTCGTCCGGACAGGGCATCCGCCTCCACGGGCGACTTCGACAGGTACGCATCGATGACCACCCGCGATATGTTCGGGCTCAAATACACCGAGCCCCGGCACACTTCCTGTATGGCTTGCACAAGATCGTCCGCTGCCTGGCTCTTCAACACGTATCCTTTTACTCCGGCGCGCAATGCTTCGGTCACATATTGATCTTCGTCGTGCTGCGTCAGCAGAACTACCTTGGTCTTCGGGGCAACTTTCTTCAGTTCTCGCGCCGTGTCCACCCCGTTCAAGATGGGCATGCTGATATCGATGATGGCCACTTCGGGAGAAGTCTTTTCCACGGTGCGCAAGGCCTCCTGTCCGTCCGCGGCCTCGGCTATCACTTGAAATCCTTTTTTTTCGAGCAGGGCCCTAAGCCCTTGGCGGATCAGGGAGTGGTCATCCGCAAGCAGTACACGTGTGGGCATAGTCTCCCGGGCAGGTTATGGAATGGTTGGCCCCCCAGCAATCCGGTCAACCCCCCCATTTCTCCTAGAAGAAGACCTGAGTGTCCTTCGCCAACGCGGGTCTTTACCTATCCAAATCTCCAGTATTCCCTCGATATTTCGCCTGCTTTTGGGTCTTAATAAGGCGGTTTAAACTTAGGCGTTGTGATCCTTGGACTACGCCATCCCCAAAATCACCGCGAACACCAGCGTATTTGCCGGGATATACAAATTAAAGTCCGCCACGCTGTGCACCAGTATCGCCACCATGCTCCCGATGCAACCAAGCAAAATCGTTTTGTCAATTTGCTCCTCCGCTTTCCTATACTGCCGAACGGTTCGGCCAAGCACGCAGAAGATCGACCCAAATACCAAAATCCCCCCAGGCACACCGAGTTCACTTACTACCTCCAGGTAATCACAGTGCGCGTGTTCGACTAGCAGGCTTAGGAATGTGGTTTGAACCGAGGGATAAACGACCGAGTATGATCCCAGTCCAGTTCCCAGCACGGCATGCTGCCGTATCAATCCCAACGTGTCGCGCCAGATTGCCATCCGATTACCGCCGCTGAGGTTGTATTCCTGCCCCAAGGTTCCAAACCGGCTGATCACTGGCTCGCTCCCAATCCACGCGACCACTCCCAGCGCTCCAACAAGTATCACTGCCGCGATCGCCGCCCTCGTTCGCGCGCGCAACGTCGAAGTACCAGCTAGTGTCAGCATGGCAACCAGCGATACCAGCGCCGAAAGGATTCCCATTCGCGAGCGCGAGAACACCAGTGCCGCAAAAATAAGAATCGTAAGAAACACCCAAAACACCACCACCATCATTTCCGTGCTCGACCCAATCCTGCGCAGCGCACCTGTCCCGCCGAAGCTCTTTTTGAACAAAAGCGTTACCCAACGCAACGCAAGCGCTAACGTGAACGGCAAGACCATCTCCAAAAAGCCCGCGAAATGATTGCGGTTGATGTATGTCCCGGTAGCATCTTCCAGGTAATGCTTTTTTGCGTACATGAAAATCTGCTGCCACCCGGTCAGATATTGCACCAACCCGTAGCCCGCCTCGAATGCCCCAAGCGTCACCAGGGCATAAACGAGCCGCTTCTTTGCATCTCGGTCCCGGCACAGAGCTAAGGTCAAATAAAACGCCGTCAAATAAGTAA
>JBAVHY010000073.1:0-1545 GCA_049686315.1 Candidatus Acidiferrum sp. | reverse complement strand
GAGGAGGCCGTCGCCGATCATCTCGATGACATGAAACGGCGAATGCATCTCGGCCTCCATGCGGGTGCCGAATCCGTCTGCGCGGGGATAGTTCTCGGGTTATTTCGTGCCAGCCGACAAAAGTCTGGCGGCATCCTCGAGTGGGCTCCGGATTTTCCCGCCGAGCATGCTGGCTATGTGATCGAGGAATACCTTGCTGCATATCCTAAGAGTAAGCGTCGCAACGTTGGCGACCGCCTGTCGGCAGCTCTGGCAGCGTCTGTGTCCGAGTGGTCCGATATGATTTTCAGAGTTACCAAGCGGTCTCCTCAGCGATAGCTACTTCGGCCTGGTTGACCGAGATGCGGAGTCCGGGAACGCGCAAGTGAGTAACCCGTTTGGTCAAAAATCTCAAACACATAGAAAGGGGTCGGTTTCCGCTCCCTCACACCGCTGCTTTCTGAATCCTCAGGAGCATGTACAATCCGGGTTCTACAATCAAGTTTAGGGAGGCTGTGAAATACTTTGGGCCCACATGCTAGCCTACGTCACTGGAATGGCCGCAACTAATTCCGCTCTTGCCTTCCCTCCCGAAATGCTACAATCCTTACAATAATTACGTTGTAGAAAGAGAGGTTCCATGAGAACGACTCGCCCTGTCGTCATCAGCATGCGTCTGCCGGCAGAGAGCGGCAACCGTCTCAAGCGAATGGCCAATCGGCACGGATGGACGCCTAGCGATGCGAGCGCTCGGTTAGTTGAAGAAGGTCTCAGGAGGTCCGAATTCGCATACATCGACTTTCGCGATTCAGCTGCGGGCCGACAAGCTTACATCCAAGGAAGCACCCTTGCCGTGTGGGAAGTATTGCTCTTGGTTCAGAGCTATAGGGCCGACGTCTCCGCGGTCGCCAAACATCTCAAATGGCCAGAAGGGAAGGTCCAAGCCGCCGTCAATTACGCGAAGGCCTTTCCAGAAGAGATCGAGGGGGCACTGTCCGAGAATGCTGCCACGGATCTTGAAGCACTGAAGCGGATGTTGCCACAGGCCATTGAATTTGTTTCGAGAAGGTCCTCAAAGAGGTGAGATGCTCAAGCTTCTCTTGGATGAGCATATTTCGCCGGCGGTCGCGGACGGTCTTCGCCGTCGCAATCGGCCGCTGGTAGTTTTCTGTATGGCCGAATGGGAAGACGGAGAATTCTTAGGGCAGCAAGACCCCGCCTGCTTGCAACGAGCTGCCGCTCAAGGGTTGACCCTGGTCACCTACGATCGGAGGACAATTCCCCCATTGCTCAAGGCCTGGGGGGAAGAAAAGCGAAAGCACGGCGGCGTGATTTTTGTTGACGAAAGAACCATCTCGCCGGCGGATACTGGTGGCCTCATACGGGGCCTGAATGATCTTTCGCGGAAGACCTCAACGTGGGACTGGAGTAATCGAGTCTGCTTCTTGCGGCGTTGAGACTATGTCAACTCAGATTTTTGAATCTCTCTTCGTGTTCGGGGCTTTGGAGCAACTTTGGAGCAACCTAAGAAGAGCTTGAAAGTGATAAGCGCAACCGAAGCAACGA
>JBAVHY010000072.1:0-2175 GCA_049686315.1 Candidatus Acidiferrum sp. | reverse complement strand
CTGATGCACTGGCCAGGCCAGAGGCTCCTCTTTCGAGATGCAAGGAGGTGGCCACCCCCTGGGGGAACAAACATTACCGACTCGCCGGACCAGCACAACAACTTCTTATATTAGTTTAACTTACGGAACATGGATCCGGTGAGATCTTCACCAACGCAACAACTGAGACTCGTCTTTCCCACAGGAATGGAACTATTCTATCCACTTTGTGCCACAATTTCTCCACAATTCTATCCCGGATGATGACGATAAGGTACCAGCCCACAGCAGCGAGTATGAGTTCGCCCGCGCGAGGAAGTAACACATACGCTACTCATTTTGCAATGGTTACAGGAATATTGGCGCAGGTCGCTCAGATTCCTGCTCTTAGATGCTTTGAGGCAACGTCGCGCCCCTCCTTCTGGTACCATATGGCTAGATTCCTGCAGTCCTCTTTGACCATGCGCTTATGATTTGCCGTTCTAAATATCTCCTTGGGACATTCCTGCTAGCTTTGAGCTGCTTGCTGGTCTTCGCATGCTCAAACCCCCGCGCAAAGCAGCAGAAGTTCCTGGCGCAAGGCAACCGAGATTTTGAGCAGGGAAAGTACCCTGAGGCCATGATCTCCTATGGACGGGTCCTGCAACTCGATCCACGTTCCGTAGAAGCCCATTACAGATTGGCGCAGACACATCTGAAGATGGGCAGCTGGTCATCCGCCTATCAAGAGCTGTCCCGAACCGTCGGTCTGGATCCTCAACACTGGAAAGCGCAACTCGATCTGAGCCGGCTGGAACTAGCGGGAGGCAAGGCGAAAGAGGCTAAGGAACGCGCGCAGCTCATCCTCAAAGGTGATCCACAAAACGCTGACGCGGAGATGGTCCTTTCCGATGCAGATGTCGCCCTCGGCAACATGAAAGATGCTTTCGAAGAGGCGAACGATGCCATTGCGAAAGCACCCGATCGCTCCGTTCAATATCTCAACCTCGGGCAGATCCAGGTTCGGCAAAAGGATCTTGCGGGAGCGGAACAAAGTTTCAAGAAAGCACAATCCCTCGATCCCAATTCAGCCATCCCGCTCATCACTTTAGGAAAGTTTTACCAACAAAATAAGCGCTCGGCGGACGCCGAGAATGAATTCAAGGCCGCCATCCAAGCCGCCCCGAAGGATGTCTCGTCTCGGGGCGCACTTGCGGCCCTGTATTTCAGCGAGGGACAGGCATCGCAGGCAGAAAAAGTTCTCACCGAAGCGAAAGAACAGTTGGCCAATGACCCCAACGCCTATCGACTCCTGGGCGATTCGTATATCGGCCGGGGGCAATCTGGAAAGGCTCTGACAGAATTCGCGGAGCTGGCGACGAAGTATCCCAACGATGTCGCAGTTCGGAAGACCTATGTTCAACTTCTGATTCTGAACAATCGAATCGATGAAGCAAGCAACCAGAATCAAGAGGTACTGAAGAAGTCGCCGCAAGACCCGGAGGCCCTGGTACTGCAAGGTCAGATTGAAATCCATCAGAGCAAGAGCGATCAGGCCGTCACGACACTTCAACAAGCTACGAAGAATGCACCCGGCAACCCACTGGGCCATTATCAACTCGGCGTCGCATACAGGCAAAAGGGCAATCCGCAGCAGGCGGAGAGTGAGTGGCGTGAGGCGGTGCGGTTGCGTCCCGCTTTGGCAGAAGCGTGGGTGGCTTTGGGGACCAGCGCGACCCTGCGCTCGGATTGGCGGTCGCTCGAGGACATCAGTAATCAGCTGAAGAAGAACTCTCCGAATTCGCTCGAGGCTTATCTATTCCACGCGACAGCACGGTTCAACCTGGGGGATGCGGCTGGGGCAGAGGCAGATCTGAACCACGTTCTTCAAGTGGCGCCCAATCATCCGATGCCTTACCTGAAGCTGGGTCAATTGCGCGTTTCGCAGAAACGTTACAATGACGCTGAGACTTTCTTCCAGCAAGCGCTCAGCCGCGACCCTAACTCCGTTGAGGCCATAAAGAGTCTCGTAGGGGTTGACTTGGTCAGGAACAATCCCGAGGAAGCCCTGAAATTCCTCCAAGTACAGATTAATCGCAATCCAAATTCTTCCGCGCTGTATTTTGTGCAAGGAGAAGTCCAACTACAATTGAAAAAGAACGAGCTTGCGGAAGCGGCGTTTACCCATGCGGCGGATCTGGACCACAACAATGTTGC
>JBAVHY010000071.1:0-20422 GCA_049686315.1 Candidatus Acidiferrum sp. | reverse complement strand
GTGTCGCACAGGATCGTTGTGCCCTTGCTTCGGCCTGCCAATGCACCGGATCAAGCCACGCGAAAATCAGATTTGCTGAATGCGAGCCGCCGCAAGCAGAATCAGGTATTCCTTAAGGCGTGACGTTCGATACTCCGCCCGCACCAATGCTCTCTTGCCATAGGATCGAGGCCGGTTGCGACTTTACCAGCTCACACAAGGTTTATGGCGACGTCGACGTTGCCGCGAGTGGCGCGGGAATACGGGCAATGCTGATGCGCGGCGTCGACCAACTCCTGCGCAACCTTTCGGTCGATTCCCGGCAGGCTGACATTCAGCCGCGCCGCGAGAGAAAAGTTGCCATGACCTATGCCCAAGTCCACTTCGGCGTCAATGGCTAGGTCATTCGGAAGAGTGACCTTCTTCTTGTCAGCTACGTTTTTGATGGCCGATAGGAAGCAGGTCGACCAACCGGCTGCGAACAATTGTTCGGGGTTGGTGCCCACGCGCCGTTGCAACGCGCCGGTGAATGCTCCTTTCTCGTGCCCGAAAAGCTCGGAAGCGATCAGCGATTGCGGAATCGCCACACAGTTGACGCGGACGAAGGCTCGGTTGGCGCGCTTCGATCTGCGATGCAGAGCGCGAGCAATCAGCTCCTTGCCGGTTCCCGTCTCCCCCAAGATGAGAACGGTCGAATCCGAGAGTGCGACTTTCTCTACCTGTTTGAGTACTTGCCGCATGGGTTTGCAGGAACCGACGATCTCTTCAAACATCGAAGAGCGATCGATTTCCTCGCGCAGAACGAGATTCTCGTTCCGGAGTCGCTCTTCCGTTTTCTTTTGATCGTCGATGTCCGTGGCCGTCGCGTACCAGCGGATAACCCGGCCGCGGTCGTCCTTTAACGGGTTGTACTGAATGAGCTGCCAGCGGTATTCTCCTCTCTTTTGCCGCGCGCGCATTTCCAGCTCGAACGGAACTCCTTCCAGCAGTCCCGCGTGACGCTCCTCGCGGATGCGATCGATATCTTCAGGATGGAAGGCCCGCGCGAAAAACCCTTGGTCGCTCAGCTCGTGCGCCTTGAGCCCCGTTTGGTCCAAAGCCACTCGGTTCGCATAGAGGGTCGTCCCGTCGGGCGCCAGGACCACGATCACCTGGCGAATCGCATCCGTGATGGTGCGAAGATCGGCCCCCTCTTCGCGAAGCTTCAGTTCGGAGCGTTTCAGGTCATCGATGTCGATGTTGATCCCACACCAGCGGATGAGGCTGGCTTGCCCGTCGTGGATCGGCGCCGCCGCGATTTGGAACCAGCGATACCCGCCGTCAAAACTGCGGAGGCGTACTTCCGTCGTGCCGGCCTTTTGTGATTGCTGGAGATCCTGCCACCACGTTTCGAGCACTTGGATATCGTCGCGATGAACCGCCGATTTCCACTGCGATCCACATAACTGCTCCGAAGTTAGACCGGTGTATTCGCGAAATCGTCCGTTGATGAAATCCAGGGAGCCGTCCGGCAGGGCACACCAGGCCAGCGCTGGGACGCCGTCGAGGAATGCGCGCGCTTCTGAGGGAGCTTGACCTGGGGCCGCACTCGTGCTCATGCCGTGAATCCAATGAACTGCCGAACTGGCTGCTTCTTGCTGTGCGGGATTATACCGCCTGCCAACGACGAATCGTAGCCTGGAACTGTAATAACTCGGTTACGCGTTCTCGGGCTGCGCCTGCTCAGCGCGCTCGCGGAGCAGCCATTCGCGAACGTAAGGAAGGCATTGCAGTAATTCAATGCCCTCCTCTTCGCACCGAACCAGGAAACGAATTACGCCGATGTCCACCAGCATGATTTCGCTGAGGTCCAGAACTTTGCGTGGGCAGCCATCGCTCATCGCCGAGCGAAGGCAGGCAATGTGGTCCGACTGAATCCGCCCGCTGAGGATCAGCCTGGTGACGCAGACATCGGAATATTTTTCAATCCGCAACATGGTTTGATCGACCATCCTCTCAAAATGTAAGGCCGCCGTTCGCTGAGAGGGAACCAGACTGCGCATCTCAGAATGGTTGCAGGACAGAGAATCCTGAGGAATCATGGACGAAATAATATTTCGCCACCCACAGGCTACAGGCAAGAGCCTATGCGTGACAGCGGGAACCGCTCCCGTCGGTCCTCCAGGTCCTCAAAGATTGGCATGCTGGCCGCTTGGATTTTGAGCTAAACTGAGAAATAGGAAAGAAAAATGGCGCTTGATTGGTCACGATGCCCCGCCGTCGAAAGCATACCTGGAAAGGTAAGCGGCGCCTGGGTGCTTCGCGGAACCCGCATGCCGGTCTCCATCATCTTTGAAAATCTGGAAGCGGGCGCCAACATCGATGACATTATGAATTGGTTCGAAGGGCTGGATCGCGACCAGATTAAGGCCGTTATCGAATTTGCCGCTCGTAGTCCGGATGAAACTCCTTCGTCTGCTGTTAGCCGCTGATGTTCGTTCTCTTTGACCAGGGTACCCCAGGTTCCTATCCGTCCATTCCTCAAAGAACACACGGTCCAAACAACCGCGCAGCGAGGGTGGGACAAGCTCAAGAACGGCGAATTGCTCAAAGCCGCTGAGGACGCCGGATTTGATGTGTTGGTCACCCCCGACACAAATATCCGCGACCAGCAGAATTTGACGGTTCGCACGATCGCACTCGTCGTGCTGGGCAGTCCGCAATGGCCAATACTGCGCCTGCATATGGAGCGCGTCGTCGCTGCCGTGAACGCGGCGAGGCCGGGCAGTTACACGGAAGTCGAAATACCCGAACGCTGACACCGGCCCCAGAAAGGCGCCGCCGCTCTCTTCCCAGTTCGTATCTTTCAGCACTCTGCGTTAGTGTCGGTTCCGCATGAGCGCACTTGTTCTTACTGGCGGTTTATAGGCGCTTCTTCTAGAAAAACTGCTACCGGAGGCAACTCAGGGAGACTGTGCGCCCCATGCAAATCCTGCAAAGGTCTTATTTGCAGGATTTTAGGCCAAGTTGTTGACTACACGGTTGGGAACGTACTTCAGCTGGTTAGAATCCTACAGTGTCACGGTCCAATTCCCTTCCCCCCACCCGTCAACAATCCCAAGAGGCACACCCCAAGCCGTATAATTAAAGGATGCCTTTCACATTTCGCAGGCGTTCCGTAACCGTCCGAATCGAACCTGACCTTAGCCCATGGGGTGCCGCACTTTTGCGCAAAGGACGCCGAAAAAAATTACGCTCTTGACTTGAGGCGTGGCATCGAATCGTTGAAGGGTAAATTCGCGGCACAGGTGCCCACGATGCACGGCAACCTGTGCGAAGCACAAGGGTTTGAGTTGAGGTCAGAACCAATGAGTCTGATCCGACGGCTTAGGAGTCTCCGCCGGGCGGAGCTTCCTGTAGACACCGTGGCGTTGGCACGCTTTTTGATCGGTAAAGTGGTCGTCCGTGACCTTGAGTTCGTCAGGCTAATCGGACGCATCGTGGAAACGGAAGCCTACCCAATCGGAGATGCAGCGGGACACGCATTCCGCGGGAAGACGCCACGCAATGGTTCGCTCTTTCTTCAGCGTGGACACGCCTATGTGCATTTCAGCTACGGATCATCCATCCTGCTGAATGTATCGAGCGAGAGCCCTGGTGTTGGTGGTGGAGTCCTGTTGCGCGCCATCGAACCGCTTGAGGGGATTGAGCAAATGGCGCGCTCGCATGGAAAGGGAAGTTTTGCCGACATTGGCAGAGGTCCGGGGCGGTTGACCAGAGCGATGAACGTCGATCTTCGGCAAGACGGGTCAGATCTGTGTGCCTACGGCGCTCTTTGGCTGGGTGTTACCATGCAAGCGACCGGTGGCATTGGCAAAAGCGTACGTATCGGCCTGACCCGCAATGTACATCGACTCTTGCGCTTCTACGAGCGCGGCAATCCACACGTGAGTGGCCCGAAGAGGCTGCGCCAATAACTGTGAATCGGACGTCAAGAAACGGGTCGCTTGTCGTAAGTAAATGTTGGACTACCGCGTGACATTTCGTGGCGCATCAGCGGTGATCCATTGCGGCCACCGCATCAACCTGAAGGAGCAGCCGTTCCCGGATCCTGGGTTTCCTATGCGAGAAGTGGATTGACAGTCGTGTGGTGCCCGGATTTCCAGAGCCTGCTGGAACTCGCGGAAACGTGTGACGTTCCGGTCAAGTAATGCTGTCGAACGGAGCGTTTGCCACAGCTGTGAATGAGCATTGATCGGCGGTGCGGTCGACTATCGACCCATGCCTTTGCAGCCGCCAGACGATGGCAACGTTGTTCATCCAAATGGATTTCGACACCGCTATTGGATGAACCCAACAACGTTCATAATGTGCCTCGACTTGCAGCCTTGTCGCAGGTAGAGCCGCCTTGCCAGTTGACTACTCCAGCGCAACTGAACCGTAGAACAGTTATTGGCAGAAACCTGAAATGCTAGCCTGAGGACAAGCCGCCAACAAAAGGCGGCCTGGTGCGTATCGTGGACACCAAAGACTCAGAGGTCGGGCATACGTGATCCTACTCCGGCTTGATTACATTTCGTGCGTTCTTACAATACTCTCAACCATTCTCATCGGAAGGAAGTTCTGGCAAGGGTGGATGGTAGCCGGTGCAAACAGCGTGATCGTCTGCGTAATTGGTGTCCGAACCGCGCAATTTGGGTTCATACCGGCAAATCTCTTTTGCATTGCGCTTTATTCCTATAATGTCTGGAACTGGCGCAGTCCGCGAGCACAGACCTTCAAATAAGCACTCATAAACACGGCCAGTAAGAGCTTACCGTCTACTCACCGGGACTTTCTTCCCCGCACTTTTCCATATATCCTGGATCGCTTTCAGCATCGAAGGCTAAACAAGCCTTGGGTGCGGAATCTCGAGTGAGGCTTGCCGGTTTCTGTTGGGATTGCGAATCGCCTCATTCTATCTGGTATGAACAGAGTAAGGACTCTCGCCCCAGAGTCCCATACCCAGAAGAACTGGTGAGCCCTAGGTGGGTGATACCGCGTTTCGTTCGGCAACTACAGCTTCACACTGAGCGAAGCTAAGCGAAATGGAAGCGACCAAGAGTCTCTACCGCGCATCGAATCATTTCACATTCGTTGGTTCGGGGAGCGGGGTTCCAGGAAGAAGCGAGCGATGCTGCACAACGTCCGTTCAGTTCAATGTTGATGGAGTCTGGGCGTTTGGGAGGTAACCATGTCTTCTCTGGTCTCGGACTATAGAGCCGTGCGCTCGCTGACACAGTCTCTCGCCGCAGGTTTATCCGCCGAGGATCAGATGGTGCAGTCATGTCCGGAGGCTAGTCCGGTGAAATGGCATCAGGCGCATACAACCTGGTTCTTCGAGACATTCGTGCTGCGCCCATTTCTTGCGGACTACAAGCCGTTTCGGGAAGAGTTCAGATGGCTCTTCAACAGTTATTACAACTCACTCGGAGAGGAGATTCCGGAAAAGAAGCTTCGCGCTTCCTTCTCGCGCCCTTCACTCGATGATGTCCTCGCCTTTCGTCAACATGTCGACCAAGCCATAGAGAGATTGCTCGCAGGCCCGGTCGAAGAAGAAGCATCCCGGCGCATCATGTTGGGCCTGAACCACGAGCAGCAGCACCAGGAATTGGCACTTACCGACATCAAACACGCCTTTTTTTCGAATCCTCTGCATCCCGCGTACTGTGCCACGCCTCTTCCGACCGAGAAGAAGGGTGCAACTGCCGGGCTCGGGTGGCACAGCAATAACGGGGGGCTGGTGGAAATTGGTTATTCACTTGACGAGGCGAACGCCCTCGACTTTTGCTTTGACAACGAGACTCCCCGCCACAAGGTCTACTTGGAACCCTCTCAGATCGCAAATCGATGTATAACATGCCGGGAGTATCTGGACTTTATCGCGGATGACGCCTACGGCCGCCCCGAACTGTGGCTTTCCGAAGGCTGGGACACGGTGAGGCAGCAGGCCTGGAGGGCACCGCTGTATTGGGAACGTGACACGGCAGACGAGGCAGGCTGGCGTATCTTCACGCTGCGGGGTTGGCATTCAATGCGCACCTTATTTGATACCCCGGTTTGCCACGTGAGCTTCTTCGAGGCCGACGCCTTCGCGCGCTGGCGGGGCTGCCGACTTCCTTCGGAAGCGGAATGGGAATCTGTGGCGAGCAAGGCGCCGCTGGAAGGAAATCTACTCGACGCGGGCAGGTTGCATCCTGCAACGGCGCAGGGCTTGGATATTCAACAACTCTTCGGAGATTGTTGGGAGTGGACAGCCAGTGCGTACACTGGCTACCCAGGATACAAGCCTCTCCCCGGAGCGTTGGGCGAGTACAACGGCAAGTTTATGTCCAGTCAGATGATTCTGCGTGGAGGTTCCTGCGCCACACCTGCAAGGCATGTGCGCGCAAGCTATCGCAACTTCTTTCAACCGGCAACGCGATGGCAGTTCACTGGAATCCGCTTGGCATCGTAGAGGTTTGGTACTTATGACTTCAGCCAGATACTTTCAAACAATCGAAATCGAGCGCCAATCCTTACTGGAGACGCGCGATGCGCTTATCCGCGAAGTTCACCGCGGGCTGTTGAAACGACCCCGCTCGCTTGCGCCCTGGATGTTCTATGACGCTGAGGGATCGCGTCTTTTCGAGCGCATCACAAACCTGCCTGAGTACTATCTCACTAGCACGGAGCGCAACATCTTGGCGAAGTTTGGCCATTCGATTATCTCTGCGGCCAATGCCGGCAAACGGGAACCGTTGCGCATGGTGGAACTGGGTGCGGGTACTGCTTCGAAAACCGGCATCCTGCTCGACGTAATCGTGCGGGCGCGGAGTAAAGTGGTTTACATGCCGGTTGATATATCGTCCGAGGCTCTTGAAGTGGCGCGCCAAAGTATCGCAAGCTCATTGCCGGAGGTCCGCGTCGAGCCGATCCTAGCGAACTATGTCACACGTCCACCACGGCTCGATCCCTATGACGGAACGACCCTCGCAATGTACATCGGCTCAAACATCGGCAACTTCTCGCCCCAAGAAGCAGGAACGATTCTTCGAAATCTAGCTTCCCAACTGCGAGCCGGTGATGCACTGCTGCTAGGTACAGATATGGTGAAAGACGAAGCGACGCTCGTGGCCGCTTATAACGACAACGACGGCGTGACCGCGGCGTTCAACTCGAACATCCTGCATCGCCTCAATCGGGAACTTGGTGCAGACTTTGATCTCGCCAGTTTCCGCCATCACGCGCTCTGGAATCGCATGGAGTCACGCATCGAGATGCACCTCGAGAGTATGAGCGAACAACAAGTGTGCATTGCAGCCGCGCGAGTTCATATTCGCTTTGCGAAGCGTGAAACCATTCATACCGAGAACAGCTACAAGTTCACGCGCCAGACCATCCGCATCCTTCTTGACAATGCGGGCTTTGACGTTGAGCAGACTTGGATGGACAGCCGGGGATGGTATGCCGTTACGCTTGCACGCGTCCGCGACGATTCTTTTCGAATCACTTACGAATGACCACTCTCCACTCGCAGGCGAGCGTCAACGCACAAGCTTTGTTTCCAGCAAGAATTCCCGCGCGACCTCCCGCGGATCGCGATGCTGGCCATCCACGGCATAGTTCATTCGCTGCATTTGGGCGTTTGAGATCTTACCGTCAAGTACTGCAAGAACACGAGCCACGTCCGGGTGCTCCTGTATGGTTTGCTGTCGGATGACCGGCACAGCCTCATAGGGAGGAAAGAAATGGCGGTCATCCTCCAGGGCTATCAAGTCTAGGGCGGGAATGAGGCCGTCGGTCGCATTGCCTGCAGCGAAATCAATTTGATGATCTTTCAAGGCGCGCGCCAACAAGCCCAAGTCCATAATGCGCGGCTGTTCAGCGAAATGCAGACCGTAGATTGCTACCATACCGCCATAGCCGTCGGGACGCTCCATGAACTCGTAACCGAATCCCGCTCGCCAGTGCGGGGTGAACGCGGCAGCCTGCGACAGCGTGCGGATATTTAAGCGGCGAGCATCTTCTCCACGGATCTCCATAGCAAAGGTGTCGTTAAACCCGAAGTGTGGTCCAAGCTCTAAGCGGAAGCGGCGTTCATACTCGTGCTTCACGCGCTGGTAAACTTCCATCCTGTCTCCACCGGCGGGTAGCTTCAGGATGGTGGTAAGCGCAGTTCCCGTGTATTCCGGATAGATGTCGATACGCCCTGACAATATCTCCTGGTGACAAATGTATGTTCCGGCGAGAAAAAAGCGCCGGTCCACTTTCAGACTGGTGTGTGCCTCGAGCTGCTGGGCGATGAGTTCACCCAAAATGAACGACTCGGTGAAGTTCTTCGAACCCACCACGATGCGATTGGCGTGTGATGGCGAACAGGAGAGCAGCAGCGCGGCGGTTGCAACGATAAACAAAACAGCGAGGATCGATGGCAGTCTCATTATCGCGCGCGCAGTCGTTTCTCCAGCCATCCCACCCCGAGGTCGGCTGCCAGGGCTAGGATCGCAGCCGGAATCGCGCCTGCAAGAATGACCCGGTTATCAACCATGGCCAAGCCGCGAAAGATGAACTCACCCAGGCCACCAGCGCCAATCGCCGCCGCGATGGTGGCCAAGCCCACAGAAATCACGATGGCCACACGGACACCCGACAGGATCACGCTCACTGCGAGTGGCAACTCCACCTGGAGAAGAAGTTGAGAATCTGTGAGGCCCATACCTCGTGCCGCTTCCACAACCGCGGGGTCAACGCTGCGAATCCCGGTATAGGTATTGCGAATAATCGGCAGCAGAGCATAGAGGGTAAGCGCTAAGACTGCCAGCCGATCAGAACGTTCGCCCAGCCAGGGTACAGGCAGCAGAAATCCGAAGAGCGCAAGGCTGGGGATGGTTTGAATAATATTCGCACTCGCCAGAACGGGCTTGCTGAAGCTGGTGCGATGGGAAATCACAATTCCTAAGGGTACACCGACCAACACGGCCAGCAGCGTGGAAAACCCGACCAACCAGAGATGCTCCAGAGTAAGTTCGAGAACCTGACTATGATTCTGTAGGATGAACCGAGCAAAGTTCATGATTTGCCCCTATTCCCGCGAGATGTTAACCCGTCTCCAAACGCTTTCACGTAAGCGGCCGCCCAGGGGTCGGCAGACGTAAGAAATTCCCGCGGGGACAGCACCGTGACCAGCCTCCCCGCCTCCATTAGCGCGATGCGCGATCCGAGACGTAGGGCCTCGCGAAGGTCGTGCGTTACGAAAATCACTGTCTTTTGCAGTCGTTGCTGCAGGGACAGAAATTCCTGCTGCAACTCGTCGCGCGTCAGAGGGTCCAACGCACCGAAGGGCTCATCCATGAGGAGAATTCCAGGATCCGCACCTAAGGCCCGGGCCACACCCACTCGTTGTCGCTGCCCTCCCGATAACTCCCGCGGATAGCGTGACGCTAACTCCCCTTTGAGCCCAACTATCTCCAATAGTTCCTGAACGCGCGCACGGATCCGAACCTCAGGCCAACCTTCGATGCGAGGAACCAAGCCGATATTTCGCTCCACGGTGAAATGTGGGAGCAGACCAACGTCCTGGATCACATAGCCAATGCTGCGGCGCAGGCGAATGACGTCAACTTCACTGTTCGGGACGCCATGGACGCGAATCTCTCCGGAGGTAGGCGTGACCAGCCGGTTGACCAACTTGAGGGTTGTGGTCTTGCCGGAGCCGCTGCGTCCAAGCAGCACCAGTATCTCTCCCTGTACCACTCGCAGATTCAAACGGGAGAGTATTTGGATCTGTTCGATGCGATAAGAGACATCGCCGAATTCGATGACCGGAGTTGTCGCCTCAGCTGGCATGTGTCCGCCAAGCATACTGGAGCTCGCAACAAGGTCCAAATTGTCTTAAAGCGGGTGCAACTCGCCGAGCACAGTGGGAATCAATTCAGAGACCGTCGGATGAATGTGCATGGCCCTTTGCATCACCGTGTATGGGGCGCGCGCGTACATCATATCCAGCACGCAGTGAATCGCCTCATCCCCGCCGGTACCGAGAATGGTAGCTCCCAGGATCTCTTTGGAGTCTGCATCCACTAGCACTTTCATGAATCCCTGGCTTTCGCCCTTCTCTACAGCCCGGCCTACGCGCGTCATAGGCCGCGTTCCCATCAACACATGCCGGCCCGACCCCCGTGCTTCATGCCCCGTCATGCCCGCTCGCCCGAGCGGCGGATCGATATAAAGGTTATACGCCTTGATTCGGTCTGTGACGCTGCGCGTCTCGTGGTTCAGCAGGTTGGCCGCGACGATCTCGAAATCGTTGTAAGAAGTGTGTGTAAATCCGCCACGTCCGTTACAATCGCCGAGTGCCCAAATGCCGGGAACGTTAGTGCGCAGTTGATTGTCCACCACGATGAACCCATGGTCATCCCTCGCCACGCCAGCCCTTTCCAGGCCGAGGTCCCCAGTATTCGGCGTCCGTCCCATCGCAAGTAGCAAATGCGAGCCTCTTACTTCCGGGGCTCCTTTCGAACAGTCCACACGCACCCCGACCTCTTCGCCGTGTGTCATCAACTCGATGCACGTTGCGTTGAGCCGCACCCGAATGTTCTCACGCTCGAGGATAGCCTGCACTTCAGCGGATACGTCCTCATCTTCATGAACAATCAGGCGCGATGCCTTTTCTAAAATAGTTACCTCGCTGCCAAAGCGCCGGAAAATCTGACCGAATTCCAGACCTACGTAGCTGCCGCCGACAATAATGAGATGTCGTGGCAGGACGTCGAGGTCCAGCAACGTGGAATTGGTTAGATATGGCGTGTTCGCTACTCCGGGCAGGGACGGTATGGCTGCGCGCCCTCCGACGTTGATAAAAATCTGCGGTGCACTCAGTAATTCTTCACCAACCGTAATTTCTTCCGGCGATTCAAATCGCGCGTGCCCGCGATAGGCCGTGCAGTTCGGAGTGTTATTGAGCCACGATTCCAAGCCGCTTCGAGATTTCCCGGTGATTTCATCCTTGCGCGCTTTGACTCGCTTCATGTCAACGCCTACAGGCCCGTCCACTTGGACACCGAAGTCCGCCGCCCGGCGTACCATATGCGCGTTGTAAGCGGAGGCGACCAGCGTCTTTGTCGGGATGCAACCCGTATTCACACACGTTCCGCCGAAGAGGTGCCGTTCGATTATGGCCACCCGTTGCCCAGCAGCCGCCATCCGCACGGCCAGAAACGGTCCTGCTTGCCCACATCCGATGACGATCGCGTCAAAGTTCTTCCTCATACACTGCTCCTTGAAAGATCGACCTCCATGATGCCCCCAGTCACAAGAAGCTCGAAGCGTGCCTGTCTTGCTCAACGGATTACGATAGTTCAAGCTCGAATTTGTCGATATAGCACCAGCCCCAGGTCTCGTCGGGTTCCAGAGACTTCATGATGGGATGCTTTGTTTGCTGAAAATGCTTGGTGGCATGCCTGTTTTTTGAGGAATCGCAGCAGCCCACGTGACCACACTCCAAACAGAGACGCAGGTGCACCCAGGTGTCTCCCATTTTTAAGCATTCCTCACATCCCTGCGTACGCGGAGTCACTTTTCGAATTTGATTCAGGTGCTTGCAAGTAGTCATATTCCTCCTTTCCTTTGAGACTTGTCGGATAACCATGGACACGGCGTAGTCTAGCGCGATACGAGCCTTCTCCCGTCGTCGGACTGATCGACAGAGTGCATTGGCGAGCAGCCCTGGCGTAGTGACGTGTCTTTTCATCCCAAAAACCCAATGTGCCAAACGAAAATTGTTTCGAAGATTGCTAAGGGCGGCGACAATCATATCGATCAATAAAGCCACGCCGGCCGGGCTCGAAAGAAATCCCACGGTCACCAAGGATCCGCAAATGAACTCGACACCCGACACGAAATAAGCCGTCTGGCGGGGAAACGGGACTTTGGCCTTAACGAGCGTTTCGTAAACAGGTTTCGTGCCGCCGGCGACAAACAATTTGTTTTGCCCCGGAGATGGCGAAGAACAGCCCCGATCGAAACGCGTACCAGCAGGAGGGCATATTGTTCCAAATCACTGCTACCCAACAGTGCAAACTGGACCAACCGTTTCCAATCCATCTCTTGTCCCTCCATCAGAGGATGTGCTGTAACGATACCTCATGTTACGCAGTTCGACTTCTCGGTAACCGCGTTAATCAGATGGACTTAGCGGGTCTCTGACGTTGATCACGGTTCTCGACAATTATGCTGCAAACCGCAAATGGCGGTGTCGTTAGCGAATTCTCGCGCCTCGAGATTATGTGTCCATCCGTTCGACCCATTGAGCGCGGAATGCGGGAGCCACAAATGGATCCGCAAAGTACTGTGTTTCCCGCGCAACCTTGTCGCCCTTGAACTCCATGATGCTCACCGTGTAGGACGGCTTGCCGTCGTATGTCAGGATGAATTCGGTGACCCAAAGCGCACCGGTGCCAATGATTCGTCGGATAGAAAACCGCTTTTTGCTCGGCTGACTAGAGCGCTGGTTCTGTATGTTGGATCGACCGCGGGTTCGCTCGCCTGACTGCGGGTATTCCAGCACCGCGTCCTCGTGATAGATGCGGTGCTCCGTTTCAAAATCGTTGGCATCGGACGCCGCCCAATGCCGATCCAGTGCCGCACGGATTTGTTGCTCTTGCATGGACTGCTCCAGCTGCGGTTTCGCTTCCATGATCAGCTCCTTTGTTCAGCTCCCTTGGCTCTTGGAATGAAACCCGGAACGCCGGTTTTCACCACTGGATTCAGCCTCTGTCTGGTCTGAATGCGATTGATTTCGTCAAGCGCGTCCTTCGGAAGAGGAGAGATGTCGAAATTCTCTTTCGCGCGGGCCGCACTCCTGGGCGTGGTAAGCAAAGCCGTGCCGCGCTGCACCGCCCAAGCTAGCAGCACCTGTGCCGGCGTTTTTCCAATTCGCTCGGCGATAGCCGAAATGACTGGATCTTCGAGCAACCCGGGCTTCATCCCGTGACCTAGTGGCGCAAAAGCCAAAAACACAACGCCCTTCTCCTTGCAAAATTCCAATAGCTCCGTTTCCGGCAGATACGGATGTGATTCTACTTGGACCACGGCTGGCTTGATTCTCGCTGATTCATAGATGGGCTTCACTTCGTTCAAACTGATGTCCGAAAGTCCGAGGGCCCGGCACTTGCCATGATCCACGAGGCTTTCCATCGCTTTCCAGGTGTCGAGCAACGTCACGCCCTGGTCGTAAATCACATTCCCGCTTTGATCCCGGGGATCCTGGTCATCCCCCGGTTGAAATGCAAATGGAGTATGAATGAGATAGAGATCCAGACACTTGAGCCCGAGTCTGTCCAGACTCCCCTGGAAAGCCGGTTCGACGCGCTCGGGCCGGTGATTGGAGTTCCACAGCTTTGTGGTAACAAAAATGTCTTCGCGCGCGATCCCTCCAGCGGCAAGTCCCGCCTGCAACGCCGTGCCAACCTCGCGCTCGTTCCCGTATCGTTCCGCGCAATCGAAGTGTCGAAATCCGGCTTCCAGTGCGTCTCTGGTTGCAGTTATCGTCTCGGCTGCGTCGGGAATTAGGGTGCCAAAGCCCAGCGCGGGTATGCGCCCGGCTCCGTGACTGAGTGGGATTCTCGTCATCCGCATATCGGAAGATTCAATCATGATTACTCCTCCAAGCTATTTTGCGTGCGGCGTCACCGGCCCGGTTCAAAGTTGGATGCTGCGTGTCGCAAACTGAACGCAACCCTGATTAGACATTCGCAGGCTAGCACCCTTTGATGGAGCAGTTCCAGTTTATAGGCGGGCCGTCATAGCGCTTCTTGCCACGCGACCCCGGCCGTTTTCGCATCGGCTCGCTTGCTCGGGATGCTTGTGGGCGGCGCGCGAGGGCAAGGCGCCGACAAGGAAAGCATGTGCCTACCCGGCGCTAAGGGTGACCCACCTGCCGAAAAGTTGCCGTCAAAGCTGGGCGACCGCCCATCCAAGCGATTGAGTTCCCGAGTGCGGATGCCATATCATCACCGGCCGGCTTGCCGCGCTCGGAGCACACGACGAGACCGAATCTGACGGAGGGTCACATGCCAGGAAAGAAAAAAGCTACACCGCGCACGCAAGGCCCCGTACTCGAAGCCACCACCGCTGGCTTCATTGACACACTCGTAGCCGCGGGCGGCCCGCCCATCTACAAGATGAGCGTCGCCGACGCCCGCAACGTTCTCGAGCTGGGATAAGGTTCTGGGCATATCGGCTTCGTCGGACGAGAAACGCAGCGTTCGATGAATCCCCGGCCCGCATCAGGTGTCGGCAGGAAAAAGCATTTTGACTCTTCCATGCTTTTGCAGCGGTCAGAGATGCGAGAAGAATATCACGTGGTAACTAGTTACCGTGCGAATAGCACCACAACCTTGGTTCGCAGCAGTATTCGGAACACCAAGGCATGGGTTATGAGAAGAAGAGGCACTAGGGCAGTCACGATGAAAAAGGCCGCCCCTAACAAGCCCGGCGTATTGGGGAGTTATATGCGGTTTCCTTGGTAAAGGGCGACTGGGGTCACTCGCATGCGAGCGCGAGAGCCAAAAGGAGAGAAGCAGCCAGGGTCTTCTAGGCTCTAGCTGCCTCGGGGGTGTGTCGTAAAAGCGGTTGTACAGACTTAGATGCCCGACACAAGAGAAAGTTTCTGGAAAATAAAATCGACTAATGACCAACAGTCAGCCGCGATTCGCACCTGTCGAGCGATTCTTGATCTTCAGCCAGCCGTTCCCGTCGTCTTTGCAGAGGCGACAACCCCGCCCCCAAGATTAAACTGCGAGAAGTATTTGACAAGTGACAATTATCACTTTACACTAACCCTTGATGATTAGGAGCTTTAAGCATCGAGGCTAGAAACGCCACTATGAACGCGGTGACCGCAGCGGGATACGGCGGGACCTTTTGGATACGGTCGAGCGAATTCTCACGGTTCTCGATTCTGCCACGACACCGCAGGCTCTCGATCTCCCCCGCTATCGCCTGCATCCGCTCAAAGGCGATTTGAAGGGCTTGTGGTCTGTAACGGTGCGGGCCAATTGGCGCATCATTTTCCGTTTTGAAGAGAATGATGCCTTTGACGTTGAACTTACCGACTACCATTAGGAGGACGAAACTATGTCTATGAAAAACCCGACCCATCCCGGCCTTGTGGTCCGGCATGATTGCCTTGAGCCTTTGGGGCTCTCTGTGACCGCGGGAGCGAAAGTCCTCGGCATCACCCGACAGGCCCTCAACAACGTGGTGAATGGTAAGTCCGGTATCAGCCCGGAAATGGCTATCAGGCTGTCGAAGGCTTTCGGCAGTACGCCTGAAACCTGGTTGCGGATGCAGCTCGCCTACGACCTCGCAGCAGCGCGTAAGAACGAAAGCAAGATCAAAGTCCGCCGCCAGCATCTCGTGGAGTTGCACGCATAGGATCGTCCGTCCTGCGAAAAGAAAATCCTGCCCGACTTGCGACAAAAACGTCAGGGTGTGTATGAGCGCACGGATGTTTATTAGCGGTTTATTGGCGCTTTTGGCAGGGACCAGATGCCACTGCAAGCACCGCGGCGGCCAGTGCGCCGTATGCGAATCTTGCAACAGCCTTATCCCGTAGGGCTTTACGGCAAGTCGTTGATTTGGCGAGTGGGGACGTAGTTCAGCTGGTTAGAATCCCGCACTGTCACGCCAATTCCCTCCCCTGTTCGAAAAACCCACCGGAAATCGGCACGGATACACATAAGGATGCTTTTCGCCAGTGCTTCAGTGTCCATCAGTTGTGCCCCTACAACGGTTTAGCAAATTGCCTGTTCCACCACCCTGTTGTTCGGATTCAATAGCTTATGTTCGGATCGGGGCCGCTGCGCGGGACAAAAGTGCTCCTGTTCGGCAGCAGTTGTGCAACCAATCGTGCAACTCACGACCCACAACAGCTTACGATATGCCGACGTTTTGGCACACGCAAGCGGCGATGCCCTTTCAGCATCCTGCTCACGAATTCCAAGACTTGTTTGAGCGCTTCTTGAGAATGGACGCGGCAGGGTCCTTTGACAATATTTTCCACTTTAGGCCTTCGACCAGCGTCGCTACGGCAGGAGCTCGAGCGGTCGTAAGAAGCGCGGGCCTACACGAATTGTGGTGAAGTCGCGCCGATCGGTGGTCAGCACTCGATAGACCTTGCGCCGCTCAGTAAGTGCGGCTACCGTGCCGTCGACTAATCCAAGATCGAGCTCTTTGAACTTGGCGTCGAATTCGAGTGCGCGAACAAGATCGGAAGGCTGCGGCAGCTCGTACTCATAGCGGGTCGCTGGATCGAAGATCTCGGCGATCAGCTTGCGCATGGCCGCCCGATTGTCTCTGAGGAAGTAGTCCACCTCAGCGAGCACCAGCGCTGGTACTATCACGACGCTCGCGGTGGTCAGAATCGTTTGGTATTCCGGAAAGGTCGGTTTGTGATCAGGCGTGCGTGCGAGTGCCTTGAGGAGCCCTCCCGTGTCGGCGATGATCAGGCCACTCAATCTTCGAGATCCCGAAACAGCTCGGATTCGTCTCCCAGCTTGGTGTCCGTCGACTCAAACAGTAACGTAGAGGGCGGTCGGCGACCGGTGTAGTATCGCGAGGCGACGACGCGCAGGCCTTTCCGAACCAGTTCCGAAGCGGAGTGCCCCGCCGCTCTCGCGCGCTTCAAAGCACGAACATCCTCTTTGTTCAAGCGAATCGTTGTAGAGATCATCCGCGCCATACACTCACCATACAACAAAATAAACAAACTCGCAACGACCCAAAGGAACCAAGGAGGCTATGCCTTTCGGAAGGCGAAGCCGTCCTCATCGCAGAGATCGACCCGGACAAGATTGTTCGTGGAAGGTATGCCTTGGCGTATGGACAAAAAACTCGTCCTATTATAGTCGCCGCCCTGAGCCAGAACGCATTGCCCTGCTTGTCTCGATGGTAAATCAGGCCGGGAGGTCTTCTTGCGATGGGACCTTCCCGGTATCCTTAAGTATGCGCGCTGATTGTGAACCCAGCGCCCGCTGTCCCGTCGACTTTATGCCGCTTCCCTCTCGTAGTACTTCAGCAGGCCCCCCAATCGCTCTCGGCACCGCACTGCTCCACTGTTCGCTCTTGCCTCCAGCCGCGAAGGAAACAAGATCCGGTTGTCTTTGCCCTGGTGTTGCGCTCCTCGTGGTAATGTACGAGATATTGCTGCAATGCTCGCCGCAGCGAAGATTCTCCAAACAGGATCAACCTCGAAGAGACCTATCTGTGTTAGTATGAATCTCGCATGAGCGCACCTACTTTTACTGGCAGTTTATGGGCAGTTCTTCCAGGAAGGACTGCTATTGCAGGCAAGCCAGGCGAACGGTGCGCTGTATGCAAATCCTGCAAGGGCTGTATTTGCAGCGATTTACACTAAGTTGTTGATTCCACGGTTGGGGACGTAGTTCAGTTGGTTAGAACGCTGCCCTGTCACACCACCGAAACACACCAAAAACAAACGACTTAATCGGCAACCCCTTTGCGCTCTGTACACCGTCGTCCACCGTAGTACACGCGAATCCACCGTAGTCCAACAAAAACTCAAACAAAACTCAAACATCCTCATTCCATGGCGCAACTCATCCAGCCTGGCAATGATGCGATGTCGTTCAGCGAGGGGTGGAAGAGAGGCAACAGGGAATCCTCGCACGTCGGTAAGACTCATATTCGCATTGGGAATGCCGAGATCCTTGAACACGTTCCGGCTTCCATTTGCGCTTTGCGTCTCGCTCATAACGAATCCCAGAAGATCAATAAAGGCTTACACGACATCCCACGGATTGAAGACTTTAACGTCAAGCCCGGCGTAGTCTCTGACGTTGCGGGTGACGACCGTAAGACCATGCTCAATGGCGGTTGCGGCGATCATACCGTCCGCCGTGTTGAGGGGTGTTCCTTTCAATTGACACTGGCCGTCCAATACGCCCCACCGATCAGCTATGGAATGAGTGACCCCTATAATGCGTCCGTTAAAACTCGGCAGCAGGTCATTTTCAAACCAGCGCTCCAACTCGGTACGCCGCTTGCTCAATGGAAGAATGACCAGTCCTCGCCGCAACTCGCCAATCGACACAACGCTCAAATGGAGCGATTGCTCATCTTGCGCGTAGACCCATTTTCCCACGCGTCGGTCAGGACGAGTACGGATCAGTTCCGAAGGAATATTGGTATCGAGCAGAAAACCGCTCACGACAGATCAACCGGGCGCCCTGTTGATGGATTGCGGTTGAAATCAACATCATCCGCCAAACCTCTTACTGCTTCGAAGACTTCCTGCAGGCTCTTGTGAGAGTGGGCGGTTTCAGATTGAGGTGTTGACGGCTTCGCCGGCGACGACTGGAGGGCTTGCAGAATGACATCCTCCGCATCCTTGAAGCCACCGCTCTGGAGACGCTGGTTGATGAGTGCCTCAACCTCAGGCTTTGTGATTTGAATAGTCATCGAGGCCTCCCTTCTAATCGCCAACTGCAGACTGACATCGCTCCCCGAGCATCTCTCATGCAAAGCCGGGCACACGTCCCCTACCCTGCTGGGACTAACTGCAAGTATGATAATCTGGCTAAATTCCGTCAAGGATGGCGAAATGCGAGTGAGTCTTCGCAACTCGCCCAAAGCAGATGGCCAGCAGAAAACTTTGTGTACGCTGGGACAAAAACTCCAGGGTGTATTAAATTAGTTGAGGCATGAGCGCACCGTTTTTAGTGGCGGTTTATGGGCGGTCCCGGCAGGAACAGCCGCTATTGCAAGCACTACGAGCGAAACGTGCGCACCACGCAAAACTTGCAACAGCCTCATTTCTTAGGGGTTTACGGTAAGTTGTTGATTCCACGGTTGGGGACGTGGTTCAGTCGGTTAGAACGCTGCCCGTCATTGGTTAGAATCCCACACTGTCACGGCCATTTCCCTCCTCGAATGGCCAAAAAACTCATCCTGGTGGCTGCCCTGAGCAAGAACTCATTGTTCTGCGCACGTTGGTGACAAATCAGGCCCGGGAGGTCTTTGCGATGGGAGATTCCCTGCATCCTTAATATATGTGTTGATTGAGAGCCGCTGTCCCGTCGACTTTTATGCCGCTTCCCTCTCGTAGTACTTCAGCAGGCCCCCCAGTCGTTCTCGACACTGCACTGCTCCCATGTTCCTTCTTGCCTCCGGCCGGGAAGGAAACAAGATCCGATTGCCTTTGCCCTGATGGTTGCGTTCCTCGTGGTAATGTAGGATATATTGCTGCAACGCTCGCCGCAGCGACGATTCTCCAAACAGGATCAGCCTCGACAGACATTCTTCTTTGACCGACCTCACCCAGCGTTCCGCGTACGAGTTCAGATTCGGGCTCCTTGCTGGCAATCGAAGCGGATTCACGCCTCCCGTCTTGATCAGTTCTCGAAATGATTGGCAGAACTTCGCATCGCGGTCATGCAGCAGATAGAGGCAGCCTCTCAGGCATCCCCACTCCTCCATCGTCATGTTTCGCGCCTGCTGCTCCATCCACTCCTGATCCGGGTACCGCGTGAATCCTGCCAGTTTCACTTGGCGACTCTCCAAGTGGATGAAGAACAGCACATAGTAGGTCGTCAACCCTTTGAGCGTCAGGACTTCCGTTGTGAAGAAGTCCATCCCCACCAAAACGTCCCGGTGTGCGCAGATAAAGTCCTTCCAGGAGACCGATTGCTTTCGCTTCGGCGCTGGAGAAATGCCGTGGCGACGGAGGATGTTGCCCACCGTCTGATCGGATAGACGATGGCCTAGATTTGCCATGGCACCTACGATCCGATCGTAGCCCCAGCTCGGGTTTTCCCTCGCCATCTGCACGACCAAGCGTTCTGTTTCCTCATCTACCTTGGGACGCCCTACACTTCGACGGAATTTCGATCCATCAAATTTGTTCGCGAGGAGCTTCCGATACCAGCCCAGAATCGTATCGGGCTTGGCCGTTGCCGCCACGTCCTCCAGTGCCTTTCGACCCAGGCGGTGTGCGATCTCCGCCAGTGTCGCCTTTTCTCCTTCCGAAAGCAGCAGCCGACCCTTGAACTGGCCTCTCAGGATCCGGTTCTCCGCCGCCAGATATTCGTTTCGCAACAGGAGTTCTTGATTCACTGTTCCGGTGACATAGGCGAGCAGGCGCGCCCAAAGCATTTTGGATTCCCCTGTAATCCATAACTTCGTGAAGCCAAGATTGTAGGCGCTATTTCAGGGTCGGACAGGCCCATTTGAGCGCAGAGCCTGTGCAAAACCCTAAGCCACGCCATTTCATGCCGTTCGAGTTTTTTGACCACACGATGGAAGAGACGTACGCGAACTGCCCGAAGTACATTACGCGGCGCGAGGTACGCGTTAGTGGGCCGTTGGACGGCAGCAAGGGCGCAGCGGAGGAGCACGGCAAGGCCTTAAATGAGGTGCAGAAAAA
>JBAVHY010000070.1:0-2672 GCA_049686315.1 Candidatus Acidiferrum sp. | reverse complement strand
GGGTGTGAGTCCGGTGACGTTCTGTATGGATGTGTCGGCGAGACCGGGCAGGATGTCGGCCAGATATTGGCGCACCGGGATGGCGAGCCGGCGGCAGCTTTCGATAACGGAGAGAATGGCGGCCACGCGCGGGCCGGCTTGAGGGCTGCCGATATGGATCCAGTTCTTGCGTCCAGTCGCCACCGGACGCATGGAGTTCTCGGCTACGTTATTGCTGAGCTCCAGTTGCGGATGGTCGAGGAAGCAGTTTAGCTTCTTCCAAAGCGCCAGGGTGTAGTTGCACGCTTGGCCCGCCTTGCTGCGGGGCAGCACGGTTTTGCTCGTGGCCAGGATGTGTTCCCGGATTTTGGCGAGCAGTGGAGGAGCTTTCTCCTGGCGCAGAAGATGACGTGCAGCCTGATCCATCTTCTCCTCGCGCGCCTGGGCGTCGATCAGAAACAGCTGGTCTATCAGTTCGACCGCGCGAATCGAGCCGGCGTCCTGCGGGTTGAGTTTGACCGCATCCACAAAGTTCCTTCGCGCATGGCTCCAGCAGCAGGCGTGCACCATCCCAGGCCCGCCCAGGCCGCGCTGGTAGGCTATGTAATCGTCGGTTTGGAGAATGCCCGCGAAGGCTGAGAGGAACTGCTTCGGCCCTTCGCGTCCGCGGCTCATGCGAAAATCGAAGACCGCCCCAGCCCCTGGCGTTCCGTACTGCCAGAGGTAGGCTTGATGGTTCTTACCTCGTTTGTCGTGCGTCTGCACATCAATCGGGGTTTCGTCGGCCTGGATGTAACCGCTGGCCAGCAATTCCCTGCGCATGGCATCGACCACCGGGGAGAGCATCTCGCCGACCGTCATCACCCAGCCGCACATCGTGGTCCGGGTGATCTCGATGCCCGCATCGCGCAGCAGGATGGCGCTCTGACGATAGAGTGGGCAGTGATCGGCATACTTGCTGACGATGGTGTCGATAATCACCTCGTCGGCAACCAGGCTCTTGTCGATGATGCGCGGGGGAAGCGGTGCCATGGCGACGCCCTGCTCCTCGCACTGCTTGCAGGCGCGCTTCTCGCGCTTGGTCACTTCCACGTAGTACTCGGCCGGCTTGAGCTTCAGCACTTCGCTCTCGTCGTAGCCGATCACTTTCGTTTCCGCGCCGCAGTTTCCGCACACGCACTGCTCGGCCGTGCAAGCGACGATCTTTTCCACGCGCGGCAGATCTGCGGAAAAGGTCTGCCGGCCGGGATGCGCGCGCCGCTTCCGCTGCTTCTCGCCCTCCGGCGCCGGCAAACCCTCGCGCTCGCTCTCCGCCTGAACTTCCTGGTTCGAGACCCCGGGTTCTTCCACCAGTAACTGCAGTTGGAGATTACTCAGCTTTTCACTGCCTGGTCCGTACTTGGCGATCCGCCGCAGACGCAGATGTTCTTCCAGCACCTGGATCTTCAGCCGCGCATACTGTAACTCGCTCCTGGTTGTATCTAGCTGCTTCGACGCCGCGCCTAACTGCTCGGCATAAGTCGCAACCCTGTCGCTCAGGGTGGCAAACAGAGCCTGGGGAAGCTGCTCCTTCAGTTGTTCGAGAAGTTCGGCGGGGAAACAACGCTCTGCGTCAGCAGTGGGCGTCGCGGCAGCCGGTGGAGTCGCACTCACGATGCTTCTTTGATAACAGATCTGGCTGTGGATAAGTGAGTGAAATCGCCAGTGTTTATGCTGGCATTCGTAACTTATCGGATTCTTCCATGAGCGGCTTGCGATACCATTTCCGCCGCCGCGTCTCTGCCAAATCTATGCCCCCCAACAACATTGCCAGTTCCTCGTGGCTCAGTACGATCTTCGTCTCCGAAGTGTCTGCTCCCGGCCAGCCAAACCTCCCCCCGTCCAATTTTTTCGAGCATATCCATAGCCCGCTATGGTCATATACCAACAACTTCAGGCGATTGCGCCGCGCATTGGTGAATAGGAAAACGTGGCCGCTCTCCGGATCGCAGCCCAGATGGTCGCGCACCAAACCGTACAAACCATTAAATCCCTTCCTCATGTCCGTGGCTCCGGTGGCCACGTAGATCCGCGTCGCTGGCCCAAATCCGAACATCGCCTATACCTTCTCCAACACCGTCAGCAGGAGCTCCAGTGTGGCTGCATCGAAGCCCTGGTTCACTTCGATCCTGCGTCCGCTGCTCAACCCCACCACCAACCCACTGCTGCTGCTCGCCCAGCTCCCGCTTGCTGTTCCAATCTCTACCGCCAACAATCGATTGCCTGCCCTGCTTCCTTGATCCTGGGCACGTTGTTTTCTCAGATAACGATCGAGACTACTTCGCGAGATCCCTCGACTGCCGCAGAATTCACTCTGTGGCATGCCGCTGGTTGCAAACTCCGATACAATCTGCCGAATCTCTTCCCGCGTCCGTCGTTTTGCCGTGGCTACGTTCGTCTGATGATCCATAGCCGCATTTCAACACGGCCTCTGCGGCTTGACTAGGTGGGTTGCTCGACCGCTTACTTTCAAATTGGCTTTATGACAAGTTGAAGCGTGCGAACGTGCAACAGGTTCGAATCGCTAGTGTGGACGTCGAGGTCACTAACGACGGCATCAAGAAGGCCATCACCGCCTGCATCGACGCTGAGCCTTGTCCCATGGTGCCAGCCGATCAAGGTCCGGAGAGACATTTCGTTCCGCTGTCTCCGCC
>JBAVHY010000069.1:0-1812 GCA_049686315.1 Candidatus Acidiferrum sp. | reverse complement strand
GTCTTGTGCGGTGCGGTTGAAGGTCCATTCGACGTCGTGGGAGTCAACCCGGGGAGCTGTATAAGGTACTGTGTAACCGACCATCGGAAGAGGAGAATCGGCACCGATGGCAATCGACAACGCACTGATCGACCAAATGCTGGCCGGGTATAAGACGCCGGAAGACATCATTGGCGAGAACGGCTTACTGAAACAACTCACGAAAGCAATCCTGGAGCGAGCGCTGCAGGCGGAACTGACCGACCACCTGGGGTATGAGAAACACGATCCGGCAGGACAGCATAGCGGAAACAGCCGTAATGGGAGCGGCCGTAAGGTACTAAAGGGAGATTTTGGAGAACTGGAACTGGAGACGCCACGGGATCGGCAAGGGAGTTTTGAACCCAAGATCGTGGCCAAGGGGCAGAGCCGATTCACCGGCTTTGATGACAAGATCATCTCGATGTATGCGCGGGGCATGAGCACGCGGGAGATCCAGGGTCATCTGGAAGAGATTTATGGCATCGAGGTATCGCCGACGCTGATCTCCAATGTGACGGAAGCGATTGTGGAGGAAGTAAAAGCCTGGCAGAGCCGGCCGCTGGAGGAGCTGTATCCGATCGTCTATCTAGACGCGATGATGGTGAAGATGCGGGACAACGGACACGTGCAGAACCAGGCGGTCTATGTGGTTCTGGGTGTGGATCGAGAGGGGCAAAAGGACGTTCTGGGACTATGGGTAGCGGAGCAGGAGGGAGCCAAGTTTTGGCTGCAAGTTCTGACCGAGTTGAAGAACCGTGGGGTGAAGGATATCTTCATCGCCTGCGTGGATGGGTTGAAAGGATTTCCTGAAGCCATCGAAGCGCTCTATCCGCAGACTGAGGTGCAGCTGTGCATTGTGCATCTGGTGCGGGCGTCGCTGAACTATGTGCCCTGGAAGTACCGTAAGTTGGTAGCCGCCGATTTGCGAGGGATCTATCAATCGGCTACGGCGGAAGAAGCCCGACAGCACCTAGAGGAGATGATGCTGAAGTGGACGGCCTATCCCAGCGTAGGCCAGGTGTGGCAACGGAACTGGGATCGCATCACACCCTTTTTCCACTATCCAGCCGACATACGCAAAGCGATTTACACCACCAATAGTGTAGAGGCACTGCATCGCTCGCTGCGCAAGATCCTAAAAACGCGGGGCGCATTTCCCAACCAAGAGTCGGCGCTGAAGTTGCTGTTTTTGGCGATTCGGCAGGCGTCCAAGAAGTGGACGATGCCGGTGAAGAACTGGAGCGAAGCGTTAAATTACTTCGCCGTCCTGTGGCCAGAGCGCATGGCCCGGCCAGGGAGATTGGCATAATGCCATCTCTGATTCTTTCTACGCGGATATGCAAGGGAGGGGAAATGCCCGCTTCCCCTGCACTCCATCCCCAAAACCAACGTCAACAATCAACAAAAACCGGCTCGCCGCAAGAACCGGCAAAAAGCTTGGCTGTGGAAATGACGCGCGGTGGAACCCGTGGAAAAGTCCTACCCCGACTTTTCCACCGCTCCCACCGCACTTGGAAATCCCGCAACAAACGCGGGATTCCCACATTCCCACAGCCACGACGACGGGTTACAGAGGACTGGACCAACATCAAACCAAGTTCAACACCCAGATCAACACCAACATCAAACTAAGTTCAACACCAAGATCAACACCAAGATCAACACCAAGATCAACACCAACAACAAAACCAAGGTCGTTTACACAGATAACTTGACACACCCAAGCTGTTCGCTTGGCCGTTACTCATCCGAGATAAGAACCGGATGCGCTAATGAGCGCCCGTCCGGGTC
>JBAVHY010000068.1:0-3164 GCA_049686315.1 Candidatus Acidiferrum sp. | reverse complement strand
TCACGAACGCGTAAGTTGGTAAGGCTGCAATCGGCACGCTGGGTAGCAAAGCCGGGAGTTCCGGCAGTGGCGCAAGGCGTTACACCCGCCGGAATCGAGGAGCTGAATCCGTTCGCCACCAACCCACCCAACGCCGGATTACCATTCACTGTCTGGAAGTTACCGTCGACGTAGTTTCCAACGTAACGAACTTCCAGCACCATCGTATGGGTCAGCTCATGTTGAACGCCCAGCGACCAGCCATAGGTGCGGGGCTCGCGAAAATCGGGCGCTACTCGCGTAATGTTGCGGGCTCCTGGGTTTACTCCGGTAGGAATATCACCAAGGTGCGCCGCGCGCACGTCACTGCCGAGGAAACCTGAACTCACCAGGCAGGGTGCGGTGCAGGCAGCACGGGAGATCGTGCCGGCATTCACCACTGGTGCTGCCGTTGCGACATTCAGGAACATGTTGTAGTAAGCGGGGTCATAGGTGATGCGGAAGCCCCCACGGATGACCGTCTTTTCCCCGGTCATCCCAAACATTTTGGGCTTCCAAGCGAAACCGAGGCTCGGTCCAAGGTATTTGTACTGATTGGGAATCTTTGCAACGGTTGTAACCGAGGTCGGAAGCGAAGTATTCCAGAATGGTTTGGAGCCGGACTGGTTAGCTACCGAAAGATCATGCAGCAGGTTGATCGCCTGGCTCGAATACTCCCAGCGCAGTCCAAGGTTTATGGTCAAGTTTTCCTTGACCCGCCAATCGTCTCCAAAGTATGCAGCCAAATCATACTCTTTGAAGTTGAACTTCGGGGGACCATCAGTTAAACCCAGGGTCGACGGAGCGTCTTCCAGGAAGCGCGAAAAGCTACAGACATTTCCGGTATATGCAGGTAAGCCAGGGAATTGCGCTGCACAGGAACCACCCGTGTTGGAGCTCGAAAAAGTATAGGTTCCATTGATGTTCGGGAGGAACGTGTTCGGTGAGCGCTGCTTGTAGAACTCACCCCCGAGTTTGAAGGTGTGGCGTCCGCGAACGATGGAAGCATTGTCCTGCACCTGAGTATTGTTGATGGTCCGGCCTTGGGGTAAGTTGTTCTGTATCCCGAAGTTTACACCGCCGTTGAGACTGATACCGGTTGGACAAGCGAAGATATTCGCGCGTGTACAATTGGGGAACGAACCACCTTCAAACCCGAAGCCTGCGCGGGAGAAACTGTAGCGCACCTGGTTCTCAAAGTTGCTGCCAAAGGTGTGCACCCAATCCAGGGCAATCTGCTGACTCCTGCCGGGGACGTCCACCCAAGCGCCTTCAGCAAACCTGCCGCTGGCGCCGGTATTAATATTCTGCTGAAAAATATAACGCGCGCCCACGCGGTCTTTGCTTGTGAGCTGCACATCGACTCTGCCGGTGAATTCGCGGTCGTTGAAAAGAGAGGGAACGTTGCGTTCTACCGGCGCAAACTCGATGGGTGCGCTGGTGGTGCCGTTTGTAACCACGACCGTATGTGTCTTCGTGGGGTCCGTGTCCGGGTGCGGGCCACCGGCCTTTACCGCATAGGGACCGATGGCTTGCAATGCGGCGATGGCCGGGTTGCCGGAAAAAGCGCTGGCCAGCTGTGTCAAGCCAGTCGGTGTTGGCGTCAGATTCGTTCCCGTGCTAGTGGGAGCACCGGCCGAGCGTATCCGGTCAAAATAGGGAGTGAAGAAGAACCAGGCCTTGTTGCGCTTGACCGGGCCGCCGATCGAGCCACCGAAACGGTTTTCAACGTACCTCGGAATGGTCGAGGTTTTAGGTGTTAAGTTATCGCGGGAGTCGAACAAGCTGCCGGTATAATAGTCGAAGCCGCTGCCGTGGAATTCATTTCCACCGCTCTTCGTTACGTAGTTTACAACCGAGCCGGAAGCGCGCCCGTACTCCACATCGAAATCATTCGTAATAACGCTTACTTCCATCAACGCGTCCTGATTCCCCATGAAGATCGAGGGGCCCGCCACGGAGTTGTCATTGTTGGACTGGCCATCAATCTGAAAGTTGTTTGAACGGCCACGCAATCCGTTTGCTGAAAAGCCCGCGCCGTTGGTGTTGCTGAAGTTGTTGCTTCCGCTGTCCGCGACGCCTGGAATAAACAGGGTTAGCATATCCATACCGCCGTTGAGCGGCAGGTCGGCGGTCGCCTGAGTGCCAAAGCTGGTTGTAACCTGGGAAGTGGTGGTCTCAATGAGGGGAGTCCCGCCCTCGACAAGAACGGTCTCGCCGGTCACCCCCGCGAGTTCCATTTTGATTGCACCCAAACCTGTATCGCGAGCAACCGCAACTTCCGTATGCCCTAGCTCGATAGTGCGGAAGCTTTTCGCCGCAATCTTTACCTCGTAAGTGCCCGGTGGAACAGCGCGAAGGGCGAAAAAGCCAACGTCATTGGTTTCACCAGTCACCCTGGCGCCAGTAGCCGTATTCAACGCTATCACTTGGGCACCCGGCAGGGCCGCGCCGGACGGGTCCAAAACGGTGCCAGAAATCGAGCCAGTTGCAATGCCTTGTGAGAATCCCGAGGCAGCCAACAACAGGCAGGCGGCCCCCAACATCAAAACAATTCTGAAAAATCGAATTGCAAAAGTGTTATCCATTACCCCTCCTACCGCAGAGTCGTAGCTGTTTTCCGAACTGACCTTCTCTAATCTCAATGAGATCGGGAAGGCTCCTGTCAATCCATCACACCCGTAACGCCGGAAATCCGGTCAAAGTCGAGAACTGTCAACTCAGAAGAAGAAATACCTAAAGCACAAGCAACCGTTGCTCGTTTGTGTGCAATCATTTCTCCAAACTACCAGTGTTTAGGCGCAAAATAACCTGTTTGTTTTCTTGTATGTACGTCCTGCACCGAGTTGCTACTGCATCCTCGACATGGTTTTCTACGCATCTTCGTAATTCCTATGGTTTTTTGAAGCTTTCTCCTTTCTCCTCAGGCACTTCCCCTTCTGATATCTCACCGCCTTACCGAGTGGAATGAAACGTGTTTCCTGGCGGGCGAGGCGTTCTGGCGAGGTCAAAAGCCGAATGTCGAAAGTGGGCTGCAGCAATGCGGCGATAAAAAGAAGGCTCAAATAAAAAGACCTCTTCCTCAAAAATGCGAGAATGGGATACACACGGAAAAAGAAAAATCGGGCGGCTCAAGAGAGTAGCGA
>JBAVHY010000067.1:0-3890 GCA_049686315.1 Candidatus Acidiferrum sp. | reverse complement strand
GGATGACATCGGCCTTGATCTCCATGGCGCGCAACGCGGCGGCGGTGTCCGTTGAAAAGTAAGGGTTGCCGGTGCCCGCGGCAAAAATGACCACGCGGCCTTTTTCAAGGTGGCGGGTAGCGCGGCGGCGGATGAAAGGCTCGCAGACCTGGTGCATCTCGATGGCGCTTTGCACGCGAGTATGAACGCCCACCTTCTCGAGCCCGTCCTGGAGGGCGAGGGCGTTCAGCACGGTGGCGAGCATGCCCATGTAATCACCGGTGGCACGGTCGATTTCGAAGCCTTTTTGCCGGGCACCGCGGAAAATATTTCCTCCTCCCACCATGATGGCAATCTGCACGCCGAGCTTATGAACCTCGCGCAATTCCTTGGCAATGGAATGGATGGTGTGGCCATCAATGCCGAACCCTTGCGGCCCTTGCATGGACTCCCCGGAGAGCTTCAGCAGAATGCGGTGATAGGCCCGCCGCTTCTTGACGCCCTTCGTCAACGCTTGCGATTTCGGTGACATGTCACTCCGTTCAGTTCAGGAGAAACCCCGCCGATTGTAACAAACAATCGAGGAGAGGCCTATGCTGTGAACCGCTGGTTACAAGGAAACGTCCCGGGATGCCGGGACGTTTTGAGGCTCAGCGCATGAACGCTGGATGAATTGGAGTGTCTGCTTTTCACTCGGTAACGGGAACCGGTGCTGGCTCAGGGGTGCCGGCTGCAGAATTTCCGCTGCCCTCGCCGACCTTGAAGCGGGCAAACCGGCGGATGGTGATATTTTCGCCGAGCTTGGCGACCGCGGCGCTGATCATCTCACCGATAGTCTGGGTCTCGTCCTTGATGTAGTGCTGCTCGTACAGGCAAGTGTCCTCGTAGAACTTTTCCATCTTGCCCTGCACGATTTTCTGGATCACCGGCTCCGGCTTGCCCGTGGCGCGCGCCTGGGCGGTGTAAATCTCGCGCTCCTTCTCCAGAATCTCTGGCGTCACTTCCTCGCGGCGCACATAACGGGGATCGACTGCGGCGACATGCATGGCCAAGTCATGGCAAAGCTGCTGGAAAGCTTCGGTGCGGGCCACGAAATCGCTCTCGCAATTGACCTCGAGTATCACGCCGATTTTGCCGCCGGCATGAATGTAGTGGCCGATTAGTCCTTCGGTCGCCTCACGCGTGGCTTTCTTGGCCGCAGCCGCCTGGCCTTTCTTGCGCAGGACGTCGATGGCCTTCTCGATGTCGCCGTTGGCCTCGACAAGCGCGGCGCGGCAATCGCTGAAGCCGGCGTTGGTCCTCTCTCTGAGTTCCTTCACAAGCTTTGCTGGGATTTCCATAACTGGTTTACTTGTACTCATCCTTTTTTAGTTCTAAGTTGTAAGTCCTAAGTCTTAAGTAAGTCCTTCCAAACTTATTACCTAAAACCTATAACTCGGAACTTCCTTTCCACCGTGCGCCCGCCTCCGAAGGCCTGCGCTACAAAATCTTTCTAATGCTGAGCTGCAAATTCTAAGCTAAGTAAGGCACTCCGAACTTATTGCCTAAAACTTATCACTCAAAACTTTCAAAAATTGTCCGGCGTGAAGCGTATTTCGCTGCGCCGGGCCAGAAGAACGGCCCGCTTCAGAAGGCGGGCCCTACAAAAAACGTTAGCGCTTTTCCTCGTCGGGTGGAACTGTGGTTTCCGCCGCTTCGATGAACGCTTCGGTGCCCTCGACGAAGTCGCCTTCCTGCTTCTCGTACTGCTCATAAGCGCTGGTATCGACATAGTCGACGCCGGCCTCGTGAGCCTGATCCGCGGCGGCCTTCTGATCCGCCACCTGGGCCTGCTCGAAGATGGTGCGGCCCTCGGCGACCGAATCAGCGATCTTGGTCGTGAACAGCCTGATGGCCCGCAAAGCGTCATCGTTGCCGGGAATAATCCAGTTCACCATGTCCGGGTCGCAATTGGTGTCAACAACGCTCACGACGGGGATACCCATGCGGCGCGCTTCCTTCACGGCGATCTCTTCGGCATTCGAATCGATCACAAACAGAGCGTCCGGCAGCTGCGCCATATTCTCGATGCCTTCAAGGTTCTGAAACAGATGCTTCATCTCACGGTCCAGACGCGCACGCTCTTTCTTGGAGAGTTGCTCCATGCGGCCGTCTTCGGTCATGGCCTTCAGCAGCTTCAGGCGCTTGATGGACTTCTGCAGCGTGGCCCAGTTGGTCAGCGTGCCACCCAGCCAGCGATGATTGACAAAGTACGCGCCGGCGCGCTTCGCCTCTTCAGAAATAGCTTCCTGGGCCTGGCGTTTGGTGCCGACAAACAAAACTGTCCGGCCGTGACTGGAAATCTCGCTCACGAAGCGGCTCGCTTCGCGGAACATCTTTAGAGTTTTCTGCAAATCGATGATGTGAATGCCATTGCGTTCCCCGAAGATGTATTCCTTCATCTTGGGGTTCCAACGGCGCGTCTGGTGACCAAAATGAACGCCGGCCTCCAGCAGCTCCTTCATGGTGATTTCTACTGCCACTTAACCTCCTTAGTAGATGGCTGTTTTTCGTGGTTCCCTGCATCGAGACGCTGGCACAAAAGCCAGCGCTACAGGATGAGAAACTACGCAGCAGCCTCTTGCCGGCTTCTTGCCGGCCGTGATCTTGGCGGCGTAACTTGCGTCATACCGCCAGAGCTCATGAATTTCTTGCCAAGCACTAGGGTTGAGATCCTTCGTCGCGCAAACAACACGCTCCTCAGGATGACAACGCAAACCAGGCGATTAGCGCTTGGTGAACTGGAAGCGCTTGCGCGCGCCCTTCTGGCCATACTTCTTGCGTTCCTTCATGCGCGAATCGCGTGTCAAAAACCCGTTCTTGCGCAGACCCGGACGAAGTTCCGGGTTGAAGCGGCTGATGGCGCGAGCCAATCCCATGCGCACAGCTCCGGACTGTCCGCCCACTCCGCCACCCCTCGCGGTGGCAAGCACGTCCACTTGTTCAAGCAGGCTGGTGAACTTCAGCGGCTCGGTGGCATCATGCTCCCAGGCGTGGTTCGGAAAATATTCTTTTACCGGGCGGCCGTTAACGGTGAATTTGCCGCTCCCCGCCCGCAAGAAAACTCGTGCAATTGATTCCTTGCGGCGGCCTGTGCCGAGGAACCATGTCTTTGTGCCCAGTCCGGGCGTCTCCACAGTGCTCAATGCTCCTCCTCAAAAACCGACAAAAAGCGAGACGAATACGCCCCGCTTATTGAACTTCGCGCTCGGAAGGCTCCCTGCTAAGACACTACTTAGAAAGGAACAGCCAACGTGCGGAAACTCTCGTGCAAACCCGGCGATACCGGGGAACTCTTAGACGGCAATGGCCTGCGGCTTTTGCCCCGCGTGCCGCGCCAGTCCCGCCGCGTCGCGGTACACACGCAACTTCTTGGCACGCCGCGCGCGCAGCTTGTTCTTTGGCAGCATGCCCAAAATCGCCTCGCGAATCATCCATTCAGGCTTGCTCTCGCGAAGGCGCTTGGCCGGAACGGCCTTCAAACCGCCGGGGTAACCGCTATGCGAGTAGTACACCTTCTGCTCTACCTTGTTCCCGGTCATCTTGATCTTGCCAGCGTTGATCACCACAACGTGATCGCCAGAATCCAAATAGGGCGTGAAACTCGTCTTGTCCTTGCCGATCAGGATTCGCGCCGCTTTGGTCGCCAGGCGTCCCAGCGCCTTGTCCGTCGCATCAAGCACAAACCACTGTGCGCCCACTTTGAGGGCTTCTGCTTCATCACCTTTGGCTACGTACGTCCTCATTGCAATCAGTCACACCTTTCCCTGTAAAGGCAAAATCCAAGTTTAGAGGCTGCAAGAGGCTTTGTCAACGCAGTGCTTAGGGAAGGGTGCGCGACTTTAAAGGGACAAAGGGCTAATATGCTTTTC
>JBAVHY010000066.1:0-5860 GCA_049686315.1 Candidatus Acidiferrum sp. | reverse complement strand
TGATGACCAACTCACCGCAGTAGGCCGTCGAGCCGCCGTATTGCGCTTGCTGCTGAATCGGGCACGGCTGAATTTGATTGGTTGCCGTTCCGGTTGCGGGCACAGTGATGGTAATCTGCGTATCGCTCCATCCTGTAACTGTCGCAGCCACACCGCCGATTGTGACCGTACCCGCGTTAGTGCCCGTACCCTGCGCGCCAAATCCAAAGTGGCGCTTAACAAACTTCAGGTTGTACGGAGACGTTGTGGCCTGAGGCCCGGCGTAGGCGTTGTTGGGTACATTCTGGTCGCCCAACGCATGGATCGTGAGGGTGCTGCCAGCCGCACTCACCCAAGGCCCAAGACCGTCGCCATCGACTTCAGCGACCGCGGGCGTGAGGTCCGGATAGGCGCAGTCCACGTTGTTGTACCCTGCGCCCGCGAAAGCGGACGTGGGAACGACGGGCGTGTCCATGTACTGTGTCTGTCCCGGCATGAACGGGATCTCGTAGCAGAACTGGCTGTATTGCGGGTTGAACAAAGGATCGGGGGTCGCTCCCGTTCCCGGATCATTCATGCAAGTCACCATCATCGTCGGTCCATACCCGGTCGGGTTGGGCGGGTTGACTTCCCAAGATGAGTAGGTCAAGCCGTCGTAAGTCCCCCAATGGTCAGCATACACACGGTTAGTCTCGTTCCCGGCCCAATCCTTAATCGATACCGGCAGGTCGGGCGGCGAGAATTTCTCACCGAACTGCGGCGAGAAGGGATCGAATTCCGAAGTGTAGTCGTCCGTGATGACGCCGGTGAAGTGGGCGGCGACGTGAGCAGAGCTGAAGATGTAGAACTTCGCGAGCGCCGACATCTGGTCCTGCAAGTTGATTTCCTTGCGATCGCAGAGATTGCGGGTCGCGCCAGCGAAGGCTGCCACTTCCTGGGCATTAGGGAAGATGCTCATGAAGTCGGGCACGACACGCGCCTCGCCTACGCACGGCCAGAACACCTCAACGCTCCCTGTATCACCTTCCGATCGAGGCAAGTGCAGGGTACCCAGATCCGTCGTCTGGTTCTGGGCATTGTTGGCGTTGAAGCTGGAGGCCACCGCAGCCTGGTCGGGCATAATGAATATGGAGCCGAGGCCCCCGAATTGCTGGGTGACCGGCGCGATGAAGTTGTCGCCGATCAGGATGTTCTTGTCTTCTTCCTTTACCAGCTCATAGCCTGGAGGCACAACCACTTCCACCACATACTTGCCGGCGGGCAACATGGGGAGTCCGAACCGGTAAGGATCAGTGGTGTCGGGATTCGGAACGCAGATGCTGCAGTGCGTCCCGGTGGGCTTGCCCGTCGTCGGATTTATGCCGGTGACGCTGGGGAACTGGTACATGCCGTCGTAATATGCCGGTTGGAGCTGGTTCCAGTTGTGCATGCCGTCATAGCACTTGAACTGGGAACCATTCGGAATCGTGTGCAGGGTCGTGCCATTGTGCTGGTTATTGTAAACATCCAGGTAGTTCGGCTGGTTGAGCAGCGAGAAGTAGAAAAGATCGGCGGTGGACTGCCCGGGGCAGCTAATGTTCGGCAAGCCGCTCGAGGCATTGAAGCCCTGTGTCCAATCGTCCCAACTGGTAGTGGTGGTGGTGTCCACCAACTTGAGGGTTGAGGTCACTCCGTCCAGAGCGAACCCTTCCTGATACAGGTTAACGGTCACGTTCGGCACGTCCGGCGTCCAGCTCACATGCAGTATAAGTTGTGGATCGTCGAACGGGCGCGTGGAAGCGTAGTTCACTTCACCGTGGATGCCGCCGTTCTCGCCGATGTTAGCGCCCGATGGGAGCGTTACGCAAGCTGGCGGGCAAGCTGCAAAAGGCACCTTGCCGAACTCAAGGAAGCTGTTCTGCCCGGAGAATCCTTGCCAGCCTTCGCTCAAAACCCAAGGAGGATCGACGCGGCCTGTGGAGCCGCCCGGCCCGCCCGGCGCAAGGGGAGAGGGAGCACTCGTGCAGTCGGCGGCGGCGCAATAGTACGCGCCCGGTACCCGCAAGTTCGCGGGCACAGCGACAGAGGCCGGTTCAGCCGTGTTGGCCATGAAATGGGCAATCGCGGAGTTTCCGCATGGCGGGAAGCCAGTGCCGTTCAGGGTGCCCCCGCAAGTCGTGAGCGTGCCGTCGGCCGGTCCGCCCGCGTCGTAGACTACGTGGGTTCCCGTGTTCTTGTAACGGGTCGAATCCGATTCAATCACGTACCAACTGAAGAGCGGGAACACCTCGTTAAAGCCAGCGCTGCCGCTCAAATCGGTGTTGTTGAAGTTGGAATAGCTGCCGTCGCGGAAGCGAATGTTCGTGGACACGAGCGTGAGCCCGGTTTCGTTGCTATCACGAACGCCGTTGCCATTCGCGTCGAAGAAGCTCGAAGTGTAGATATTTGCCTGCCACTGGCCGGTGGAAATCTCGCCGAGGTCGCAGGTCGATCCTGAGGTTCCCGCTCCAGGGCAAGGGGCAAAACCAGCGCCCAATCCCACTGGCGTGGAAAGGCCGTCTACCAGCATATCGTTCCATTGGTCAAAGACGGTTAGTCTCCAGTTGCCGTCCGGAAGGCCCGAGAGGGTGAACGTGCCATCGGCGTTGCACTTGGTGAAGGCGAAGTCTTCGCCGTCGGGGTCGCCAAAGCTGATGTAGCACTGGGTGAAGGCGAAGCTGTCGTTCGAGCCACTGCCGTAGAGTCTCTCATCCGGCGTGCGGCTCATGCGCGAGGTGCTAACCAGCCCCTTCAGAGCATGGGTGCAATTCGTTCCGGTGATGAACGGGTCGGTACCAGCGCAGACTCCCGCCTTACGGGAATTAATGATCGCCGGGTTCGCAAAACCGATGGTCACGTGCCAGCCCGCCGGACCGAACTCCTGGAAGAAGTTTGGTTCACCAATCCGCAGGAAGGAATCGTGAGCCTTCTGTCCGTCCAAGGTGTTGGTTTGCAGCCACTCTTCTCCTCTGGCAATCCGGTCAGCCGAGGGGGTAGCCACGACACCGTACCGTCCTTGCATCATGTTCGGAACGGTAGCTTGGCCTGCAAGCGGTGAGGGAGTTACCCCGTCGGATTCGAATTCTGGGCAGGTCACAATTCTGCCGGTAATGCCTATGGTGCCGACAGAACCGGGTGCGTTGCCGTTCGAGGTATCCATACCAACCAGCGGCTGTGGGGTAAGCGGGCAGGCGTCCTTCCCGGTCGTGGGGTCGATCGTTCCCGCCAAGCTGTTGGAAAGCGGCTGGTTGAACATGTCGTGAGTCATTAGTCCGGTAGCATCGCCAGTGCCGCCAGCATCGTCATAGAGAGTGATCTCAAAACCTCCCAAACCCCTCTCGTTGTTGCTATTCACTGCGCCCGTTCCACCACCGCCATCCTGTTCGCCGTTCAGCGGGAAGTCATCCTCGAACACAAACACCGAGAGTAGTGCCGGTGGGAATGGAGTGGGCTGGGTCAGAATCGTGTAAGGCGTCGTTGGATAAGTAGTAGTGCCGGCGGCCAGTGCTGGAATCGCAACGCCGCCCATGCCGTGGCCGCAAGCTGTGTTAAAGCCCGTCGGGTCCGTGTTGTCATAGGGGCCCGCTGCGCAGTTCGCGGGCGCGCTGCCGTTGGCACCCATAAAAGGATTAGCAGCGTCGCCCGGCAAGACGGAAATGTAGTAGCGCCTGGTCGGATCGAGTGGGACTGAATTTGGCCAAGTCGCCGCAAATCCATTTCCCGTTGGATCAGGCCGGCAAACGCCGTTGCCGATATCGCACACGGCACTCACGTGAGCCCCCGTTGTTGCGTCGACCATCGTCTGACCGCCCTCGCAAGAAAGCGGGCCGGTGCAGCCGGCAGCTATCAGGGGCATGTAACTGGTGTGGAAATTCACGCCAAAGGTTGGAGGAACTCCGCCAGTGCTGGTTTGAGATGGGCAGCCCGGCGGCGGAGTGAGCGTGTTGATTGAGCAGCCCGGGTTGACGTAGAACGTGCGGTCTTCCTCGATAATCCAGCGATAGTCGGTGATTTGGGTTGTTTTGTCGGCGCCATCCAAAACCTTAACTTGAAGCCCGCTGCCTACTGGGAAGTGCACTGTGACCGTCGCGGCCGCAGAGGTTCTTCCCTGTGTGTTCTTCGCCTGATAGCTGAAGGAACAGGTGGTTGCTGGCGGCGTCCCGGTTGGGGTGGTCAAGGTAATGGTGAAGCCGCCGGCGGAGTCAAGGAGAACCGGCCCCGCTGGCGCCAGGCCTGTGCAGGTGGGATTCACCGGGGTTGTGGGCACTACAACGGAGACGGGAAAGCCCCCAGAGTCGCTGACAGGCTGCGCATTGAGCGTCGTATCGTATTGAGCTCCTAGAACGCCGGGAGTCTTAAGGGCGAAAGATGTGGCCGAGCGCGCGTTATAGCTTCGGTTGCGACCCGTGACGCCCCCGAGGGTGCAGGACACACCTCCAGGCCCTGCAGTGCCGCACGCACCGAACGAGACCGAGGCAGTTATGCCGGAAGAACATGTCGTCCCGGAAACTGCACCGTTCGCGCAGTAGACAAACGAGTCGGTGGTTGCGGCTACAAACCCGGCGTTGGGGGTATATGTAAACGTGCCGTCCGCGCTCAAGGCGACTGTGCCGTGTGTCGGTGCCGTCAGGAGTTGGACACCATAGACGTTGGTATCGTTGGCGATCACGCCCTTGCTTGGGTCCGACACGCTTAGGGGCGTGCAAGGAGCCGTGGCGCAGAGGACAACCGAGGTGTAGCTATCGGCACGAGCCACTGCGGCGCTGAGTACCGGCGCACTAGGCTCTGTCGAGCCGTTGATGCTGATGTAGGCGAGCATGCCGGCGTCACGAGCGGTGGCATTGCCTGACAAGCTGAGTTCGCGGTCGAAGACGGGGAGCGACTTACCGACAGTTGCGGGCGCGGTGATCATTACATCATAGGTCTTGCCTGCGGCCATGAACACTTCGCTCTGTACGCGTGGAATGCCGGGCAAGGGGTTGCCGTCTTCCGCGATTAATGAGAAACCAGCGGGCGGGAGAGCCGGGGCGACTGCGGTCCCCGTTTGCGCTCCAACGATAGAAGGAACGTGCATGCGCAAACCGGCATTGACCATGCGAACCAAAACGTTCCCGGTCACGCCAGTGGCTGGCGAGGCGGAAAACTGCGACGCAAAGGCGTTGCTTTTGCTGAAATCGACACCATTAATGAGGTAGTACAACGGCGTGTAATTGACCGCCGGGGGATAGCAAGTGTTGACGACCCCCACAGGGGAGCTCGGATTGCCGCAGTAGCCTGGTTGGCCGGACCACACCCTGGTCTCGCTAAACCCGGCAGTGTTCACTGCCGTGTTGACCGCCTTGTTCTGGACCGGGTCGATTTCGCTGAAGAGCAGGTCTACATCCGCTTGATAGGTTACGGCGGGAGTAGTGCCCACGGCGGGATACGCGGTCCCCGTGGCCGACGTTGCGGTGGGCGCCGTAGTCACGACAACCATTCCGTACAGCCCCATGGGTCCCTGGATAGAGGGGTGAGAGCCGGACTCAAGTAGATACGTGCCTGGCTTCAGCGCGCGACTCGCCGCGCCACCGCAGACGCCCCAGCACAAGGAGGTGGTCGCTCCGGCAGCTACTTCCGTCGAAAACGAACGTATGCGGTTGCCCTGCGTCGGCGCTGTACCTACGCCAGTCAGCGGCGTACCCGGAGCATCGTTAGCGATCGGCCACGTGAGCGGCTGCGCGTTCGCGTGGTCCGGAGGAAGAGTATAGTTCCCTGGCGCGCTCGTCGGATTAATCGTTCCGAGACCGCCGCCCAACTGACCCACGATCACGAGGGAGGTGGGTATTCCTCCGGACGTGAACGTGAGACTGTTCGTGAGGTTGAT
>JBAVHY010000065.1:0-16905 GCA_049686315.1 Candidatus Acidiferrum sp. | reverse complement strand
CTCCAAGCGCTGGGCGCTGGCTGTGGCGCAACCAGATCGATAGACTGTTCCCGAGGCGTCGGCAAATTCAACGGTAGCCTCGCTGGCGAATTGGTCCGGTCCATCTTTGAATTCAATGGTCTGTGTTATGGTTTGGGTGCCCGCCAAGAAGCCGGGAGACACAGGTGGGTTCGGCGAAGTCGTGAAAAGCAAGAAAGCCACGCTCTTTGCATTGTAAGTATGGCGTGCTTCGTGACTCCAGATTCCAAAATCGGAGGTACGCTGACCTGGGGCGAACCCCGGGTTGCTCGTGGTCCCCGTCACTGTCCCCCCGTCGGAGAAAGCGAGTAAAGAAGAAAACAATTTGCCGATAGGAGCATTCGTTTGACAGTTGTACTGTTGCACCTGCACACGCCAGGCCCCTTGCAGCTCCCTGCCATGCGAGGACTCTTGTTCCGGCCGGGCCAACCCTGCACTTGCGTGCCGCCCGGACCCCAGAATCAGAGCGCCCGACAGTGCAAGCGCGGTAACCGCCCAGACGGCCTTTGATAGTTTGTGACTCATACACGTTTCTCCAGTTTTCTTCAGACGTTGGCCAGAGGATGCTCCGGCCTGCGAACCGAATATGCTTCCAAGAGGTGTGTGAAGTACTTAGAATGGGGCTGAAATATCCTGAAAACTTCTGAAGGCACGTTCATGAGCGGCCCACAACCAAGCGTTTACAAATTCGGCGAATTCCTTATCGAGGCCGGTAAGCGCCTGCTCTTACGGGGAGGCTCGCCCGTTGCGCTCACGCCGAAGGCCTTCGACACGCTGTTGCACCTTATACAGAACAGACAAAGAGTCGTCGAGAAAGACGAGCTCATGCAGGCAATCTGGCCTGACACGAGTGTCGAGGAGAACAATCTCAACCAGAACATTTCGACTTTGCGTCGAGCTTTGGGTGAGAGCCGGGGCGAGAACCGTTACATCGCGACAATTCCGGGGAAGGGCTATCGCTTTCTTGCGGACGTCGAGGGCGGCGGGGCGCTGTCTGGACCTGTGCAAGCCCCGCCAGAGCGAGTGACGGTGGCCGTGCTGCCGTTCGAGAACCTGAGTAGCGATCCGGAAAGGGAGTACCTGGCGGATGGGCTGACGGAAGAGACGATCGCAGCACTGGGTCAGCTCGACCCCGAGCATTTAGGGGTCATTGGCCGAACGTCGGTAATGACCTACAAGAAAGCGACGAAAACGCTCGGAGAAATCGGATCTGAACTGGGTGCAAGTTATTTGGTCGAAAGTACGCTTCGCGGAGAGGGCGGACGGTTTCGAGTTACCTCCAAGTTGATCCGTGTTAAGGATCAGGTGCAGGTGTGGACGGCCTCCTACGATGGCGTACCGGCCAGTGTGCTTAATTTCCAGCGCGAGTTGAGCGCGGCGATCGCCGAACAGATCCGGCTGCGGCTTTCTCCTGAGCGACTGAGTGCGCTGGCACGGCGGCAGACGCGGAACGCCGAAGCCTACGACTTATACCTGCGAGGCCGCCACTACTGGCATCAGCTCACGCCGCCAACAACGAAGCGCGCGGTGGAATGCTTCTCTCGCGCGACGCAACTTGATCCGGAATATGCACTGGCGTGGTCCGGGCTGGCAGACGCTTACGCGGCGAGCCCGATCAACGGTGATGCGCCACCGCTCGGCATGTGGCCGCTTGCCCGGGAGGCGGCTGCCCGTTCTGCCGCGGCGGAGCCCAACCTTGCTGAGGCGCAAACCTCGTTGGGATTCGTGAAGTTTTGGTTCGACTGGGATTGGTTGGTGGCAGAGGCGGCTTATCGGAAAGCAATTGAATTGGATCCCAGCTATCCGATGGCGCACCGCATGTTGGGGATAGCGCTCGCACACATGGGGAGATATGCGGAAGCGCGTCCGGAGATGGCTCGGTTGCGTGAGCTCGACCCGCTGCTCGCGGTCAATCAGGCACTCTCGGCACAGGTAGCATTCGCGGGGCGAGAATATGCGGCGGCGGTGCAGTTTGCGCGGCAAGCGATCGTGGTTGATCCGGAATTCTGGATTGGTCTGTTTCAGCTCGGTCAGGCGTACGAGCAATCGGGCGAAAGCGAGTTGGCACTAGAGGCACTCAATAAAGCGGGAAGATTCAGCGGAGGCAACAGCAAGGCAATCTCGTTGCGTGGTTACCTATTTGCGAAGTTGGGGAGGGCGAACGAAGCACGAGAAGTGCTGAACACGCTGGAAGCGATTGCGCGCGAGAGATATGTTCCGCCCTATGCGATGGCACTTGTCCATGCCGGACTTGGTGAGAGTGAACTGACCCTGGAATGGCTCGATCGGGCGCTTGCTGTACGGGACGTGCACCTAGCTTTCCTGCCGGTGGATCCGAAGTGGGATGCGTTTCGCGGCGATCCCCGATTCCAGGCTCTTCTTAAGCGATGCGGATTCTCCGAAGGCCGGACTGGGGCTCCTGCTAGCTGAATAAAAAAGGGATGCTGCAGCGTGGTTGCCCGGCGATCGCTTCCGGTTTGCCGACAATCGGCCCAGAACCTCGTCTGTTCATTTCCGCCGCGAGAGCTTGATCTCGTGCAGACCAGCGAGACCTGTGATTAGCGCACTGATGAGTAGCACGTGAATCATGAAATGCATGCCGTCCGGAGCCACGTGATGGCCGAAGGAAGGCAGAATCTTCGTCGTAGGACCTTTGGCGAACGCCAACTGCCAACTTTTGTCGGTTCCGAAGATGTACGGGAGCCACCAGGATTGAATTTGCATCACCAGCCAAACAGCATCTAGAGTCAAGGCTGACAGAGCAAACCAGAAACTGCTTCGCTTATATGCGACCCAAAACAAAACGGCAGGCAACGAAACAAACGCCAAGAAACCCAAATCTCCGGCGTCGATTCCCCTGCCGCCGAGGAGAGCTGTAAGCAAGGTCCCCTGGCGCTGACGATTCCAGTTACCGAGGGGAAACCACGCGATGAGCCATAGGTACGCCGTCAAGAGCCAATGCAACCAAGCGCTGGGTTTCATCATGGCTACCATTCCTATGCCGAACGGAGGGAAACCCTGGAAGGGGGGAATTGTAGATGGTTGCCGACCATCCTCCAAGGATGGGGCATGGCACGGTTGCCCCTGAGGGAACTCCAAGAAGACAGTGCGAAGTGGAGGCTTCCGCAAGTACAATCATGGGTTGGTACTGCCCGGTCTTGGCCTGGAACTCTTGACCACAAAGATGTTGCCATAGAGATCCTCGAACATAGCCTCGGTCACGCCCCACGGCTGATCGACGGGCGTTTCGATGAACTTAACGTTGCGTTTCGAGGCCAGTTCATAGAACTTTCGGCAGTCTGCCACTTCAAAAACCCATCTAGTCTCCGCGCCAACGCGCGCTTCGTAGTTGCGAATTGGATCGTTTCCGGTCGCGGGACTTAGGTTGGTTCCTTTGTCGAGCGCCGAGTAAGGCTTGGCAATTTCCAAGATGATCCCAAAGTCCTTTTGGCCCCGCGGGGCAACAACCAACCACCGCTTGTCCGTGCCAAACGTCCCGTCCTCAGTTTTTTCGAGACCCAAGACGTTCGTGTACCACTTGAGCGCCTCGTCATAATTGCGGACGACGATCGTCACGTAGCGCAAGCGAACGATCCCGAGGTCTATGTCAGCTGATTGCGAAGACGTGGTTATTGGAAGCAAAACCACACCTAGCAACAGAACCACAATTGCAAAGCGATATTTCTGAGTGTTCATTTGTGCTCACCTTTCACCGCAAACTCTGGTCGCGCTACACCCGTTGTCCTGCATTGCCCAGGAGTCTCTTTCCACTGCGGCACCTCAATTCGTTCGAAAGAACGAACTGGTTGCCGTCAGCGAGGGCTACGCCTCAAGCGAGAACCTACTTGGCCAGCTGGCCGGAAACGCAATGCTGACCAGACTTGGTCGATGGCAACGATGGACACAGCACGCCAGCCGGCAGCACTCATCGCTTCGCGGATTACATCGCGACTGAGAGTTCCTTTGACCTTTGAGGTCTTCTTTGGATAGGAAATCCATACCAAAGCGTTCTGAGCCGCGTGTTTCGAGAGTCTTCTGGCGAACCCGCTAATCTCTGACAAGCGCGTCACAAAGACCTGCACGAACGAGTAGTTTCCAGCGGCTCTCGATGAGACGGTGAGGCTGTCAGACAGGGGCGCTAGCAACTTCAGGTAGCCGCGAGGGGGAGCGATGATCAACGCCCGCATGCCGGGATTCATGCCGAGCTTTCTACCAACCGGTTTCATGATTTGTGATTGACCTTGCTGGAGAGTGCGAACTGATTGCCGTCGGGATCCTTGAAGACGGCAATCGATCCCCAGGGCTCGTTCTTGGGTTCCTGGGCGAAGGTGACGCCTTTGGACTTGAGGACCTTCGCGGTTGCGAACACGTCGTCGCACCAGAAGGCAATCGACTGAAACTCGCCGATGCGCCTCTCGTGACCTTCGGGCGTGTAGAGCGCGAGGCCGGTATCCGCGCCAGGAATGAGGAGTTCAATCCAGCGTTGCGTGTCCGTGAAGGGCTGGTCGGTGACTACTTTCAGTCCCAGTGCCTCAGTATAGAATTTCAGCGAAACGTCCTGATCGCGAACGGGAATGCCGACAAACTTTATTCCCCGGACCATAGGTGCTCCTCCCTACTTGAAATGTCCGGAGCATAGCCTGCAGAATCTTTGGGCGCAATCAGCTAGTCATTGCTATATTAGTGGACAGTATAGCCGTGCTGAACCTGGATGATTACGTCGTAGACGTGCTGATGCGGGACCTGGTCGGGCATGATCGGAGACCCGCGAGCTTCCTCGTCTACGTATGGCTCACCGCCGAACAAGCACGCAGGCAGGGAGCCGTTCAGGTGAGTTATCAGGAATTGGCCGAGTCGGTTGGACTGTCGAAGAGTTCGGTGCAAGCTGCAGTGAGTTGGCTGGTTCGAAGGAAACTACTCACCGCTAGCAAGGAAAATGCCACAGCTGTCCCCTCTTACAGTGTGCGGAGCCCGTGGAGGGATGCAGCACGCCGCGTCAGTGTCCGCCGCAGCCAGTGATTGTTCCTCCTGGATTACGGGCTACTCTTACCTAAATCCAGTAAGGTAAGGTTTGCCGGCCATTTGGGACTTGGCGGACTTTTACCCCCTTGATAGGCGACACAGCGGGAAATACCGTCCGGTCCTACTGAACTCAGGGCAAACTGCTCCTTATGGATTCGTGATCATGCCAGCCTTTGGCGACCTATTCTTTGCCCACACGAGTTGGTTGCTGCGCTTCGACCAGTAGTTGCAAGAGGTGGCTCATCTGGGATTCAGAAATCGTTGGAAGAGCTTTGAGCTCCGCGGCAGGCATAGCTGATGCATTATCAGGAAACTCCGCATGATTCAGATATACGACAACCAACCCGCGATCCGGAATCACAACCACGTACTTTGCAAGGGCGCCCTGTGCGCTGAAGCCCTTAACCGGCAATCCAAACCCATTTACCCACCACAGGTATCCGTATCCCGCGCCGTCGGCATCAGAATAAGAGCGAGTGCTCTCCGCCACCCAGCTTGATGGAATAATCTGAGTTCCGTTCCAAGTACCCCCACGCAACATCAGATATCCAAATCGAGCCAAATCGCGAGCGGTCATTCGGAAATGATAGGCGGGATGCCGCGATCTTTCATATTCTGGGGAATCCGGTCTGCTACGCAGGTAGTACATATCTTGCACCTGGAAGTCCTGCATCTGGGTTGGACCGGCAATCCTGTCACGGAACGCGTCGCCAATCTTCAGATGAAGTTCCTGCTCAAATATCGTGCCCAGGGCATTAAAGTCCCAATTGTTGTAGAACCAGAAGGTGCCGGGCGCATGCGATCCGCGCGAAGGCATGTGTTCCCTCATTGCAGGCGTTCCCGCCACATAGGAGTGGTAAATCCCCGAGCGGGCTTTAAGGAGCATTCTCACTGTGGCCTGCTTCTCTTCTCGAGTTAAGGGGGGATCGTCGTCTATTCCAAGTTGTCCGATGCTTTTATCCAAATCGAGCCCGCCCTTTCCCGCAGAGATTCCGTATAGGGCACTCAGGATACTTTTCCGCATCGAACTGATTTTGATTTTCATCGCTGAGTCGCCCCATTCGGCGACGACATTGCCGTGATCAACGACAAAAAGGCTCGCAGGTGGAAGGGTGTCAAAGAACCTTCGAGCCTCGTCGAGTTTCGTTGTTGCCCAGCCCAATTGTTCGGGTGTGGCTTTGGCCCACGTCGCGCCGGGGAAGATCGTGACCCGGTTCTGATATGACGTCTGCGCTGCGGCCACCCCGCAGAACAGAATCACTGCGACCAGGAGTCGTTCTTGCGTTTTCTTTGGGTTTCGCATCTGTAAGGGCTGAGACCTGAAATTATAGCTCCGGTAATGGGCAATCCGGAAGTAATGCCTCCGGGTTGGCAGTTTGCTCCCGATGAACGCGCATCTCTTCAGTGCTTGATTTCCTGACGAGATGCCGTTACTAATCAGGCCAACTTCCTCGAAGCCCCTTGACCGATGAGGGCGTTGCCGCACCTTATGCCGGTCGGAGCGATGACATGTCGTCATTCTTGATCTTGACCGCCTCGACCCACGGGTAAAGGCCCGGGCCGAGCACCACCCCGTACGACCTGTCGATACCGAAAACCTCGTCCGATCTGAAAACACAGAGGTTCCGATCATTCGTGAGATCATGGTGGCTACCACGATGAGCTCTCTTTTCGTCGCCTTTTTCACTTTGATAGCCTCCACTTTTCGAACCCGTGCTGCCCTGCAGGCGGAGATCCTTGCGCTTCGTCACCAACTGGCGGTTTTTCAAAAGAACGCGCCGCGACGCTTGCGCCTCCACCGCTGCGACCGGCTCTTGTGGGTGGTGTTGTACCGATGCTGGTCCGGTTGGCGGCGATGTCTCGAGATGGTTCAGGCCGACACGGTTGTCCGTTGGCATCGCAGAGCTTTCGCCTGGCATTGGACCAGAAAATCGCGCTGCCTTCCCGGAAGGCCAGAAGTTGCGGCGAACATTCGGGACCTAATTCGGCGCATGCGCCAGGCCAACCCCTTGTGGGGTGCACCCCGCATTCACGGAGAACTGCTTAAGTTGGGGATTGCGGTGGCGCAATCCACGGTGGCCAGATATTTGCCTCGGTCTCGCAAACCGCCTTCGCAGACTTGGCGAACCTTCCTGAGGAATCATCTGGCGCAGACCGCGGCCATCGATTTTTTCACTGTGCCGACGGCGACCTTCCGAATCCTGTTCGTCTTCGTCGTGCTAGCGCATGAGCGACGCCGGGTGGTGCACTTCGGGGTGACGGAACATCCTACACAGGAGTGGACCATGCAGCAGATGCGGGAAGCGTTTCCCTGGGACCAGGCACCGCGGTATGTGCTGCGCGATCGAGATGCCATCTACGGAAGAGCCTTCGCCGCCATGACCCGAGATATGGGAATGGAGGAAGTGCTTACGGCGCCGCGATCCCCCTGGCAAAATCCCTTTGCGGAACGGCTGGTGGGCTCGATCCGACGTGAGTGCCTGGACCATATTATCGTGTGGAATGAAAGATCGTTGCGGCGAACGCTGCACAACTATTTTGCCTACTATCAGTGGTCACGTACGCATTTAGCCTTGGGCAAAGACGCCCCGGAGCCCAGAGCAGTCGAGCAGCCGGAACAAGGCCACGTCATTTCGATTCCGCAGGTGGGGGGACTCCACCACCGATACCAGCGACGCGCCGCTTAGCCGCAGCAAGCCCGTTGCATCGACGGTTGCCTTCCTGGAGCGGAAATGCCACTTCTCCTTGATCTAACCGACGAAACTCTTGCTGACCCAACACCGGATTCTTTCGCGACACGAACTCCCTGCACTTGGATACACTCGGCGACTGGACAAGGCAGAAGCTGCCAGTCTTTAGTCTCCGACGTGCTTGCCAACAAGGAAACTGCATCGACGAGATCTGCGATTAGCGTGCCACAAGGATGCTGGTTGAGATGCGGACGGAATTCTCGGTAATCACAGGACCGAGAGACGCGTTTCCCGGCGGCACGCACTATGAGTATGACGCTAAACTCAAAAGGACCGTCGAGGTCGAGTCTTCTGGAAAACGGTACCCTGTAGCTTTAGTTGCGGGCAGCTTCCAGCGCGGCGGGGGGCAGACGCCACTGCACGCAAAACAGCGAGATGAGGACATCTTTTGAGCCAACAGAAACCATTGCTAGTTGTGATCGCCGGCCCGATGGGCGCAGGTAAGACTACGTTCTACGACGCCCATTTGAAAGAAGCCTTTCCTACCCTCAGTCCCCCGATTTTGCACCAGCGCGAAGCAGCCCTACGCGAGCGACGCTCCTTCGCCGTTGAGGACCTCGCCGTAGATACCGAGTTACTGGAGAGCGCTAGGGAAGCTGGTTACGCCACGAAAGTCGTTTTCATCTCTACGGAAGACCCCAACCTAAATGTCGGACGCATCTTGATCCGAATGAGTCGGGGAGGGCAGTCAGTGCCGCTGAGCAGCATTCCAGAGTCGTACGAACAATCCTTGAGGAGCCTCCCGGAGGCTCGAAAGCATGCCGATGACGTTCTTGTGTATGACAATACGGCTCATCGCCGCGGCTTCCGCATGGTCGCACAATTCATCGGTGGCAATTTGTGCAAAACCGCGCAAACGATACCGGGCTGGGTTGGCAAAGTTTTTGGCAAAAGGTTGCGCGCCGCGAACCGCGGCCCACATAAATCCGCAGGATTCACTTCAAATTAGTTTTTTCGGGGCCAATACAAAATGGCGGCGATTCCACCGATGGCGGTCGCTACGAATCCAGTTGTACAAAGATCTACGCCTGCTGTTCGATACCCCAGAATCCCGCAAGCGATACCTAAAAGGTATCCGAGGCATCCAATGGTCCCAGAAATTACAAGGACCGCTCCGTGGTAACGAGGACTCATGTAACTCATAATATTATAAATTAGGGTTCGACCGTAAGCTTCAAGACCAGCGGCTCATACAAGTCTTAGGAGGCGACGACTAACTGATTCACCAGGAATGGAACGTCCAACACTGTTGACATTGCCATTACTCTTTATTTTTGGTATCTGCTGTAGTAATCTAAGTGGAATCCTCGCTCTCTACTCCGTGAGTTTAGCTCACGTCTCACCGAGCGATCGGAATTGAGCGTCGAACTCACAGGCAACGACACGCTGATGCTGTCCGTTGAGATAGCGAATCACGTAGCGTCCTTCGGCTACCGCAGGAGCCACTATCTGTTCTGTGCAATCAATGGAACCGAGCTTAGCACCAGCCCGCGTTGAAGAAAGAGACAGGCTGGCAGGCGCGGTCCGATGGGCTGGATTCAGCTAATTCATTTCTTGACAATGCAGGGCGACACGTATATGAACGAGGAATTCCAGACCACTTCCGCTGCTGAAGGCCTGCCTCGCACGCCTCACCGCGAGTCAGAGCGGCAGTTCAACGGGAGCGAGAATAAGGCGTCGAGAATTGTAGGTGTCACGCTGTCACCCTTGTGAGCGACGGGCCAGGTTCCGCCGGCGTGACATCGATCGGACCATGCCGAAAGAATCTTGGCCAACCAGGACGCAATCCCGTTGGGCGGAACCGCCGAACATCGGGAGCGCGATTTCTTGTGCCCTCCGTTGGCACGATGATCGGTAACAGCCTGAGTTGGGGCCCGGACACGGGGTTCGAATTCGAAGGAGGTTAAGACCATGGCCACTGCGGCACAGGCAACAGCCGAAATTTCGATCAGTCGGTGGTGGCGGGTTGTGGGTGGTATGAGTATGAATCTGGCGCTCGGCTCTCTTTATGCTTGGAGCGTGTTCGTGGCTCCACTGGAGAAAGAGTTTGGTTGGAAGCGAGCGGATACTTCTCAGGTATTCACATGGGCTGTCGTTGTGTTTGCCATTTCGTTCATCTTAGCTGGGCGGCTCCAGGACAAGCTTGGACCTTTGTGGGTCTCGATTGCCGGAGGGCTGCTGGTCAGTGTGGGATTCTTCCTTTGTGCCTTCACATCCAGCCTCACCTATTTGATCGTTTGTTTCGGCTTGTTAGGCGGGATAGGCAATGGCTTTGGTTATGCCACGCCGATTCCGGTTATGGCCAAGTGGTTCCCCGACCGTCGTGGATTGGCGGTTGGTCTGGCGGTGGCCGGATACGGTGGAGGATCGGCAATATTCGGTCCTCTGGCCAACCTCAAACTGATCCCGGCTTATGGCTGGCGAACTACCTTCGAGATCCTCGGCGGAATCTTCTTCGTCATGACGATCTTCGGGGCGTTCCTACTGAAGAACCCGCCCGTAGGATACAAACCTGCAGGATGGACCCCGGCGCCGGCCTCGAAGGCTGCGGCAACCACATATGAATTCAAGCCTGGCGAGGTTGTGGCTACGCCGACGTTTTACTTGATGTGGGTCGCCTACGCCTTGGGCACGTCCGCAGGCCTTATGGTGATCAGCCAACTGGTTCCTTTTGCGAAGAGCCAGGGTGTCTCAAGTGCCGCTCTGGCCACAATGGGCCTCGTTGTGGGGGCCTTGGGCAACGCCAGCGGCCGGATCCTCTCGGGCTGGCTGTCGGACGCGCTTGGTCGCCTGAACGTATTACGATTGATGATTGCTATCTCAGCGGTTGCAATGCCGATCCTGTTTCATGTCGGTGCGAATGTCACGATGCTGTACGTGATGGTATTCGTGGTCTACTGGTGCTATGGGACGCAGCTCTCTGTAAACGGTTCCGCCACCTCTGACTTCTGGGGCACCAAGAATGCCGGTATCAACTATGGCTTGCTGTTTACGGCCTGGGGGGTGGCCGGGATCGTTGGACCGAGGATTGGTGGCGTGTTGTTCGACAAGTACAAGAACTACCAGTATGCCTTCTACACTGCGGCAGTCCTGGCGGTGGTTGCGCTGCTTTGCGAACTGGTAGCAAAGCGTCCGCGAGTTCCGGGTCAGGCAAGTACGTGAACGACTTGGCAGGTAGTCTGTCCAGGGCCAGGGGAATGAGGAAATCGACATTCAACGATCTCTTTATGGGCCGGGACTCATTGCGGCTCATTGCACACAGATGTACAATCGCGCCCTAACAACGAAACCAAGGAGATTATCACTATGGCAACCCCTCAAAAGCCGGAACAAAGCACTGCAGCGAGCGACGCGCACATTGCAGTTCACTGGAGGGAAGAGGAAGTTTACCAGCCCCCGAAGAGTTTCATAGAACAAGCCAACCTGAAAGATCCGAGAGTAATGGAACGCTTCGGCGAAAAAAATTTCCCGAAATGTTTCGAAGAGTATGCCGAGATGCTGACCTGGGATCAGAGATGGCATACCGTTCTCGATACCAACGATCCGCCTTTTTGGAAATGGTTCACAGGCGGGAAACTGAACGTGTCGTACAACTGCGTGGACCGACACTTGGCCAAGTATAAGACCAAGGCTGCGCTCATCGCCGTGCCGGAGCCGGAGAATGAGGAGCCGGTGGCGATCACTTACCAGCAGCTTTATTCCCGCGTGAATGAACTCGCGGCCTTGCTCCGCGATTTTGCGGGCTTGAAGTCCGGTGATCGTGTCACGATTCATATGCCGATGATTGCGGAGTTGCCGATCACCATGCTGGCATGCGCCCGACTGGGTGTAATCCATTCGGTCGTTTTCGGCGGATTCAGCGGAGAGGCCTGCGGGTCACGCGCGGCAGACTCGAAAAGCCATGTCTTGATCTATGCGGACAGTTACTACCGCAACGGAAAACTAGTGGACCACAAAGCCGCGGCGGACATCGCGGTTGAAACCGCAAAGCGAGAGGGCCAGGAAATCGAGAAAGTACTCGTCTGGCGCCGTCATCCTGGCAAGTATGGTTCCGCGGCTCCTATGGTAAAAGAGCGGGACTACTTCATCGACGAAGTTCTGAAGGATTTTCGCGGCAAGCGGGTCGAGCCTGTTTCCATGGACGCGGAAGCTCCGCTTTTCCTGATGTACACCAGCGGGTCCACAGGAAAGCCGAAGGGCTGCCAGCACCGCACTGGTGGCTATCTGGCTTATGTCACTGGCACTTCCAAATACATCCAGGATATCCACCCGAGTGATGTGTATTGGTGCATGGCGGATATTGGATGGATCACCGGTCACTCTTACATCGTCTATGGGCCGCTCGCGCTGGCGGCCACAAGCGTGGTCTACGAGGGCGTTCCCACCTACCCCGACGCCGGGCGTGTCTGGAGAATTGCAGAGCACCTGGACGTAAATATTTTTCATACATCGCCGACCGCCATTCGAATGCTGAGAAAGGCCGGACCCGACGAGCCGAAAAAGTACCACTACCACTTCAAGCACATGACCACGGTGGGCGAGCCCATCGAGCCGGAAGTGTGGAGATGGTATTACGACACCGTTGGAAAACGCGAAGCCGTAATTGTGGACACGTGGTGGCAGACGGAGAATGGCGGTTTCCTGTGTAGCACAAAGCCCGCGCTCGATCCCATGAAGCCCGGCAGCGCCGGGCCGGGCGTACCGGGAATCTACCCGATCATCTACGATGAAAACGCTCAAGAATTGCCAGCCGGATCCGTGAAGGCCGGGAATATCTGCATTCGCAATCCCTGGCCCGGGATCTTTCAGACAATCTGGGGAGACCCGGAACGCTTTGTCCGGCAGTATTATCAGAAATACTGCAAAAACCCCAAGAGCAAGGACTGGCAGGACTGGCCTTACTTTGCAGGCGATGGGGCGCTGCTGGCGAAGGATGGCTATTTCCGCATCCTGGGACGTGTCGACGACGTGATCAACGTTGCGGGCCACCGGCTGGGCACTAAGGAGTTGGAGTCCGCCTGCCTCACAATACCGGATGTAGCGGAAGCCGCCGTGGTACCGGTGGTGGATGAAATCAAGGGGCGGATGCCGGAAATATACGTGTCGCTGCGCCCCGGCTGCACGACGCCGCACAACGAGATTGTCGCGAAAGTAATCTCCACGATCGAGACCATGATCGGAAAGATCGCGCGGCCGAAGGACGTGGTGATCGTTGCGGACATGCCGAAAACTCGCTCGGGTAAGCTCATGCGGCGCGTTCTGGCCGCCATTTCGAATGACATGGCAGTGGGCGACATTACGACACTAGCGAATCCGGATATCGTGGAGGCGATCCGCGTGCAGGTGCAAGGAGCGAAACCGGTGAAGACGAAGGAGGGCCCGGAGGACATCAAGCAGTTCGGCTCGGTCGAGTGAACTCGGCAGGACTGGTTTATTCGCGTCAGTTTTGTTGACCGCATCCCAGTCCGGGTTTCACATCCGAATTCCGGCCGATCCTATCTTAGCGGCTGCTCGATTCGCTGGTCAGCAATGATGCTCAGGAAGCATGAGGGTTCGGCTTCGGCATCTCTCGGATTCCTCAGCTGGGCCGCTGGATACTGCTATAGGTCTCCATTGCCGAATCACTAGAATCTCTCCCATTTGCAAAATTCTTGTCAGTTCTCACGCCGGTCCGTCCGGCAGTCGCCTCTGTGACGAATGTCGCAGACGGCTCAGTGTGGCTTGGCGTACAGTCAATTCTGTTATGAGCCTGTCGAAACCTAAAGCCGTTCCGGCCCAAGACCGCGCGCACGATGTCCTGCGTTCCGAACGCCACCCTTTTGACTCGATTTTCCACCCTCACTGCGTTGCTGTGATTGGCGCCACCGAGCGGAAGGACAGCCTCGGCCGCGCGGTGGTCTGGACCTTGTTGAGCAGCCCATTCGGCGGGACTGTCTATCCCGTAAGCGACAAGCACTCGAGCGTGCTCGGAGTCAAAGCCTACCGGCACGTCGAAGATATCCCCGAGACAGTGGATCTGGCGGTGGTCGTGACGCCGGCCGCCACCGTACCGGCGATCATCACCGAATGCGTCGAAGCTGGCGTTGGCGGGGTGGTTGTGATTTCCGCTGGCTTCAAGGAACACGGCGAATCGGGCAAAGAGTTGGAGCGGCAGATCGTCGATCGCATGCGGGGAAGCCGCATGCGGATGATCGGTCCAAACTGCCTGGGGGTCATGAATCCCATCAGCGGGTTGAATGCAACCTTCGCTTCCAACATTGCCCGGCCCGGCAATGTCGCCTTCATCAGCCAGAGCGGCGCCCTTTGCACCGCCGTCCTGGACTGGTGCCAAAGGAAAATGGTCGGCTTCAGCGCGTTTGTTTCCGTGGGGTCGATGCTGGATGTCGGCTGGGGCGACCTGATCGACTACCTGGGAAATGATCCGCGTACCCACAGCATTGTGATGTACATGGAGTCGCTCGGCGACGCCAGGGCCTTTCTATCCGCCACGCGGGAAGTGTCGCTGAACAAGCCGGTCATCGTAATCAAAGGCGGCCACACACAGGCCGCGGCGCATGCAGCGGCTTCCCACACCGGCGCGCTCACCGGTAGCGATGAAGTGCTGGATGCTGCATTTCGCCGTTGCGGCGCGCTGCGTGTCAACACCATCGCCGACCTTTTTTATATGGCGGACATCCTGGCCAAGCAGCCTCGGCCGCACGGCCCGCGTTTGGCCATCGTCACCAATGCGGGCGGCCCGGGCGTTCTGGCGGCGGATTCCATCGTGGTAAATGGCGGACAGTTGGCGGAACTGTCCGCCAGGGCCATGGAGGAACTCGACGCATTACTTCCTCCCCACTGGAGTCACAACAATCCTGTTGACGTGCTGGGGGATGCGCTCCCAGACACGTACGCGAAAGTCGTCGACCTCGTGGTTCACGACCCGAATGTGGATGGCCTTCTCGCCATTCTTTGCCCGCAAGGATTGTCTGACCCTACGCAAACCGCTGACCGCCTCAAAGCTTATGCGCTGGGAACAGGCAAGCCTGTCATCGCCAGCTGGATGGGCGGACCGGCCATGGCCGCTGGGTTGGACATTCTCAATCGTGCCGGCATTCCGACGTACCCCTTCCCCGACACCGCCGCCAAAGTCTTCTACTATATGTGGCGTTACAGCTATAACCTGCGCGGGCTGTACGAAACACCGCTGCTCCCAGCAGAGTCGCCGGATCGTGGCACGGCGGAGAACATTGTGCAAAGCGCCCGCATGGCCGGACGAACCCTTCTCACCGAGGTTGAGTCGAAACAGTTGCTTGCGGCTTATGGAATCCCGACGGTAACGACTGAAATCGCAAGAACCGAAGCCGAGGCCGTGGAACATGCCGAGAAAATCGGCTACCCCGTCGTGCTTAAGGTGCTTTCTGACACCGTCACTCACAAGACCGAAGTTGGCGGCGTGCAATTGAATGTTTGCGATGCGAATTCGGTTCGACACGCATACAGGTTAATCGAGCGTTCGGTGGGCGAAAAAGCCGGCTGCGAGCACCTTCTCGGAGTCACTGTGCAGCCCATGATGAAGCTGGACGGCTACGAATTGATCATCGGCAGCTGCGTCGACCCGCAATTTGGTCCCGTGCTTTTGTTCGGCGCTGGCGGACAGCTAGTGGAGGTGTTCAAGGACCGCGCCATTGCACTACCGCCGCTGAACACCACTCTGGCGCGGAGAATGATGGAACAAACCAAGGTGTTCGAAGCGCTGCAGGGAGTCCGTGGACGCAAGCCCGTGGACCTCGTTGCGCTCGAAGAACTTCTGGTGCGCTTCAGCCACTTGGTGGTGGAGCAGCGGTGGATCCGGGAAATCGACATTAACCCCTTGCTGGTCTCTTCGGAGCGCCTACTGGTTCTCGATGCGCGAATGCTTGTCCATGGCCCTGAAATGAAGGCTGAGCAGTTGCCAGCGCTCCCCATCCGTCCTTATCCGATCCAGTACGTAAAGCCGTCGACGCTGAAGAACGGAGAAGCGGTCGCTATCCGTCCGATCCGTCCCGAGGACGAGCCATTACTCATCAAGTTTCATCAGGCGCTTTCCGACCGCAGCGTGGAATTGCGATATTTCCAGCCTCTGAAGTTAAGCCAGCGCACCGCGCACGAGCGGCTGACGCGCATCTGCTTCATCGATTACGACCGCGAGCTGGCGCTGGTGGTTGAACACAAGCTAAAAGACGATGCTCCGGAGATCATCGCCATTGGACGATTGAGCAAATTGCGCTGGTACAACGAAGCTGAATTCGCCGTGCTAGTCGACGACCGCTACCAGCATCAAGGGATGGGTACGGAGCTCTACCGTAGGCTGATTGAGGCAGCTCGTGAGGAGAAATTGGATCGCGTCGTCTGCACCATCCTTGAGGAGAATCTGGAAATGATCGCTATCTGCAGGAAGCTCGGTTTCCAGATGCAAAGCGATCAGGATGGCACAGTGCATGCCGAACTGCGACTCTGACTGTAATCAGGCCGTTGCCGCCCTGCTCGCTCTCGTCAACTGGTCTGGAACCTGCGGGCGCAAGCGCTGCAGCCGTTTTGCAATGTGCTGCCGATTCGTTCCTCACTCCGAATTGACCACCACACTGTCCTCGGATTTCGCCCCAGCTAACAACACAAGAATAGTAGGTCGCTCGCCGAAGTTCGTCGGAACGTGAATGTCGTCAACACTGACACGGCTCCCTACCTTCCGGTGTCCGATCTCGTAGAGGTTGGGCCCAAGAGACTCTCATCCTCCTGGCCGGAGCAGGCATCGATGACATCAGGCTCTCGATCCGTTTAGCCGCCGTGGTTGCCGCGGCCACGCCTTTGGACACTTGATTGCCCTTTCTGTAATCCGCAAGGCTCAGGATGACTCGAACGGCTTCTTGCAATCGTGCCATCTCCGGCTTGACCCCCACTCCTAAAGGTGGCGAGAACGTTTTTTCGGATGACGCCCGGGTCTTGGGGTAGCTCGTGGGTGACGCTTTCCCTCAATAATCCTTCCGAGATCGACGGTAAGTTGAGCCTGGAGTTGGAGAGGCTCCAGCCTTAACTCACCTCTTGCATGAAGCTGCCTGACAATTCGTACGCACAAATTGACAAGCGAGCCTAGGGA
>JBAVHY010000064.1:0-27616 GCA_049686315.1 Candidatus Acidiferrum sp. | reverse complement strand
GCCTCGCGCGGGGGCCATGTGCGTGGAGCTTCTTCTTGGTGTGGTCCTGCTGCTGGGTACGGTTTGGCTGGCCACCCATCTCGCTGTGCTCATCTTTGCTCCGAAGCCCAGTTCCTCCGACGGAGGCCGCCTTGTCTGATAAAAATCATGTGACATGGGAGTCGTCGCTTAACGCTGACCGCGTCGAGCAATTGCGCCGCATGTCGGCCGAAGCCGAGGCCGGCGGCGGTGCCGAGCGCCGTGAACGCGAACACAAAGCCGGAAAACTTTCCGCGCGCGAGCGCATCCACCTTCTGCTCGACGCAGGTGCCTTCGAGGAACTCGACAAGTTTGTCCGCCACCGCTGCGTCGATTTCGGTTCCCAGGAAAATCGCCCGGCTGGAGATGGCTTCGTCACTGGCTTTGGGCGCATCGATGGACGCCTGGTGTACGTTTTTGCGCAGGACTTCACCGTTTTTGGCGGCTCGCTCTCCGAATCCAACGCCCTCAAAATCTGCAAGGTCATGGATCTGGCTATGCGCAACGGCGCTCCTGTGATTGGTTTGAATGACTCCGGCGGCGCGCGCATTCAGGAGGGCGTGGCCTCGCTCGCCGGTTATGCGGAAATTTTCCTGCGTAACACCCTCGCCAGCGGCGTGATTCCGCAGATCAGTGCCATTCTTGGACCCTGCGCCGGCGGCGCCGTCTATTCCCCCGCTATCACCGATTTTATTTTTATGACGCGCGACACTTCCTACATGTTCGTTACCGGCCCCGACGTCATCAAGAACGTCACCCATGAGGAAGTCAGCAAGCAGGAGCTCGGCGGGGCCATGACCCACAACACCACAAGCGGGGTGGCTCACTTCGTTTCTCGCGATGATGCTGATTGCTGCGCCATGATTCGCGAGCTGTTCGGATTTCTGCCCTCCAACAATCTCGAAGATCCCCCGCGCCGCCCCGCCAATGATCCGATTGATCGCCGAGAGGAATCCCTCAACAGCATCGTCCCGGAGGATGCTTTCAAGGCCTACGACATCAAGGATGTGATTCAGGCAGTTGTGGATGATCGCTATTTCTTCGAAGTTCACGAGCACTTCGCCAAAAACATCGTTGTGGGATTCGCGCGCTTCGATGGCCGCGCGGTGGGCGTGGTCGCCAATCAACCAGCCTTCCTTGCCGGAACGCTGGACATCAACGCGTCGGTGAAGGGTGCGCGCTTCGTGCGTTTCTGTGACGCCTTCAATATCCCGCTGATTACGTTCGAGGATGTTCCAGGATTCCTGCCGGGCACGCAGCAGGAGTATGGCGGAATCATCAAACATGGCGCAAAATTGCTGTTCGCCTTTGCCGAAGCCACGGTTCCGAAGATCACTGTGGTTACGCGCAAAGCCTACGGTGGCGCCTACTGCGTTATGGCCTCAAAGCACATTCGCACCGACGCTAATTTTGCATGGCCGACGGCGGAAATTGCCGTCATGGGGCCCGAAGGCGCGGTGGACATTGTCTACAAACGGGAATTGAGCAGCGCTCCGGAGAGCGAACGCGCCCGGCTGCGCCAGGAAAAAATTGCTGAATTCCGCACGCGCTTTGCCAATCCTTTTGTCGCTTGCGAGCGCGGCTATCTGGACGGTGTGATTGAGCCCGCGGAAACCCGCAAGCACATCATTACTTCCCTGCGCGCCCTCGAAAACAAGCGCGACGCCAATCCCAAGAAAAAGCACGGCAACATTCCTCTGTGAGCGTGGACAGGCTTAGGAAGACAGTGATTGGGTGTGGAATCTGCCGCTGACCATAAGCTAGGCTGTCTGCTGTCGACTGAGCGGCGAGGGAGGTTCTAGGAGGTGAACAATGGTTACACGACGTGAGTTTCTAGACGCACTTGCTCTGGGCGCGGCGGGGCTGGCCGCGGGAACTACGGCAAAGAGCTACGGCCGGATCCTTGGCTCCAATGATCGCCTTAATTTTGCTGTCATCGGACTGAACGGGCGCGGCTATGCACATCTTGCATCGCTCAAGGCGAGCAAGGGCGCTGCCCGCATCTCGCACGTATGCGATGTGGAAGGCAATATTCTCCGGAAGTTCGCTGAAACAGTGGTGAAGGAGATGGACGAGGCCCCAGCGACGGAAAAAGACTTTCGCAGAATTCTGGAGCAAAAGGATGTAGACGCTATCACCATCGCCACTCCCGACCATTGGCATGCGCCTATGGCGATCGCCGGGCTGCAAGCAGGCAAGCACGTCTATTTGGAGAAGCCTTGTAGCCACAATCCTGCGGAAGGGGAGATGCTGATTCAGACGCAGCAGAAGTATGGAAAACTGGTGCAGATGGGCACGCAGCAGCGCTCTTCGCCACACACCAAGGAGATCGTCCAAAAGATTCGCGAAGGCGCTATAGGCAGGCCGTATTTCGCGAAAGCCTGGTACAGCAATGTAAGGAAGTCCATTGGCACAGGAAGAGAAGCGCCCGTGCCGGCGCAACTTGATTGGGATCTTTGGCAGGGCCCGGCGCCACGTCGACCCTATAGGGACAATGTGCAGCCGTACAACTGGCACTGGTTCAGAATTTATGGCACTGGCGAAACGCTGAATAATGGCACGCATGAGATTGACGTTTGCCGGTGGGCGCTTGGCGTAGACTATCCCAAGCGGGTCACGGCGTCCGGCGGAAGATACCATTTCAAGGACGACTGGGAGTTTTATGACACGCTGGTCACAAGCTTCGAGTACGAAGACAGCTTGATCACATGGGAAGGAAAGAGCTGCCAGGGAATGAAGTATTTCGGTCGTGATCGTGGTTCGACAATCATGGGAACAACTGGCACGGTGCTTGTCGATCGCGATGGCTACGAGGTATACGATCTTAAAGGGAAGAAGACGACGGAATTCAAGGTTGGCAGCACGACCTCATCTACCGACACCGTCGGCCGCGATTCCATGACCGATGCGCACTTCGCGAACTTCATCGCGGGGATACGCAGTGGCGAGAAGCTTAACGCGCCCATATCTGTGGGCAATATCGCCGTTACTATGCTGCACCTCTCCAACATCGCCTGGGAAGTCAACCGCGAGCTGCATGTGGACACGAAAGACGGGCGGATCCAGGGCGACGCGGAAGCGATGAAGCTGTGGGGGCGGGAGTACGAGAAGGGCTGGGCACCGCATGTTTAAGATTCCGCGCCGGGATTTCCTTCGCGCGGGCGCCGTCTTTGCGGCCACGCTCCCTGCCTCGAGTGGCATCAATGCACTCGCTGGACAGCAGCCATCCGCTTACGAAGGATCGCCGATTCGCCTGGGCCTGGCCAGCTACACGTGCCGTAACTTTACCCGCGCGCAGTTGATCGGCTTCATGAAGCAGCTTAATGCGTTCGCCCTGAATGCGAAAGACGTCAAAGATCATCTCCCGGCGGATCCTCAGGGGGAAGCTGCGGCGCTGGCGGACTATGCCGCGGCGGGCATCCTGCTTCACGCTGCCGGGACCATCTATTTTCCGAAAGATGAAGATGCGGACATCCGGAGTAAGTTCGAATACTGCAAGCGGGCAGGTATTGGCGTGATTGTGGCCGGCGACCCCTCAGTGCAAACCCTGCCGCGGATCGAGAAGTTCGTGAAGGAGTACGACATCCGTATCGCAATCCACAATCACGGGCCGGAGGATAAGCTGTGGCATTCGCCGCTGGAGGTACTGAAGGTGGTAAAGGATATGGATCCGCGCATGGGGTGCTGCATCGATGTGGGGCATACGGCCCGTGCCGGCACGGATGTGGTTCAGGCCATCCGCGAAGCAGGTCCGAGACTGTTTAATGTACACATGAAGGACCTCACGAATTTTCAGAGCAAAGAAAGCCAGGTCGCGGTGGGAGATGGCATCATGCCCGTGCGGGGGATGTTCGAAGCGCTTATCGCCATGAAGTATAAAGGCTTCCTTGATCTGGAGTATGAGATTCACCCCGACGATCCGATGCCCGGCGTGCTCAGCAGCTTTGCTTATATGCGTGGCGTACTGGCAGGCCTGGGGTATGCAAGCAAGAGTTAAAGCTTCTGGCCGAACTGGCCGAACAGATTGGGTGGCGGTCCACGCAATCCTGGGTTACAATCTTGCCCGTTGATGCGGGCCCTTTCGATTTGCCCCGCATCTGGATATGACCATGTTCATGCCTCGAATCATCCCTGCCGTTTGATCCGCTCCTAGCGCGGAACTGAACTTCCTCGTTTCTATCTTTCTTCTTTGGCCGTGCGGGCGTTTTCCATTGCAAACGGGCCTGCGCAGAAACACACGGGATTCTATGGATTCGCCTGAAATTGTACTCGTCTCACCGCCCCCAACGTTTTGGGGCTCTATCCGCGAAGCGATTCGCGGCTCGCACCAAGACTTCACCACAGGCAGCCTGAATCGCGCCATTGTTCTGCTGGCCATTCCCATGGTTTTGGAAATGGTTCTGGAATCGCTCTTCGCCGTCGTGGACGTCTTCTGGGTCGGACGCCTGGGTGCCGATGCAATCGCCACGGTAGGGCTCACCGAATCGCTGCTCAGCCTGATCTTCGCGGTCGGCTTTGGCTTGGGGTTGTCTACGACCGCGATGGTCGCCCGTCGCATCGGAGAAAAAGACGCCCCGGGCGCGGCGGTTGCCGGTGTGCAATCCATCGTCATCGGCCTGGCCACGTCGCTCGCAATCGGCGTGCCGTGCTGGTTCTATGCTCCCCGCCTGCTGCGGATCATGGGTGCTTCGCCGCAGATCGTGGCCATTGGCTCCGGCTACGCGCGCATCGCTTTGGGCGGGTGCGGCGCCGTGCTCATGCTCTTTCTGAACAATGCCATCTTCCGTGGCGCGGGCGATGCCGCCGTTGCGATGCGCTTATTGTGGGTGTCCAACATCATCAACCTGATCCTCGATCCCTGCCTGATTTTCGGCTGGGGACCGTTTCCGAAACTCGGGGTCACCGGTGCGGCTCTGGCTACCTTCATTGGCCGCAGCATTGGCGTGCTCTACCAGTTCTACCGCCTCTTGCGCGGCACGAAGCGCATCCATATTTTGCTCAGCCAGATTCAGTTGAATTTCGTGGTGCTGCTGCGCCTCGTGCGCGTCTCGCTCACCGGCATTCTGCAATTCACGATTGCCGATGTCAGTTGGATTGGCATGGTGCGCATTGTCAGCCTGTTCGGTTCCTCCGCACTCGCCAGCTACACCATCGCAATTCGCATCCTGATTTTTGTGCTTCTTCCCAGTTGGGGCCTGAGCAACGCCGCCGCAACGTTGGTTGGCCAGAACCTTGGCGCCAAGCAACCGGAGCGCGCCGAGCAGTCCGTTTGGCGCACCGGGCTCTACAACATGCTTTTCCTCGGTGGAGTGGGAGTTGTTTTCATCATCTTCGCGGAGCCCGTCATTCGCCTGTTCACGAACGATCCCCTCGTTGTGCCGCTAGCGGTCTCCTGCCTGCGCATCCTCAGTTACGGCAATATTGGTTATGCCTACGGCATGGTGATGCTGCAGGCCTTCAACGGCGCCGGCGACACGGCCACGCCCACGGTCGTGAATTTCTTCGGTTTCTGGCTGCTGGAGATCCCTCTGGCCTACGCTTTGGCGGTTCCGCTGAAAATGCACACCAATGGCGTCTATTACTCCATTGTGCTTGCCGAAGCCGCCATTGCCGCTGCCGGCGTGCTGCTGTTCCGCCGCGGCCGCTGGAAGCGCCAGCAGATCTGATGTTCCTTGCGATTGGCGATCGCACAGAGGAACCATGGTCATCTCTTTATCATTTTGATAAACTCGGCTGCATGAAGCGCGAATTCACGTCGGTCATTGAGAAGCGCGGCAAGTGGTACGTGGCCTATGTGGAAGAAATCCCCGGGGTGAACACCCAAGGCCGCACACTTGCGGAAGCGCGCCGCAACCTCAAGGAAGCGCTTACCCTCGTGCTCGAAGCAAATCGCACCCTCTCCGCAAAAGATCGCTCACCGGGAGCAAAACGAGAGCCAATCACTGTGACAGTGTGAGTTCTGGACGTGCAACGGCGTGATCTTGTGCATCATCTCGCAACCCACGGATGTGAACTACTCAGGGAAGGGGCGGGGGATTCCATTTATTACAATCCGAAAACTGCTGCCACCTCTAGCGTGCCGAGACACACTGAGATTAATGATTTCCTAGCGCGCAAGATTTGCAGGGGTTTGGGGATGCCCCTTCCTTAGCTTGTTGATTCCTCATTTCAGCAGGTATTCCTGTAGAAACTCGATTGTGGCGTAAAACTGGTAATCCTGATTGGGTTTCTTCTGGAACCCGTGGCCCTCGTCTTTCGCCATGATGTACCACACCGGCGTTCCCGATTTCTTCAGCGCGGCGACAATCTGATCGCTTTCGCTGACAGGGACGCGCGGATCGTTCTTGCCTGCCACCACTAGCATCGGCTTCTTGATTTTATCGATGTTGTTCATCGGCGCTATCCGCTCCAGGAACTCGCGCATTTTCGGGTCGCGCTCGTCGCCGTATTCCACGCGCCGCAAGTCTCGCCGGTAGCCTTCGGTATGCTCAAGAAACGTCACCAGGTTCGACATTCCCACGATGTCCACCGAGCAGCGTATGCGGTCACTGTAGAATGTGGAGACTGCCAGCGTCATGTGTCCGCCGTAGCTTCCGCCCAATAACGCGATCCGGCTCGCGTCCAAGTTCGCTTGCGCACCGATCCAATCAAACAACGCATTGATATCTTTATAGGTGTCTTCGCGCAGAAAACCATTGTCCAGGAGAGAAAATGTCTTGCCGTAGCCTGTTGAACCCCGCACATTGGGATAAATCAACGCTATCCCCATCTCATTCAATAGATAATTGTTGCGCCCCAGAAACGTTGGCAGAGATTGCCCCTCCGGCCCGCCGTGGATCATTACCAGCACTGACCGCTTACCGGTGAATTTTGCCGGTGGACGGTACAGAAAACCGGTAATCATTTTTCCATCAAAGCTTTTCCACTTCACCAGCTCTGCGGTGGGGAAATCCTTGGTAGGCACCGCGGTTTCGCTGTCCGTCCAGCGCTCTAGCTTTCCTGTGGGCATCTCTACCGAGTACACATCCCCAGGCCCTTGCGAGTTGGTCACCGTGAGCGCCAGTTCCGCCCCGTTCCGCCGCCAACGCACACTGCCAATCACACCCGATGGCAAATTTCTGTGCTCGTGAACGACCGTCTTCGTGGCAGTGCTGAAGTCCCGTAGCACGCTCAGGCCATTCTCGTTGGTCACGAACGCGATGCGCTTGCCGTCGTGCGACAAGTCAAACGTTGCTACATCCCATGGAATGTTTGAGGTCAGATAAGAATGCTCTTTCGTATCTAAGCTCACGTACGCCAGGCGGTGAAACTCCGAATCTTTGTCCGTGGTAACGTAGAGGCCCTTTCCGTCTTTACTGAATTGCGCCTCGCCGTATGAAATTTTTTCCTTAGCATCCCTTGGAGTAAACGCCGTTCTCTCGCCTGTCGTGGTATTCACAATCCATAGGTAGGACTCATTAATCGAGATTTCCTCCATCAGCAGAACCTGCTTGTCATCCGGCGACCAATCGAGCGGCTGCCAGCCTCCGCCCTCCAGTTTTGTCAACAGGTGGTCGGTTTTTGGATCTGCTGGGTTCATCACCCATAGATCCGTGTCCTTGCCCGTTCGCCGCGTTGAGGTGTAGGCAAGCTGATCGCCGTGGCTGGACCACGGGCCCAGGCTATTGCGGGATTTGCCGTCCGTGAGCAGCGTGATGTTGCCGGAAACCAAATCAAATTGATAGAGCTGGTACCACTCTCCCCCACCAATGTCTTTTGAGAAAACAATGTACTCGCCGCCATTCGGGTGAAAGCGTCCGACGCGAACCGCATCGGGGAAAAAGGTAATTTGGCGCCTCTCGCCGCCAGGCAGACTTACCAGGTGCAACTGCGGCGTTTCCGCGAAGCGTGTGCTGATCACCATGCTGCGCTTGGTAGGATGCCAATCCGCCAGTCCCGCGCTGCGATAGGCGCCGTAGCGGCCAGCGGTTTCCGCCAGGCTCGCAGGAATCCTTGGCACGCCATCCACCACCAGACTTTCCGGCGGCGCCACGACGGCTTCTTGGCCGGCGATGCCGGCGGCGCACCACAGGAAAACCCACCCGAGCACAAGTGCAATTCTTTTCATGCCTGCCCCCTCATCCAATTGTGGCTCTTTTCATACACCGCGGACGATACGGCACGCAAGCACCAGGTAACCTTCGGAGGCGCCTGCTCGCGTGATAGAATTCGCCTGTCCATCAACCTCTTATGTTCCGCAAAATCCTGATCGCCAATCGTGGGGAAATCGCTGTGCGCATCTTGCGAGCTTGCCGCGAATTGGGCATCCGGACTGTAGGCGTCTTCAGCGATGTGGATCGAGGGGCGCTCCATGTGCGCCTGGCCGATGAAGTCTATCCCATCGGCCCCGCTCCTTCGCGGGAAAGTTATCTGCGCATCGACAAGTTATTGGATGTGGCCGCGAAGGCCGGCTGTGACGCCCTCCATCCCGGCTACGGCTTTCTCGCAGAAAATCCCGCGCTGGCACGCGCTTGCGCCGGTGCCGGACTTGTTTTCATCGGACCAACTGCGGAAGCGATGGAGGCGATGGGCACGAAGACAGCAGGGAAGCAACTCGCGCGCCGTTCCGATGTCCCCACCGTCCCCGGCACCGACGGCCCCATCGAAAACCCCGAGGAGGCGCAGTCGCTCGCTCGCAGCATGGGCTACCCCATCGTCCTGAAAGCCGTAGCGGGCGGCGGTGGCAAGGGCATGCGCGTTGTTTCGAACGACGCCGCGTTTGCCGGAGCCTGGCGGGACACCGCCTCCGAAGCACTCAACGCCTTCGGCGACGAACGCATTTTCCTCGAAAAATACCTGCTGAGCCCGCGGCACATCGAGATACAGGTTCTTGCGGATGCTCATGGCCGCGTCGTCTCTCTCGGCGAGCGCGAATGCTCCGTGCAGCGCCGCCATCAGAAGGTGATCGAGGAAGCTCCCTCGACGGTGGTGACGCCAGAGCTGCGCCAGAGGATGGGTGACGCGGCAGTGCGGCTGGCGCGCGCCGGTGGTTACGTGAATGCCGGCACAGTCGAGTTTCTGGTCGACGCCAAGCTCAATTTCTATTTCCTCGAAGTGAATGCGCGTCTACAGGTCGAACATCCCGTCACCGAGCAAGTGACCGGCCTCGATCTCGTTAAACTCCAGATCGCCATCGCCGCCGGGCACCGCTTGCCGTTCGCCTGGGAAACCATAACGCCCCGCGGTCACGCCATGGAGGTGCGCCTCTACGCCGAAGATCCCGACAACAATTTCTTTCCCTCGCCGGGAAAAATCGTGTCGCGCCATGCGCCGACGGGACCCGGTATCCGCCTCGATGAAGGTGTCTACGAGGGCTACACCGTCCCGCTGGAATACGACCCGTTGCTTAGCAAGCTCATCGCCTGGGGCAATAGCCGCGAGGAGACCATCGCGCGCTTGCGCCGCGCTCTTGATGAATACACGATAACCGGCATTCGGACGAACGTGAGCCTTTTTCGCCGCATTCTTGCCGAGCCTGACTTCCTTCGTGGTGAGATTCACACCAAATGGCTCGATGAATTGCTGGCCCGCCCCCATCCACCGGCGACTCCCATGCGGCCTGGAACCGAAGAGGCCGCCGTTATTGCCGCTACGCTGTGGCATTCGGTGCAATCCGGGAATGCTTCGAACACTGCGCCCAATTCCCAAACAACTATTTCCCGCTGGAAGACAGAAGGCCGCCGTGAGCAATTGGACCGCACACCATGAAATTTGAAGTACATCTCAGCGGTGTCGAAGGCCTAAAGAAACGCACGGTGGAATTGCAGCCTAAAGGCGGAGGCTATTGCGTCCTCATCGATGGACTGGCGGTGAGTGCCGATGTTCTGATGGTTGCCCCGAACACCATTTCCATCCTGCTCGACTCTCAATCCTTCGAAGTGCACGTTACTCCTTCACTAGATGGGAAGCTCAAGCTCCAAACTGGGCCACATGAATTCATTGCCGAGTTGCAGGACCCGCGTGCTTGGCGTGGACGCCGCCAAAGCGCGCTGGAGTCGGAAGGGCGTCAGCAGATCGTCGCGCCGATGCCCGGCAAAGTGATACGGCTGCTGGTAAACGTGGGCGACAAGGTCGAGGGTGGTCAGGGGCTTGTGGTCGTTGAAGCCATGAAGATGCAAAACGAAATTCGCTCGCCAAAGAAGGGTAAGGTGGAGAGGCTGCAAGCCAAGGTGGGCCAACTCGTCAACGCCGGCGATGTTCTTGCTTCGGTGGAATAATCCTCGGCCGCCCACACACTCCCGCTCGCGTGTGGTTCAAAGCAACTGAAATTGCCCCAGGGAACTTACTGCGTGTTTAGCGGTTTCGACGTTGGTGGCCGCGCGGGTGCGCCTGCCGGCGCCGGAAGGCCGGATTTTGCCACGTCAGGGAGTTTTCCCGCGGTTTCCACAACCTGTTGGGCAAGATAGTTGTTGACGTGCGCCTCGTTGCGCGCCACGGCAATATACGCATTGCGCAGCAGTTGTTCCTTGCGGTTCCGCAGCGTGTCCCACACCATCTGATGGACCTGCGGGTCATTTACGCCGCGCTGCCCGGCCGATTCGCGCGCCACCAGTTTCAGGATTCGTATGCTGTCCCTCAGTTGAATGGGCGGGCTGACTTGTCCCGGCTTCAAAGCCTGAACTACTTTCTTTAACATCGGATCCGTTTGTGGCGCGTTCAGCGACGATTCCGGAATATACCCCAGGTCACCGCCGGCAGCCGCGGTGTTCGGATCCTCGGAATAATCAATTGCCAGTTGCGCAAAATCGGCGCCGCTATTCAGTTTGTCCTCCAGCATTTTGGCTTTGCGCTGCGCTTCCGCTTCATTGGTTGCGTCGTCGTTTTTACGGTTGCGCACCAGGGGATCCTTGCGCGGGGTCACCACAATCTGTGAAATCCGGAATTGCGGCTCGGCGACGTTGAACTGGTTGCGGTTCGCGTTGTAGTAATCCATTACGTCCTGATCCGTGATGGTGATCTTCGCGGCCACCTCCCGATTGAGGAGCTTTTGAATGGATAATTGCCGCCGTAGGTCCCGTTTCAGATCGTCCACGGTCTTGCCGCCGTCCTTGAGTTTCCTTTGGAATTCGTCTTCGGTATAGCCGCTTTTTAACTCGGTGAATTTATCTTCCACTTCGCCGTCGCTTGCTTCCAGGTTCAGCTTCTTGGCGCGCTCCAGTAGGATTTCCTCGATGATCAACTGGTCGATTACGTTGAGCTTCAGCGAAAGCGCTTCTTCCTGTGACGGTTCTTGCGCCTCGGGGTTGACCTGCGAGCGATAGTACTTCTCCGCCTCGTCGCGCTTGATTTCAGTGCCGTTCACCACCGCCCACACATCCGCCGCATGGTGCTCCTGTTGCTTGCACCCTGAGAACAGGGACAACAGCAGCGCCGCCGCGGGCAAAAGCGCCGCGCCGCGATGCATCGCGCCACTATCTCTCTGCAATCGAATTGCGGGATTCAGAGGAAGGTTCAATGTTTTTGCTCAGGCAGCTTTTTTAACCCGGCCCAGGCGGATGCATGCTGTGCACACCTTAACGTGTTTTGACACGCCATCGACGACGGCGCGCACACGCTTCAGGTTCGGGTTCCAGCGGCGACGCCGCGTGTTGTTGGCGTGGCTGACCACGTTGCCGTAATGCGGCCCTTTGCCGCAGAGATCACACTTCAATGCCATGATGTTGCACTTCCTGAGCTTCAAAAGATAGAAAACAGTAGCCTTAATACTAACAGATGGGGCACCAAACGCAAAACGTACAGTACAACTTCTCTCTACATCCCTGCCATTCGCCTGTTTCGAACAAATCGAATCTTCCATTATTCGTGCCCAAATGCCGCGATCGAAAGCCTTTGTTATACTGGGGTGGTTCCATTCAGGACCGAAACGACGTGAACTCTCTCCGCATCTCGATTGTGCAGTACCTGAACACCGCGCCGCTGGTTCGCGGGTTCACCCACGGCGCACTCCGCGGGAAATATCACCTTTCCTTCACTATTCCTTCCCAGTGCGCCGAGGCCCTCCGCGCAGGAGTCGCGGACATCGCCATTATCCCTTCTATCGAGCTTCAGCGCATCGACGGCCTGGTGGTTGTTCCCAATCTTTCCATCGCTTCCAGGAAATCGGTTGGCAGCCTTCTCCTTGTCGCCAAAAAGCCGCTCCATGAAATCCGCCGCATTGCGCTCGATCGCGGTTCTCGCAGCACGCAAGCCTTGGTGCGCATTCTCTGCGCGAAACGCTGGCAAATCGGCCCCGAATTCTTTGAGGCGGACCCCGACCTGCCGTCGATGCTCCAGCAAGCGGATGCCGCTTTGTTGATTGGCGATCCCGCGCTACGGCTGGCGTTCGCCGCCGAACGCAGTGGTAAACGCGGCGCGTCTGGCACTCTGACCTGTTCCGGCGGCAGCGCGGGCGTTCCGGGAGTTCCTCAGATATTCGTCCACGACATCGTGGAGGAGTGGCGAGGATTAACCAACCTCGCTGCAGTCCTGGCGGTGTGGGCCGGGAAGCGCGAGGCAGTCACGCCGGAAGTTGTGCTTGACTTTCAACAATCCCTCGCTTTCGGCTTGCGGCATTTGGACGCCATTGCGGCGGAAGCAGCGAAGGAGATGAACCTCCCGGTTTCAGACCTGCGACGCTACTTGAACGAAAACATCGATTACACTCTGGATGAAGAAAATCTTCGTGGCCTGAGCCGCTATTACTCTCTGGCCGCCGAACTAGGTTTAATCCCGGAACGGAAAGAAATTGTTCTTGCCGCTGAACCCGGCGGTTCGGCCCGTGACCAGGACTATGCGGCGGCTCGGAAAAGTTGAAATGCGGCATTTTACCAATTTCCGCAAAGAATTACGTACGCAAAAGCTCTAAAAAGGAAAAACGCTGTGGGCATCAACAAAGAGCAAGCTCTGGACATGCTTCAGTCCGACGATCTAGTCGCCATCGGCATGGCCGCGCATCAGCTTCGTTTGAAAATGAACGATCCCCGCATCGTCACCTACCAGATCGACCGCAACATCAATTACACGAACTTCTGCACCGAGTACTGCTCCTTCTGCGCTTTTTATCGCCCACTCGGCGCGAAAGACGGCTATATCCTTCCTTTCGAAGAAATCTACTCCAAGATCGACGAAATGCTCGAACTGGGCGGCACCGGCGTCCTCCTCCAGGGGGGCCTGCATCCCGATCTGCAGATCGGCTACTACGAAAACCTTCTTCGCTCTCTCAAATCTCGCTATCCCCAGGTTCATCTGCACTGTTTTTCCGCGCCGGAAATTTTGTGCATTGCCGAAGTCAGCGAGCTCAGTATCCGCGACACAATTCAGCGCCTTATGGACGCCGGGCTGCAATCCATCCCCGGCGGCGGCGCGGAAATCTTGGACGATGAGGTTCGCGCCAAAATTGCCCGCCTGAAATGTACCAGTGATGATTGGATGGAGGTCCATCGGACGGCGCATTCCCTTGGCCTGCGCACTACCGCCACCATGATGTTCGGCTGTGGCGAAGAGCTCCGTCATCGAGTCAATCATCTTGAGCGCATCCGCCACCTTCAGGAAGAAACCGGCGGGTTCACCGCGTTTATTCCCTGGATCTTTGCCGCGGAAAATACCGCGCTGGGGAAGAAGGTTCAGGAAACGACTGCGGTCGATTATCTCAAAACCCTTGCTGTCAGCCGCCTCTACCTGGACAACGTCGACCACATCCAGTCCAGTTGGCTTACTCCCGGCATCAAGGTTTGCCAGGTTGGTCTGCAGTTTGGCGCCGACGACGTCGGTAGCATTCTGATCGAGGAAAATGTGGTTTATGCCGCGGGCGTAAGGCGCCGCACCAATGAAGAGGAACTTCGCCGCATCATTTACGATGCCGGTTTCCTGCCGGCGCAGCGCGATACTCTCTACCGCTCGTACGTGTTGAAGCCGCCCTATCCGCCAAAGCAGGTGAACGCCGCCTGAACCTGTTTATTTCCGCAACCGCAGCAGGATCTCGACCTCGGTTCCGTCCGGAAGATTCAACGGCTCCCGCGGCTGCAAGAGTCCGTCCTTGCACCGCGCCACCAGCCGTATGGTGCTTTCTTTCGCTGCCGGTTTCTCCGCGGTCGCATTCGAGCCTGCTCGTGAAGTCTCATCCAGAGCCTGATTCACCAGCGCGTCGGCTTCGCGATTCTGTTCACGGTAAACGTGGTCGATCCGGAAGGACTCCAGTGTCAGCGACATCTTCTTCGCGCGTTCGAACAAAGGCTTCAAATCCTCGCTCTTCACCTTGTACTGCCCGCGCATCTGCTTCACCATGAGCTCAGAATCGCTCTCCACGCGTAGCGCGCGGATTCCACGTGTCTGCGCGTAATCCAGCGCCGCAATCAATCCGAAATATTCCGCCACATTATTGGTGTTCTGCCCGATGTATTTCTTGAGCCGCGCGACGATCTCACCTTTGCCGTCGCGAATAACGACGCCATACGCCGCCGGCCCCGGATTTCCCCGCGACCCGCCGTCAATATTCGCCTGGTGGGCGGCAACATGCTTCAGTTCCGGCCGCGCATCGCCAAATAAGCCTCCACCACTCCCCGTTGGCGCTCGCTTGGCCATCACGAATTCGCCGCTCCATTCGCCGTGCCCTCTGGCGACGCGTGCGGGATCGGCTCCAGGGTGTAGAGAATTCGGCCGCACGTTTCGCAACGGAATACCTCTTCGTCCGTCTCCGTTTTCAGCAATTGCAGGGTGTGCGGCAACACCCGCATCCCGCACGCGCGGCACTGTCCTTCCCGCGTCTCCGCCATCGCCGAACCTGGATTCTTTTTTGAGATTCGCGTATACAGCTCCAGCAAATCATCCGGCACTTTCTTGGCAATCCCTTCGCGCTCCGCCGTGGCCGCGGCCAGTTTCTTCTTCTCCTCGCCATACTGCGCTTCAATTTGCTTCTTGTCCGCCGCCACCACCTGTTCCGCCTCTTTCAGCTCCGCCTCCGTCCGCTTCACGCGGCGATCCACCTCTTCCAGCGCCATCATCTGGTCAAGCACCTGATCCTCGCCCTTGGCCACCTCTGCCTCTGCATTCGCAATTTCTTGCAGCAGTGCCTTGTATGCTTCGTTGGTCTTGACCGAACCGCTCTGCGCGCGGTACTTCTTCGCCCGCTCTTTCCATTGCTCCACGTCCAACTCCAGTTTCTTCCGCTGGGTGAGCCCCTGGGTGTGCGCCTCCTTGGCCCCAACCACCGCCGTACGCGCCCCGCTCACCTTCGCTTCCGCTTCACGCAGGCGCTTTGGCAGACCATCCAGGTCCGCGCGCAACGACGTAATGATCTGGTCCAGTCGTTGCAGTTCCAGCAGTTGCGGAATGGCGGGATGCATGGGGCCTGATTCTAGCACACGCCGCCGGATGGCCTCCGGCCACGTTCACTGTATCGGGCTATGTTCCTGGGATGTTGGGGAATGACTTCGATGAACCGTCAGGTGAGTTTCACCTTCAACGCAGTGGGAACGAAGCAAAGCGGAAGCGGGAGTGAACTTCCTTGACGGGGAACGGGTATCTGGCGTTCCCAGTTTTTTATTTCCCGCTTCCGCACGGCCAGCCTTGCAATGTTCAGGTGGCTTTCAAATCCCGGTGAATCAGCGCGGCATCCAGGAAATAGCCAATTCCTACCGCCAGTGGCAGAATGCCGAACGCCGCCGCTACCAGGGTATGCGGTTCTTCCACGATCCGGGCGATCACGGAAAACATGATCATGAAGCCCAGGCCGCCGCTGACCAGCAGAATTCCTGCCCGTCGCGACCGGGCGAACTGCGATAACTCCGGCTCCATAGGAATTTGCGCTCCCCGGGCCAGTGCCGCCAATCTTTCTTCCGTGCGCAGCTTTCTCACCCGGTAGTAGGCGTACAGGGCGGCCAACGGCAATCCACATGTCAATACGACTGCAACCAGTCCAATCACTCCTCCGTCCATATGCCACTCCTTCCGCGGCTTCCACTTCGCACCGCTTCATGCGGTCTTATTCAAAGGTACGCATAGGCACGGGAAAAAGTTCCCTGCGAAGGACATCCAAACAAGAGAGGAGAGAGCGGATCTATTGGATTTCACGGACCTGCATCAAGCTATCGATTGCCAACTTGGGGTAGCGGATGCCGGAGCCGTCCGCGGCGGGTGGATGGTTCGCGATCACCTGAAATTCGAAACCGGAACAACTCACCTCATACGTGTACCCATCGCGTTCTTTCCGGTTCATCATCAGCGCGCCCGACGAGATCAACTCATCCAGAGACTCGCACTTCCCGTTCAGGGCTAAGTTTCCCCGCTCGGTCTGCGCAATTTGCAACAGGTCACTTCGCACGCCCGTCAAGCTGATCGCCTGCGTAGGCGCGGTACCTTCGTCGCTGGTTGGCATCTTCTTGAGGTAAAACTGATAGACACCAAGCAGGATAATTGCCGCAACAAGTACTATAGCGAGTGCACGCATGCGCCGATTGTGTGGCTGCGCAAGCCCTCGCGCAAGCCTTTCCGTGCCTGTGTTGTAGTTGGTAACAATACCCCGTGATTTATCTCCCCCTCCTGGCTCCCTCTGCTATTCTAGTCGTGGCGCCGTCTCCCTCCCGGTGTACTTTTCCCCTCCGGACATCTCCATGCTTACTGCTACGCCTCTGCACGATTTGACTGGCATTGAAAAATTGCGTGAACAGGAACTCGAAGAAGCGCGCATCATCCAAGGCTCCATGCTCCCCTCGCAACCTCTGCATAAAAACAACGTAATCATCTCTCACGAGTTTCAGCCCGTCACGGAGGTTGGCGGGGACTACCTCGACTATTTCACTCTCACCGACGGCACCATCGGTCTCTATGTCGGCGACGTCTCCGGCAAGGGTCTTCCCGCCGCGCTCGCCGTCGGTACTCTACGCGGTGTCCACAAAACAGGCATGCGCCCCGGCGCAGTACTCTCTCTTCTTAATGAAAGACTCAACCTGCGCGGGATCCCCGCTCGTCACACCGCGATCCAATACGCGGTTTTCTCCCCAGGCACGGGCGAAATGGTCATTTCCAGCGCAGGCATGCCTGGCCCCCTGCTCCTCCGAGGTCAGGATTGCCGCACTCTTCAGCTTGCAGGCATCCCTCCCGGCCTTTTCCCTGACGTGTCCTATGACGAATTCTCCCTCCAGCTTCAGCCAGGCGATTCCGTCCTCTTCTGTTCGGATGGCCTGACGGAAGCCCGAAATGTACTTGAGCAGGAGTTTGGCCTCGCTGGCATCCAGGACGTCTGCCGGCGCCACTCCGAAGGCTCTCCCCTCGATCTTCTCGGCCACGTGTTCAGGGCCGTTGAGGAATTCTCACACCAAGACCGCCAGTGGGATGACATGACAGCCACCGTCTTTCATTTCTCCACTCGTTGACCCTTCCTCGCGTTTCCGGTGACCTCCCGCATCACACCACTTCTCGAAACTCCTCCCAACCGCTTACACTAATGGGTTCCACTTTCTTTGGAGGACTACATGGCGGTAGAACGGGCGCTGCTAAGCGTATTCGACAAAACTGGCATCGTGGACTTTGCCAGAAGACTGGCGGAGCTGAAAATCGAAATCCTCTCCACCGGCGGAACGGCGAAACTGTTGCGGGACGAGGGCGTTCCCGTCAAGGACGTATCGGAATTCACCGGCTGGCCGGAAATGCTGGGTGGGCGCGTCAAAACCCTTCATCCTAAGGTGCATGGCGGCTTGCTCTTCCGCCGCAATCATGCCGAGGATTTGAAACAAGCCAAGCAACACGGCCTGGCGCCGATCGACTTGGTGGTCGTGAATCTTTATCCATTCGAAGAAACCGCTGCTAAGGCCTATCTCCCCGCCGAAGAGCTCATTGAAAACATCGATATTGGTGGACCCACGATGCTGCGCTCGGCAGCGAAGAATTTCGAAAGCGTCACCGTCGTCACCGACCCCGCCGATTACGATCTAGTTGCCTCGGAGCTCGAGGCCCAGCGCGATACTTCCCTGGATCTGCGGCTTGAGTTGGCGCGCAAGGTGTTTGCGGTTATTTCGCGCTACGACGGCTTGATCACCATGAACCTCGAGCGCCTCAGTGTGCTCGGCGAAAAACTTGAAGTGCAGCCGAAGCCGGCTTTTCCTGAGCGGGTGCATTTGGCGTTGCGGCGCAAGCAGGAACTCCGCTATGGCGAGAATCCGCACCAGTTGGCGGCGCTATACCTGCCCGCTGGTCGTCCTCCTGAAGGTCTTGCCGCTGCCAAACAATTGCAGGGCAAGGAACTTTCCTACAACAACTATGTTGACCTGGAAGCGGCGCGCAGCCTGGTGGCGGAATTCGATCGCACTGCCGCGGTGATTATCAAGCACAACAACCCTTGCGGCGCGGCGGAGCAGAAAACTTTGCTCGACGCTTACACCAAGGCGTTTGCCTGCGATCCTCTCTCCGCGTTTGGCGGTGTGCTGGCCTTCAATCACATCGTCGATGCCGTTACCGCGGAGGCCGTCGCCAAGTTGTTTGTCGAGTGCATCGTGGCCCCGGGATTTGCCGACCGCGCGCAGGAAATTTTCGCCGCGAAAAAGAATCTGCGGCTCTTGCAACTTCCTCAAAGCGGCCTCGATCAAGACCGTGAGTTGCAGTTGAAGCGCATCCTTGGAGGAGTGCTGGTGCAGCAACCGGACCTCGGCGGCCTGCAGGGGCGGGAACTCAAGGTCGCCACCAAGCGCGAGCCAAGCGATGCTGAACTCGCCGACCTGAAATTTGCCTGGAAGGTCTGCAAACACGTGAAGTCCAACGCAATTGTTTTTGCCAAGGATGGCGCCACCATTGGTGTGGGCGCAGGCCAGATGAGTCGCGTGGATTCCGTCAAAATTGCTGTGGCCAAAGCGCAAAAGTCCCTGCAGGGAACCGTGGTGGCCTCCGATGCATTCTTCCCCTTCCCCGATGGAGTCGAGGAAGCCGCGAAAGCCGGCGCCACGGCGGTAATTCAGCCAGGCGGTTCCGTGAAGGATCCTGAGGTGATTGCCACCGCGGATCGGCTCGGCCTCGCCATGGTCTTTACCGGCATGCGCCACTTCCTGCACTAAGTCCGATCTACCGCGCATTCGCGGCAAGCTCTTCGGATGAATCGAAGGAAAACCAGTGCCGCGTTCGGTTGCACATCGTGCAAACCGAAAGCATCACGGGCACCTCGATCAGCACACCCACCACGGTGGCGAGTGCCGCCCCAGAACCAGCTCCGAACAATGCAATCGATGTGGCCACGGCCAGCTCAAAGAAGTTGCTTGCCCCGATTAAAGCTCCGGGCGCTGCGACACGGTATTCCACTCGAAACAGATGCATGAGGAAATACGCCAATGCCGAATTGAAGTACACCTGAATCAGAATCGGTACCGCAATTAACAAAACATGCAGCGACTTGCCGGTCAGGTTTTCGGACTGGAACGCAAAGATCAGAACCAGCGTGGCCAACAACGCCAGGATGGTAATGGGAGAAAATCTAGGGAGCAACACTTGCTCGAACCACTCTTTGCCATAGCGATGGATGAGCGTGGCACGCAGCGTTGTTCCGATCGCCAGCGGGATCACGATGAAGGCGACAACAGAGAGGAACAGCACAACGAAAGGAACCGAAAGGGAAGAAGCCCCGCTTACCAGAAATCGCACAATCGGCGCAAAGAGAACCAGCATGATCAAGTCGTTTAGTGACACTTGCACCAGGGTATAAGCAGGGTCGCCTTCCGTCAGATAGCTCCACACGAAAACCATCGCGGTGCAGGGAGCGGCCGCGAGAATGATGGTTCCGGCGATGTATTGGCTGGCTTCGGCCGGCGAAATCCACGCGGAAAACACATGGCGGAAGAACACCCAGGAGATCGCCGCCATGGAAAACGGCTTGACCATCCAATTGACGAACAGGGTGATCAGCACTCCTTTGGGCCTTTTGCCGACTGCTCGAATCGCCGTGAAATCCACCTTCATCATCATCGGAATGATCATCAGCCAGATGAAAACGGCGATGGGCAGATTGATCTGGCTACCGGTCCCGAATTCGAGTCCCCGCAGACCGCCGACCAGCGTAGGCAAAAACTTGCCGAGCAGGACTCCAATGAACATGCAGAGCGCAACCCATAAGCTCAAGTAGCGCTCAAACAGCTTCAGTTTTGCTGGGCCCTCGACAGTCGGTAAAGAATTTGCCTCCGCCTGGGTCATGATGCTTCACCTATGCGATCCACTTCTCTCTTAATGGCGAGTTGGTCGAGACTCGCGAGTGGCAGATTAAGAAACAGGCCGATTCTCCGGTCCAGCGTGATGAACGCTTCGCGGAACGCGCGCTCAATTTGTTCGTTCGTGCCCGCCACCGCCGCGGGATCCGGAACTCCCCAGTGAGCTGTCATCGGCTGGCCCGGCCATATCGGACAAATCTCCTTTGCCGCGTTATCGCAGACGGTAAATACAAAGTCCATTTGGGGTGCGCCCGCTTTCGCGAATTCGTCCCAGCTCTTGCTATGCAAGCCTGTTGTGGGCAGCCCTGCGATCTCGAGTTGTCGAATTGCAAAGGGATTGATGCGCCCAGTGGGGTGACTCCCGGCACTGAACGCGTGGAAATTTGGCTTGCCTTTTTGGTTTAGAAGCGCTTCGCCCAGAATCGAGCGCGCCGAATTGCCCGTGCAAAGAAATAGAACGTTGTACGCGCGCTTCATCGAGATCTCTCAATTGCAGCAGGTGGGGCCGCAGCAGGTGCCCGACACCGGCTTTTTCCCGCGAATGAACGCGCTCGCGAACTTGTTGTCGATTTGCGGGCCGACCACATCGGCATCCAGTCCGGCCGCGATCAAAAATTCACGCGCCTCTTCCGCCTGATAGATTCGCGTCGGCTCCAGATCAATGGCTTCGAATCCCGCCGTCTGCAATTTTTGGCGGTATTCACTTTCCTGCAGCGCTCCGGCCATGCATCCGACCCACAATTCCATGCTCCTTCGCACTTCCGCGGGCACTTCGCCGCGGATGACCACGTCGGAAACCGCCAGCCGCCCGCCGGGCTTGAGCACCCGGAAAGCCTCTCTCATAACGCGGTCCTTGTCCCCGGAGAGATTGATCACGCAGTTGGAGATGATCACGTCTACGGAATTGTCTGGTAGAGGAATCTCTTCAATGGTGCCCTTCAGAAATTCCACGTTCTCGACACCGGCCTTCTTCTGATTCTCACGTGCCAGCGAAAGCATGTCGTCGGTCATGTCCAGGCCATATGCTTTCCCCGTGGGCCCAACCCGTCTGGCCGAAAGCAGCACGTCAATCCCTCCGCCGGACCCCAGGTCCAACACAGTCTCTCCCGCTTTTAACTCTGCCAGCGCGGTTGGATTCCCGCATCCCAGCGAAGCCGCCACGGCATCGGCCGGCAGCGCCGACTTCTCCGACTCGTTATAAAGATTCCGCGTGATCGGGTCGCAGCCGCTGAGTTCGGCGCCACCGCCGCAGCAGGCTGTCTTTCCCTCCGCGACCTTCCTGGCTGCCGCACCGTATTTTTCCTTTACCGCTTCTTGAATGTTTGTGTCGCTCATGACTGCTCCCTTCCTTTCGAAATTTGCACGATTGCCTCGGCAGGCACCACGCGATTCCGCGTGCAACACTCTTCGTACAGAAACCCTAGGACTTCCTGGAGAGCGGCGGTGTTTGCCGTGTACCACAGAAATGTCCCCGCGCGGCGCACCGCCACTAATCCGACCTGCCGCAATTTTTCCAGATGATGCGACAGTGTCGAACCAGGTATGCCCAGTTCTTCCTGAAGTTCTCCCGCTACCATTCCGGTCGGATGAGCCGACAGCAGCAGTCGAATGATTTGCAGGCGAGCCTCGGCGCCAAGCGCGGCGAAGCGGTCGGCACAGCGGGTAACGAGCAACGGGTCGGGTTTGCCCATATTTCGATTATTGCAGAAATACGGTCGGAGCGCAACCCCTCTCCAAACCCTTTCTTCTTCCCTCGCTTCCCACCCCGGGGGCCCTTGCTCGCCCGCGTAACGCTCGTCCTTTTTCGCTTTTGACCGCGTTCCTCCTGCATGGGATACTGAATCTTCATGGTGTTTTTATGACCCTAAGACGTGCTGTTTACACCCTTACTCTCGCCGGACTGGTCGCCCTACCCGCCTTCGCCCAAAACCCGCCCATCGAGCCGTCCGCATCCGCAGCCAAACCGACCCCGCGCGCGAGCGCCTATTACAATTTCGCCATCGGACATCTTTACGAACTCGAGTACGAGCAGACCAGCCAGCCGGACTACGCCTCAAAGGCCATTGAAGCCTACAAGAAAGCCTATGCCATTGACCCGGAGTCTCCCATCATCGGCGAGCGGCTTGCGGAGATGTATTGGAAGGCGCAACGCGTCCGGGATGCGGTCGCGGAAGCCAACGAAGTTCTGAAGCACGAGCCCAACGACCTGGCGACACACCGTCTGCTGGCGCGCATCTATCTGCGCAGCTTGGGTGACATTAGTGGTTCCGGCGTACAGACGGAAATGGTCGGCAAGGCTATTACTGAGTACGCGGAAGTTCATCGGCTCGATCCAACTGACCAGGAAACTTCCCTCTGGCTCGCGCGTCTGTATCGCCTTCATAACGAACCGGACAAAGCAACCCAGGTCCTTCAGAAAATGTTGCAGGACGACCCCGGCAATGAAGCCGCCGTGGAGCAATTGACGCAGTTGCTGCTCGACGCGAACAAAGCGGACGAAGCGGTCCAACTCCTTGAGGGCATGACCGCCCATTCTTCCTCGGCTACGCTCTTTGATTTGCTCGGTGACGCCTACACCCAGACTCATGATTACACCAAGGCCGAGCTTGCCTATCGCAAGGCCGTCGATCTGGATCCCTCGGAGCTAAGCCATCTCAAAGGTCTCGGCCAGACGTTGTTCACCGAAGAGAAATATCCGGAGGCCCTGTCCGTCTACCAGAAGCTAGCTGAACTGATGCCGGATGATTCCGATACCTACCTCCGCATTGCGGAAATCTACCGCCAACTGCGCCAGCTCGATAAGGCTGAAGAAAGTCTCATGAAGGCCCGCCAGTACAATCCCGGCGGCCTTGAAGTGCTGTACAACGAAGCGATGATTTATGAATCCCAGGGCCGCTACGATGATGCCATCCACGTTCTCTCCGATGCCATCACCGGCGTCAAGGCCCAGGCTACCGTTCTTCCTTCACGCCGCCGTCAACTGGCCATCCTTTACCAGCAGCTCGGCATGCTGTACCGCGACGTCCAGAATTTTCAGGCGGCTATCTACACCTTCCAGGAGCTGAGCCATCTTGGAGAAGAAGAGGACCACCGCGCCCGCCTGCTCATCATGGATACCCACCGTCTGGCGAAGGACCTCACCAAGGCTTTGCAGGCGGGGCGCGAGGCCATGGCTAAGTATCCGAGTGATTCCTCGATTCGTTCCAGCCAGGCTCTTTTGCTCGGAGAGAATCAGCAGGTCGATGAGGCGGTCAAGCTGTTGGAGGGCGGTCTCAAAGGCACCGCTGAGGACAAAGATGCCTATCTCAATCTCTCCCAGGTGTACGAACAGGGCCGCCGGTACTCGGACGCCGAACAAGCTGCTCGCAAGGCTGAATCCTTCTCCACGGAAGCCGGCGACAATCAGGTTGCCTGGCTGCTGTTGGGTGCGGTCTACGAGAAGCAGAAGCTTTTCGAGAAGGCTGAACACGAATTCAAGAAAGTGCTCGATGTAAATCCCAAGAACGCTCAGGTGCTGAACTATTACGGCTACATGCTGGCCGACCGGGGTGTGCGCCTCGAGGAGGCGCACGATCTGATTCAGCGGGCAGTGGACCTCGATCCTCAAAACGGCGCCTATCTGGACAGCCTCGGCTGGGTCTACTTCAAGCAGAACAAACTCGACGACGCGGAAGCCATGTTGCGCAAGGCCGTCGAGCATGAGCCTCACGACCCCACCATTCGTTCGCATCTCGGCGACGTCCTGGCGAAGCAAGGGCGCGTGGATCAGGCCGCGGCTGAATGGGAGAAATCCCTCACCGAATGGCGCCGCTCCTTGCCTGCCGACATGGAAACCGATAAGCTCGCCGAAGTCGAAAAGAAGCTCAACCAGGTGAAGCACCGCGTGGCTCAGAAGACGCCCGCCGCCGACGCCAAGCCGTAATTCTTCTCATGCGAGAAATTCGAATCCCAGCGTTCGCCAAAGTAAATCTGCGTCTGGATGTGCTCGGCAAACGTGCCGACGGCTACCACGAACTACGCACCATCTTTCATACCGTCTCGCTGCACGACATCTTGCACTTTCGTCCCCTCCGCGAACCCGGCATCGCGCTTCGCATCCTGGGCAATGAACAGCTCGCCGGGGAAGCCGCGGGAAAAAACCTCGTGGTTCGCGCGGTGGAGGCGTTGCGCCGCGAGCTGAAAATCCGCCCCGGCGTCGAGATTCTCCTTCAAAAAAATATACCGGCTGGGCGCGGCCTTGGCGGTGGCTCCAGCAACGCTGCGGCGGCGCTTCTCGGTTATCTGCAATTCGCGCGCAAGAGGATCGATTCCACACGCCTTTTGGAAATTGCCGCCGGCCTTGGCGCCGACGTGCCCTTCTTTCTGCTGGGCGGTTGCGCGTTGGGCTTGGGCAAGGGAGACGAGATCTTTCCCCTTCCGGACATTCCGAAGCTTTCTCTCTTGATTGTTTCCCCGATGGATATCCACGTGCCGACGCCGGATGCCTATCGCTGGCTGCATGCCCCGGAATTGGCTTCGTTGACAAAATCCACCACCACCCATAAACTACTTAAGTTCTGTGCTCTGTGCTGGAGTGCGCAGGGAGTGGGCCTCTCGAATGAGTTCGAACCGGCCGTCTTCCAGCGCCATCCCCGTCTGGCTCAAATCCGGCGGGCTTTGCTCCAGGGAGGGGCGTCAGAAGCCTTGCTGGCTGGTAGCGGTTCGGCGGTGTTTGGAGTATTCCCGAGCCCAGCTAAGGCGCGCCGAGCCGTTGTCGGGTTTCCGCACGACCAGACCTTCGTCTGCGAAACAATTTCGCGGGGCAGGTATGCGCGGTTGCTAAAAAGCGCGTCTGTCGTCTGACCCTCAACGTCTCCTGGTGTACTGACCTCCTGTTCCACTTGGTTCAGACCTTCGGCCGGTTTTCGATTTTTGCTTTTTGGCGTCATCGCAGAGCGGTGACACGTGTGAGTGCGTCGTGAACGACGAGCGATTCAAAATCTTCTCCGGAACCGCCAACCCCGTGTTGGCGGAAGCCATCTGCCATCATTTGAAGGTGCCGCTCGGCAAGGCGCTCCTTGGCCGCTTCAGCGACGGAGAGATTTACTTTCAGGTTCTTGAGAATGTTCGCGGCGCCGATGTGTTTGTCGTCCAGCCTTGCTCCTATCCCGTGGACAACCACCTGCTGGAATTGCTTTTGATGATCGACGCTTTCAAGCGCGCTTCCGCGTGGCGCATCACCGCTGTCTTACCCTACTACTGCTACGCGCGCCAGGATCGCAAAGACAAGCCGCGCGTTCCCATATCCGCCAAATTGGTCGCCGACCTTTTGGAAACCGCCGGTGCTAGCCGCGCGCTTACCCTGGACCTGCACGCGCCTCAGATTCAAGGCTATTTCGACGTGCCCGTCGATCACTTGTACGGTTCGCCCGTCCTCGTCGAATACTTCCGTCACAAGAAACTGCCCAACCTGACGGTGGTTTCCCCTGACGCTGGCGGCGTCGAGCGTGCCCGCGCGTTCGCCAAAAAACTTGATGCCCCGCTGGCCATCGTCGACAAGCGCCGTGTGGACCTGGACGTTACGGAAGTGATGAACCTCATCGGTGACGTCAAGGGCCGCAGCACTCTGATTGTTGACGACATCATCGATACCGCGGGAACGCTCGTCAAAACTGCCGACGCCCTGATCCGCGAAGGTGCCACCCAGGTTTTCGCCGCTTCCACGCATGCAATCTTGTCTGGCCCTGCCGTCGAGCGCCTGGAAAATTCCAAAATCACGGAAGTGGTGGCCACCGATTCCGTCCCCGTTTCCGAGGCTGCCAAGCAGTTGAAAAAACTAAAAATTCTGAGTGTTGCGGATCTGCTTGCCCGCGGCATTCGCTCGATTCATGAGGAGACTTCGATCAGCGAACTCTTTATTTAATTGCTCCGGCGGCATTTTGCGCCGGAAGAGATTCCAGGGAAGGAAAGAAGCTATGGCTCAGATTATTGTTCAAGGAGCGCCTCGCACGTCGCGGGGCAAGAATGAAGCGCGGCGTCTGCGCGAGACCGGGAATGTTCCCGCGACTCTGTACGGCGGCAGGGGCGAAGCGCTCTCTCTCGCCGTCAACACCAAGCAGGTGACCGCGATTTTGCGTTCGGAGACCGGCCACAACACCCTCTTCGAGGTCAATTTCGCCGGCAAGCAGGAACCCGCAATCGTGAAAGCCTGGCAGGTCGATCCGGTCAGCGGCCGTCTGTTGCACGTGGATCTTCTTCGCGTGGCCATGGACGTCCGCATGAAGGTGAAGGTGCCGGTCCACACCTTTGGCGAACCATCTGGCGTGAAAGTTCAGGGCGGCGTGTTCGAAGTAGTCACGCGCGAAGTGGAAGTCGAGTGCTTGCCCGCGGACATCCCTACCGAGTTTAAGATCGACGTCAGCGGCTTGATGCTCAACCAGAGTGTCCGCGCCAGCGACCTGGCCATCGACAAGACCAAAGTTAAACTCCTTACGGAAGCCAACAGCGTGCTCGCGCACGTCGTCGCACTCCGCGTCGAGGAAGAGAAACCAGTCGAAGCGGCGGCAGTCACCGGAGCAGTCCCGGCCGAACCGGAAGTTATCAAGAAGGGCAAGAAGGAAGTGGAGGGCGAGGAAGGCGCCGTGGCTGCCGAAAAGCCGGAAAAACCGGAAAAACAGGAAAAGAAGAAGTAGTTCTTTTTCGCGCGCCTCACTGCAATTTCTATGCGGCTCATTGTTGGCCTTGGCAATCCAGGCCCTGAATATCAGTGGACGCCGCATAATCTCGGTTTCCTCGCGGTGGATGAACTTGCGAATCGCAGCTCCATCCGCGTCGAGCGCCCGGAAGCTCAGGCGCTGATCGGGATTGGGAAAGTGGCCGGGGAAGAAGTAATTCTCGCCAAGCCCCAGACGTACATGAACCTCAGCGGCATTTCGGTGGGCCGGCTGATGGACAAGTACGAACTGGAGCCTGCGGACCTGCTGGTGATGTTCGACGAACGCGATCTGCCCTGGGGCATGATTCGCATCGGCGAACGCGGCAGCCCGGGGACGCACAACGGGGCTAAGTCGGTCACCAACGCCGTGGGCACGCAGGAATTCGCGCGCCTGCGGTTGGGATGCGGCCCGGATCATCCGGTCGCTGACCTCGCCGCCTACGTCCTGCGGCCGATGAAAAAGGCCGACCTGGAAGTGGCTGCGGAAATGGTGGCAAGCGCGGGCGATGCAGTGGAGTTGTTTCTGACCCAAGGTATCGCCGCCGCCATGAACAAGTACAACCGGCGTGTACCCCCGCCGGAAGTGTAAGAGCCGTGGTAGCGCCGGCATCTTGCTGGCTCTTGGGTTTGTAGGCGCGGTTTTACGCCGCCCTCTTGAGTCTGTTTAGGTAGCGCCCCGATCTCTTGGGCTTGCCTGTGTAGTGGC
>JBAVHY010000063.1:0-5198 GCA_049686315.1 Candidatus Acidiferrum sp. | reverse complement strand
CATCTAAGGTAAGAGCCGTATGCAGCAATCCTGCACGTACGGATCCGTGCGGGGGGCGCGGGGTAACTCGCGTCCCTACCGCGACTGTGGGAGGGGAGGACGGGCAACCGTCCCCCCTATCCCGATTGGCAAACCAGTGAAGGCCTCAGGGCCCAGAAGGGTTGAGTTACAATCTCTTGCGCATTCGCAGCATTGCGCTCCGCGGTGGTTGCTGATTTATAACAGGAGGAATGGGGATGGAGTATCCGCGATTTGATTTAAGTGGACAGGTGGCGCTGGTGACAGGAGCGGCGCGGGGATTGGGGCGAGCGATTTCACTGGCGTTGGCGCATGCGGGCGCGGACGTGGCGCTGGGATTGCGCGACGTGAAGGCGGATGCAGGATTGACAGCAGAAATTCAGATGATGCGGAGGAAGGCGCTGCCGTTGCAGATGGATGTGAGCAAGATGGAACAGATTTTCCGGGCGGTGGACGACACCGTGAAGCGGTTCGGACGCATCGATATCCTGGTGAACAATGCGGGGATTGCGCCGGAGAGTGCGGCGGAGAAGGTGCGCGAGGAAGACTTCGACGCCACGCTGGCGGTGAACTTGAAGGGAACATTTTTTGCGAGCCAGGCGGCGGGGCGCGTGATGATTCAGCAGAAGAAGGGTACCATCATCAACATGAGCTCGCAGGCCGGTTTTGCGGCGCTGCCAACGGAATCCGTGTATTGCATGACGAAGGCGGGAATTGCGCATTTGACGAAGTGCCTGGCGGTGGAGTGGGGCATGTTTGGGATTACGGTGAATGCGGTGGCGCCGACATTTATTCACACGCCGGGAACGGAGGAGTATTTGTCAGATCCGGCGCATCGCGCGGATACGGTCGAGCGCATTGCGGCGCTGCACCGCGTCGGAGAGCCCATGGAAGTGGCCGGGGCGGTGGTGTTCTTGGCGTCACCGGCGGCGTCGCTGATCACCGGGGAGACGATTCTGATCGACGGCGGTTGGACAGCGCGATAGCTGAATGAAAACTAAATTGCACGCTTAAGGATCTCAACCGATACTGTGTACAAGTTGTGAGGTTGAAATCCTTCGGCGATCCTCGCCGGATCGCCTCAGTACGACACTCTCTCGATTAGGTCGGTAAGCGCAGAATTGCAGGTCTTCTGTTGTGTCCTGACCGCCGCCGGCTTGCTATTGGTTCAAATAATACTCGACGGTGGTGACGACCCGGACAGTCTTCATCAAGCTAGCGTCAGCGCCATTACCGTACACTCCTTCGCCGGGCTCTCCTGTGCCGCTGCCCTGATCCGCTGCCAGAATGGAAAAAACACCTTGATTGGCTTGGCGAATCGTGCCGACTTTGCTGCCGGAATCGGAAGCGAAGCGATCGGCGGCGGCGCGGGCGTTGCGCGTGGCTTCGGTGATCATGTCAGGCTTGATGGAATTCAACGCCGTGAATTTGTAAGCGACGCCCTGGCCGGGATTTCCGTTCAGGATGACCCCTTTTTGCAGCAGAAGCGTCGTTTTTTGCGCGGCAGTGGCGACCACATCCACGCGAGAGGTGCGCACAGTGATTTGTTGTTCAACAATATAGCGATGGGGGGCGCGGTTGCCTCCTCCATACTCATTGGCCTGAGTGTCGACAACACGAATCACACCCAGCTCAATTTCTTGCGACTGGATAGCTTGCTGCTGGAGAAATTCAAGAAGCGCTTTTTTGTCGGCTTCCGTTTTGGCGTAGACTCCCGTGAGATCGTCGCCCGCTTCCTTGTAGCTCAGCTGCCAGATGGCCAGGTCGGACTTCACATTGCGCTCGACCAGGCCCTTCACAGTGACGTAGCGATCGGCGAGACGGGTGTTTTTAATTTGCACGCCGAGGACCCAGGCGCCAACAATCAGTCCTACCGCAATCAGGAAGCCGAGCGGAGCTAGGGCGCCGGGATCATTCACTCTTGCTTTCGTGTCATTTATGATGGGAAATTCCTCGAGATCCTCCGCCGCGGCTCCGGCCAGTCAGCCGGGCACATTTAATTTAACATGCAACGGGGATAAGAGTGGATTAGTCAGGTTTTGTCAGCCAATAGGCTTGATGGCCGAGGTAATCGTCATCGGGAAGACTGGCGATGATGAGGCGGCGCAGGTCGAGCGGAGTGATAGCGCCCTGATTCTGGTAGAGCACCTCGCCGTTGGAGCGAATGAGCATGGTGAAGGGGACCGCGGCATTCCAATCGGGGTCGAAGGCAGCGAGCAGGGTGTAAATATCCGTGGAGCCAGGAATCAGATTGCGGCTGGTGGCGTGCAGTTTCGTGAGTGCAGAAAGCGCGGCGGGCTGCTCGTCGGGATAGTTGATGCTGACGGTGACGACCTCAAAGGCGCGGTGGCCGTACATGCGCAATATGGTTTGCACTTCCGGCATTTCCTGGACGCACGGAGCGCACCAGGTGGCCCAGAAATTCACGAGGCGTAGTTTGCCGGAAGCATTTTTTCGCAGGACTTTGAAATCATCGGCAGCGGCTCGTTGCAGGGTGACAGGTTCGCGTTCAATTTCGGCAAGCTCTTCCTTGCGACCTTCTTCCTTGTAAATCCATTTGGTGGAGCAGCCGACCGAGGGGGTCTTTGCCACGGTGACGGGCTTGTCGGCGAGGAGAGCGTCGATGGCGTTGCGGGCATCGCGGCGAGTGACCAGGGCTTCGCGCGGATTATTGTCCACGCGGCCCTGGTAACGCAGCTTGCGCTGGGCATCGAAAACGAAGAGGTGAGGAGTGGCGGCCGGGCCATAGGCGCGAGAGACTTTCTGGTCTTCGCCGTCGTATAGGTACGGGAAATTAAAGTGCCGGTAGGCGGCGCGGATCTTCATTTCGTCGAAAGAATCGCCGACATCGGTGTAGCCCATTTCATCGAGGCGAACGGCATTGGGATTGTTGGGCTGGATGGCGAGCAGCGTGACGCCGCGATCCTTGTAATCGGCGGCAACCTGCTTGATGCGGGATTCGTAGAGTTGGGCGGTGGGGCAATGATTACAGGTGAAAGCGATAACGAGGATTTTGCTGGAGGCGAACTCGGCGAGGCAGTGAGTTTGGCCGTCGATTCCGGGAAGGCAAAAGTCCGGGGCGGATGCTCCGATCGCGAGAGGAGGTGGGCCCTGCTCGTCGGCGCGCGAAGGAACGGCGAGCGAGTTGAGAACGAGCAAGGAGAGAAGACCTAGAATGAAGTTGCGTTGCTGGGGCATGAAGGACCTCGACAGAGGAAGTATACAGTGGACACCCGAATGGGAGAGTGAAAGTTCATCAAGTTTAACGGTTTGTTGGCTTGGAGGTCTTGTCGACGACAACAGCACCATCCTTCATGACCCAGCGGACGTTTTGCAGGATGACGTCGATGTTGGAGAGTGGATCCCCCTCGACGGCGATGACATCGGCGAAATAACCAGATGCGATGGCGCCCAGTTCGTTTTGCTTACCGAGAAGTTCCGCGGCGTTGCTGGTGGCGGTGCGCAGGGCCTGCTCTGGCGTCATGCCCGCCTTCACGAACCAGCCAAGCTCACGCGTATTTTCGCCAAACATGGTGTAGATGGCGTCGGAACCCATCGCGAACTTCACACCGGCATTGAAGGCTTTGCGAGCGGTTTCGAGATTGCGCGGGATGAAAGCCTGCAACTTTTCTTTATAGCCGGGAGCGTAACCAATTTTGTCTCCGTTATCGATGTAATAGCGATTGTGGTCGACAGTGGGGACATAGAAGGTGCCGCGCTTAACCATTTGCTGAATGGTGGCGTCATCCATGTCCGTGGCGTGTTCGAGGGAATCAGTGCCGGCACGGACGGCGTCGCGTGCACCGTCGGGGCCATAAGAGTGGATGGCTATCTTCTTGCCGAACTGGTGAGCGGCATCGACAGCGGCTTTGATTTCGTCGTAGGAGTAGGTCTGGAAGCCGGTGACGTCGTCATCGGTTCCCGTGGAGGCGTACAACTTGATGACGTCAGCACCAGCAGCAATCTGTTGGCGAACGGCGCGCAGAACCTCGGGGACTCCATCGGCGATGCCGCCGGGAGGAGGGTTGATGCCGGGTTTGTAGGGAGTGTTGGTGATGTAGAGGCCATAACCGCAAACGAACATGCGCGGACCAATCATCTCGCCGTGATTGATGAGGTCACGCATGGCGATGTCCATATACTGATCGGCACCGAGATCACGAACCGTAGTGACACCTGCTTCGAGGGTGCGGAGCGCGCCTTTGCGGGCGAGAAAGACCTCGACGGCCGGCGGATTGGCGGTGATCTGCTTCAGCATGGGTTGGCCGGGCGTCTCGTCGGTGTACATGGTCATGTGCGTGTGAACATCGATTAGGCCAGGGAGGCCGGTGTAGTTCGAGAGATCGATAATTTGGGCATGGGGAGGAATTGCGGCAGAGTCGGTGGTGACGGTTTTGATCTTGTTGCCTTCCAGGATGACGATGGGCTTGGTCCAGAGCTTGCCCTTGCCGTCCCAGAGTTTTGCGAATTTGATTGCCTTGATGGATGGAGGAGCGGAGGGAGTTTGCGCGGGCGTGAAGGATGCGGCGAGGAGAAGGACGATCGCACAGACGAATCGCAGAAGTTTCATTTGGTTCTATCCCCTGGACTTTCTCTTGAGCGAAAAAAAAGGCTGACGATGTTTCTAGTGTATCTGGCGATGGAAATCAACGAAGAAGTCCCACCGGGAGTGAACAGTGCGATCCGGCCAAAATTGCAGGGCGGAGGTTCGGAACGAAGGAAGGAGTCGTCGAAAGATCTGCCATAGTGGAATCACGGCATGGGCGCGGAGGCGGGAAGGGAGTTTAGAAAATGGGTAAGTGCGAGAAGAAAGGAGATAGCCGAAATGGTGCTCGTAAGTGCGGGAGGGAATGGGTTTATAGGTGGAGTGTTTTGATAATGATGTGTAGGTGCGGATTCTAAAGACGTTAAAGGCGGAAATTTTGCAAGTGCGGAATGGAAAGGAGTTATGGCGATTGGGTGTTCAACGCTAGCGCGATTGTGACGCATGATCATTTTGGTCCACTGCGGAAGTGCTTTCGGGTGCGCTCCAAGTACCCAAGAACTGACGGAAGGAAGAGTCCCGCTATCACGCGCAACATCTCTGCGGTCGCTGAAACGTCAAAGGTGCCGGCCTTAGAACGCGGCCGTGCCGCGGGCGTGATTCTCTATGTAGGGAGTGTAGAGCAGTGATTATTGAG
>JBAVHY010000062.1:0-3740 GCA_049686315.1 Candidatus Acidiferrum sp. | reverse complement strand
GCACATGGCTGCCACCGGAATCGACGAACGACATCCCCTGTGTGTATACATGAGGCTTGCATTGGGGATCGTCACTTTCGTAGTCCGTGATCGTTCCCGCCGTGACGATGATCAGGCTGTGGCCGGGGTGCGAGTGCCAGCCCGTGCTAGCTATTACTTTTGTTATCGGGTTGACAGGCTGCCAGACATTGCTCTGCACGTACAGGTCGGACGATCCCTTCGTCTTCTGCAACGACAGCCACACATTTTCATCCTCGCCAGCTGGGGAGTTCGGCAGAATCGCGTGATTAAAGACCTCGAATTCACCCAACGTGCCCTTGGCGATGGTTGTGCCCACGAACCCATTTGCCGCTGTTGCCCAGACGTTTGCTGCGTAATGGTGAGCCGTGACCGCGATCGCGGCCCCAAATAACAGCAACCAGGTCAATCTTTGTCGCATTGCGACCTCCTTGGTCTCGTCGGCGTTTGCCGGCTGAAGACGCCCGGACACAATCAGGCACCTTGGTGGGTCGGGTCAAACGGCAATGCGCGGAATTGCAGCTATTCCCGTGCTTGCCGTCGAATGCTGTGCTTTGCCGCTGGCCGAGTTACAATTCGGGCTCTGGGGCTCGCGACGGCCGCGACCAGGCAGGAGAGCGCGATGGGTGAATCGTTCCCAGGCACGCCGCCACCTTTGGGGCTGCCCGAAGACCGGCTGGATTCCTGGAAGGAAATCGCGGCATACCTGAACCGCGATGTGACGACGGTGCAACGCTGGGAGAAGCGGGAGGGGATGCCCGTTCACCGGCATCAGCATGACAGGATCGGCTCGGTCTACGCTTCCCGGGCGGAGTTGGACGCGTGGGCGCGCAGCCGGAAACTTCCAGCGGCGCTGGAGAACGGAAATAATCCTCCCTCACTCAATCCGCCTGCCCTTCCGCCGCGCGCTGAGATAGCGGCCTCTCGAACCAGATGGACGTTTGCATTGGCGCTGACACTGGTGGGGGTTGGGTTGGCCATTGGCGCGGGCCTCTGGTTACAAAGAACGGAGTACTTCTGGCGAAGCCCCATCGCGGAGGCGCGATTTCAGACGGTAACGGACTTCGATGGGGTGGCGCAGGCCGCTGCCGTGTCGCGCGACGGACACTTCGTAGCGTTTCTGTCGGACCGCGACGGACAAATGGACGTCTGGGTTACGCAGGCCGGTTCCGGGCAGTTTCACAACTTGACCCTTGGGAGCGCGCCGGAACTCGTCAATCCTTCGGTGCGCACCCTGGGGTTCTCGCCTGATGGATCTCTGGTTACATTTTGGGTTCGCAAGCAGAACGGTTCGAGCGGCGGCGACATCAGCATCTGGGCGGTCCCCACGCTGGGAGGACAGCCGAAGCCATACCTTGAAGGCGTGGCGGAGTTCGACTGGTCGCACGACGGCTCCCGGCTCGCGTACCACACCCCCGGACCCGGAGACCCCCTGTTCGTATCAGACGGCAATAGGCAATCGGAGGGTCGGCCCATCTTCACTGCGCCCGCCGGGCTCCACTGTCACTTTCCGCTGTGGGCGCCGGACGCGGCATTCATTTACTTCGTGCAGGGTACCCTGCCAGACAAATTGGACATCTGGCGCATGACTCCAACGGGCGGAACCCCTGAACGCATCACGTCGCACAATGGGCGCGTGAGTCACCCGGTCTTCTTGGATCGGCGCACACTGGTTTACCTTGCGAGCGATCCCGATGGTTCGGGGCCGCGGCTCTATAGTTTGGACGTCGAGCGCCGCAATCCTCACCGGCTGACCTCGGCTCTTGACCGGTACACGTCGCTGGCTGGCAGCGCTGATGGTCGCCGTCTGGTTGCCACGCTCGCCACTCCGAAGAGAACGCTCTGGCGCTTTCGAATCGATGATTCCCCCGCCAAGGAGTCGGCTGCTACTCGAATCTCGCTGACGACCAGCACGGGTTTCTCCCCGCGACTAGGTCCAAATTATCTTCTTTATGTTTCTACAACCGGGACGAGCGAGAGTATCTGGAAGCTCGCCAATGGAACTGAAACAGAGTTGTGGAATGGGCAGGGAGCGCGGGTCTTTGGCGGCCCGGCGATATCCCCCGATGGACAGCATATCGCATTCTCGGTCCGGCAACACGAGCAGACGCTCTTGTATGTGATGCGGGCCGACGGCACGAACGCACGGATTGTGACCGATTCGCTCGACCTGCAAGGCGCTCCGGCATGGGCACCCGACGGCCAATCGATCACCTCGGCGGTGGACGATCACGGCGTGCCACACCTCTATCGCGTGCCGGTCGACGGGCGCTCACCGGCTCTCTTCGTCCCGGAGTACTCGGTTGATCCTGCGTGGGCTCCCGATGGCCGCTTCGTTGTCTACTCGGGACCCGACATCGGCACCACATTTACGGTGAAAGCCGTCACAGCCGAGGCCGCGGCGCATCCCCTGCGGGCCCTGACCCTGCCTCGGGGAGCTCGACACCTCGCCTTCCTGCCCGGAGGACGCGCGCTTGTGCTCCTGCGAGGAGAAATTCAACACAAGAATCTCTGGCTCATCGACCTGGAGACGGGCGCCGAGCGGCAGTTGACCAGCCTTACTCCCGACTTCGACATTCGCGACTTCGACATCTCCCCAGATGGCCGCGAAGTTGTCCTCGAGCGTATGCAAGACCGCTCGGATGTAGTGCTGCTGGATCTCCCCCGCCAATGATCCCGCTCTTCAGATGGTCCGGCATCTCGATCGGCACGAAGATCAACTGTTCTACTACTTGAAGCTTCAGGGTTAGCCCGTTAGCACGGTGGACCTCTGGGGAGAACCCTGAGCGAGAAGGCAACGGTTCCATATCACAGCGCCCGCGTGCCTAGCTCCGTTACAATCCTCGGGATTCCAGCCGAGCTTGGAGCCTTCTCGGCACAGAGGTGAATACATTGGACATCCCGAACGCATTTGTCGGCAAAGCCAAGAAGCCCGCGGCGGAGGAGATCTTCGCCGCACTGGGTTCGAGCGCAAATAATTGGAAAGAGTTCGTGGATTGGATGGCGCAGGAGCAGGGAGTAGCCGATCAGGAGTGGAAGTCCATTTCGCTCAAATACGGATGGGCTCTGCGGTTGAAGCTGAAAAAGCGGACCATCGTTCATCTGTCTCCCTGCAACGGATGCTTCCGCGTGGTGTTTATCCTTGGCGATCGGGCAGTTAAAGCCGCGTTGCAGAGTAAGCTCCCCAAAAGTGTGATGAAAGCGATCGAGGACGCTCCGCGTTACACCGAGGGAACGGGTGTGCGTCTTATGGTAAAGGGGAGTAAAGACTTGATCGCGATTCGGGAGCTTGTGCGGGTCAAGCTGGCGAACTGAGGGCGTTTTGCCGCGCGTAACCCGGCCGCTTAGCGGGCTCATCCCATCTCGAGTTTCAAATTATCGAAAACCGCTTCGAAGCCGGGACCCTCGGGTGCGGCGCACATAATGCCCACTTCCACCTTCGTGCCCGGCGCGAAATAGCCTTGGCGAATGGCGGTAAACTGCTTCCCGTCAAGCGAGCAATGCGTTTCGATGGAATCTTTTTTGCGAATCGCGCGCCACCAAACGGGTGCGGTATTGGAAAGATCCGGCATGGTGGACCAGTCGGAAAAATCACGCGTGAAAACCACGCTGGCATGGCGCTGTCCGTCAAAAAACTCCGTGCCACATTTCATCCAGTTCTCCGCGTCGAGGCGGACCATGAGACCCGCCTGGTCATAGAGCGCCGCATACTGGCCATTCAC
>JBAVHY010000061.1:0-3684 GCA_049686315.1 Candidatus Acidiferrum sp. | reverse complement strand
GCGCTAGCCTTTTCGATTTTCATCGGTCCGGTCCTCGCCGAGATCGTTTTCCGGAAGGGTGTCAGTGAGTGGCATAACCCAGTGATGGATTTCTTGCGCACGCGATACCGAAGCACGGTGCGCTGGGCGCTTCAAAACCGCAGGCTAACTCTGGGCGCTGCCGGATTGGTGATTTTCGCGACCTTCATCCTGCTATTCAGCGGCATCGTAGGTTCGGAATTTTTGCCCCACTTGGACGAGGGAGCGATCTGGGCTCGTGGCACGCTGGCGCCGAGCACCGGGCCCACTGAAGGGACGCGCGTCATGAATCAGTCGCGCCTCATCCTGGCGTCTTTCCCGGAAGTGAAACAGGTCGTCTCCCAAGTAGGCCGGCCCGATGACGGCCCGACACCGCCGGTTTTTTCAACACGGAATACTTTGTCGATCTGAAGCCGAAGGATCTGTGGCGTCCGGTATTCCACGAAGAAAAGGATGCCCTCATTTCCGCCATGGATGCCGAACTCAGCAAGATCCCCGGAGTCTTGTGGAATTTCTCTCAACCCATCTCCGACAACATGGAAGAGGCGGTAAGCGGCGTGAAGGGTGAACTGGCCGTCAAAATGTACGGGGACGATTTGAAGGAATTGGAAACGAAGGGCGAGGAAGTTGTGAATGTAATGCGCAGTGTGAAAGGAATTGAGGATCTGGGATTGTTCCGCGTCCTTGGCCAGCCCAATCTCAATTTGAAGATTAACCGGAATAAGGCGTCGCGCTATGGGATCAATGTAAGCGACGTGCAAGATGCGGTGGAAACGGCCATTGGTGGGAAAGCGGTGACCCAGGTCTTGCAGAGCAGCGGTACGATCTGGTGGTGCGCTACCTGGCTCCGTATCGCGATACGCGAGAGGCTATCGATAATATTCGCATCGTCGCTGCCTCGGGGGAAAGAGTATCCCTCGCGCAGCTAACGGACACCGACGTTACCGATGGCGCTTCAGAGATTTACCGGGAGTCCAATTCCCGTTATATCGCGATCAAGTACAGCGTTCGCGGCCGGGATTTGGGAAGCGCCGTGGAAGAGGCAATGGAGAGGGTGGAACAGCAGGTGAAGCTGCCCGTCGGCTATCACATCAATTGGGCAGGAGAATACGAAAGCCAGAAACGGTCGCAGCGGCGGCTCTTGATTGTTCTTCCCATCACCATCTTGATCATTTACATCATCCTGTTCACCATGTTCAAGTCCGCCAAATGGGCGGCTCTAACGCTCGGGAACGTTTCTATGGCGCCCATCGGCGGTATCTTGGCGCTGTTGGTTACCGGGACACACTTCAGCGTTTCCAGTGGTGTCGGCTTCTTGGCATTGTTCGGTGTTTCGGTGCAGGTTGGGGTTATCATGATCGAGTACATTAACCACCTGAGAGCGCAGGGGTACTCGATTGAAGATGCGGCAGTTGAAGGGGCCATCCTCAGGTTAAGGCCAATTATGATGACCATGCTGGTGGCGACGCTGGGATTGTTGCCAGCGGCACTGTCGCGCGGCATTGGATCAGACTCGCAGCGGCCGTTCGCCATCGTGATTGTCGGTGGGCTATTAGCGGCACTCTTCATCAGCATCTATCTGCTGCCTACAATGTACGTTTGGGTGGCGCGCGACACGGATCGGCTGCCGTTGGGCGAAGCGGAGACAGAAGAACCCATCTGAGAAAATGATCTAGAAGCAGTGATGCGCGTCACAACGTGCGATGCGCGATTGTACAAGTCGCATTTACCCATATTTTCCGCTAGTTTTCATTGCTTTCAACTGCGCCGCAGCCTACCATTTTCTAGACACCTTACTTGCTCACCGGAGAGGCTAATGACCCGAAAAATGTCTATTGTGGACGGCAACGAAGCCGCCGCCGCGGTCGCGTACCGCTTAAACGAAGTCATCGCGATTTACCCGATCACCCCCTCGTCACCTATGGGGGAATGGTCGGATCAGTGGAACTCGGAGCGAAAGAAGAATATTTGGGGAGCCATCCCCGATGTAATCGAGATGCAAAGCGAAGGCGGCGCCGCTGGTGCCTTGCATGGAGCGTTGCAGGCGGGCGCGTTGGGCACGACCTTTACCGCGTCGCAGGGCCTGCTGTTGATGATCCCGAATATGTACAAGATCGCGGGCGAGTTGACCGCCGCGGTGATTCACGTGGCTGCACGTACGCTGGCCACCCACGCGCTTTCCATATTTGGGGATCACAGTGATGTCATGGCCACGCGCGCAACGGGATTTGCCCTGCTGGCTTCCAATTCCGTGCAGGAAGCGAGCGACTTCGCCTGCATCGCCCAGGCTGCAACCCTCGAATCGCGGGTGCCATTCTTGCATTTCTTCGATGGCTTTCGCACCTCGCATGAAGTGAATATGATCGATCCATTGAGCGATGACGACCTGCGCACTATAGTTGACGATAAATTCGTTCGTCAGCATCGCGACCGCGCCTTGTCGCCGGACCGCCCGATCCTGCGAGGCACGGCGCAAAATCCGGATGTGTTTTTCCAGGCACGCGAAGCCTGCAACCCTTACTACCGAGCCTGCCCCACGATTGTGCAAGACGTGATGGATCGCTTCGGCAAGCGCACGGGGCGCAACTATCGCCTGTTCGACTATTACGGCCCCGCGGATGCCGAGCGGCTGATCATCTTGATGGGTTCCGGCGTGGGTGCCGCGGAAGAAGCGGTGGATGTATTGCGGAAAACTGGCGAAAAGATAGGCTTGCTGAAGGTGAGATTGTTCCGACCGTTCGCCGCCGAAGCTTTCTTACAGGCAATTCCAGCGAGCGTGAAAGCGATCGCGGTACTCGATCGCACCAAGGAGCCGGGCGCGCTCGGCGAGCCGATGTACCAGGATGTTTTGACCGCATACATGGAGCGCTACTCGGCAAAACCCGGCGTGGGCATTCCGCGAATCATCGGTGGAAGGTACGGCCTCTCGTCGAAGGAGTTCACACCAGCGATGGTTAAGGTGGTTTTCGACGAGTTGAAGAAACCCGAACCGAAGAATCACTTCACGGTCGGCATTGTGGATGACGTCACGCAGACCAGCCTTTCCTACAACGCGGATTTCTCCACCGAAGATCCTCGGACGGTGCGCGCGCTCTTCTATGGCTTGGGTTCCGACGGAACTGTAGGGGCCAACAAGAATTCCATCAAGATCATTGGGAAGGGAACCAACAATTTCGCGCAGGGCTACTTTGTGTACGATTCGAAGAAGGCCGGTGCCATAACCGTATCGCACTTGCGCTTTGGACCGGACCCGATCCGCTCGACTTATTTGATCACCAAGGCCAATTTTGTGGCCTGTCACCAGTTCCAATTCCTGGATCGCATTGACGTTCTCGCTGCCGCCGAGCCCGGTGCTACCTTCCTCCTGAACGCTCCGTTTGGCTCGGAGGAAATCTGGCAACACGTTCCGCGGCAAGTGCAAGAGACTATTATCAAGAAGAAGCTGCGCTTCTATGTGATTGATGGTTACACCGTGGCGCGCGCGGCGGGCATGGGCAGCCGCATCAATACCATCATGCAGACTTGCTTCTTCGCGATTAGCGGGGTCTTGCCGCGCGAGGAGGCCATCGCCGCCATCAAGAAGGCCATTTCGGATACTTATGGAAAGCGTGGCGAAGCCGTGGTGCAGAAAAACTTCGCGGCAGTGGACCAGGCGCTGGCACACCT
>JBAVHY010000060.1:0-7319 GCA_049686315.1 Candidatus Acidiferrum sp. | reverse complement strand
ATCTATGAGGGTTGATTATGCTTCTTGCGGCGGTAAAGGACGCTACCATGATCAGTAGAGAAAAACGCCCGCCCATGATTGAAGACCTCCGGGACCATTCTCCGGAGCAACTTGCGGAACTGCGCCTGCTCCTGGACGCCGGCTTTGCGGGACGTCCGGATGTGCGCCGGCCTGGATTTTATGAACTCGATGGAGTCACCCACGTTTACTATATTTTCCGGTATCCCACTGGCCAGAAGGTTCTGCTCGTTGCCGCCTGGCAAAAGGAATTCGACCACGTCGCGGAAATAGTGGCGTACAACCGTCCGGCGGCGTAAGACGCGAAATCTGAGCCGTGTCTTTCCCATGGAAACAGGCGGACGCCAGCGGTCCGACTCATTCTTTTTCCAGCTTCAATGCCGCGGAATTGATGCAATAGCGCAATCCCGTCGGGTCCGGGCCGTCGTCAAAAACGTGCCCCAGGTGAGCGCCACAGCGGCTGCAGGTCACCTCGGTACGGCTCATGCCATGAGAGTGGTCTGAAGTCTCCTCCACCACTTCTAGATTCGCAGCTTTGTAGAAACTCGGCCAGCCGCACCCGGAGTGGAACTTGGTCTCGGAAAGAAAGAGTGTTTGACCGCAGCAAACGCACTTATAAGTACCTGGGGTCTCGCTGGATTCATACTCGCCGGTAAAAGGCGGCTCTGTCCCTTTCTGGCGAGTCACATAATATTGATTCGGAGAGAGTGATTTTTTCCACTCCGCATCAGACTTCTGCACTTTCTCGGTCATTTTGCCCCCGTTCTTATCGGCTATCTCCTAATCAGTATCAGATTCGCCGCATTAGCTTGACGTTTCAACTCCCTTCCCCCAATCATGGTGAGTAAGCCTACTTCTGACTGACAGGGATGCCTTATGGCGGAACAGGTCCAACCACCCCAATACGAGGAAGTGCGCCGGAGCCGTCGCGCTAAGATCGCCAAGCCTCTTCGCGTGCGCCCTTCGGAGCCCCGCGACGAGCATTTCGAGGACATGCCAATCAGCATAAATGCCTCAAAGGAAGGCATTTACTTTCATACCCGACGCGAGAATTATTACAAGGGCATGCGCGTCTTTGTGACTTTCCCCTTCTCTTCCCAGTTCGACCCCATGAATTGTGAATATGTGGCCGAAGTGGTGCGCGTGGAGAACCTCCCGAATGGTCGGTTTGGGGTTGCCGTGCACCTCAAGATGACCATGAACTACAAATCCGGAGCTCCTCCGGGCTCCGTCTCTCGCGCCTAGCATTCAAAATTTCGATTCCAGAAATCCGAAGTTTGTATTGTTTATTCCTCAGACTATCGTGTATCTTGCCATTCTGATGACTTCTCGGGCGCATCGACACCAGCACCATCACGGCTTCTTGCCGCGCCCATTCTGGTCTGCCTAGCGCTTACTTGAAATAAAGCTCTAATCGGCCCGCTGGCGCGAATCGCCCGGCGGGTTTTTTGCTTTTGGGGAGGCTGTCGTGGAACTGGCATTCGAAAAACTTGGAGGACTAATCCCGGGAGTGGTCCAAGACCATCAGAGCGGCGAGGTTCTGATGGTCGGCTATCTTAATGGCGATGCACTCGAACAGACGCAGCGCACCGGCGAGGTTCACTTTTTTTCTCGCTCCCGCAATCGCCTTTGGAAGAAGGGTGAAACCAGCGGCCATGTTTTGCGTGTTCGGGAACTGCGTGTTGATTGTGACGCGGACGCTCTGCTCATCCTGGTCGAGCCAATTGGCCCGGGGGTCTGTCACGAAGGGTACCGCAGTTGTTTCTTCCGTTCACTTGAATCGGACGGCGGTTCACCGGTGATTGCCGAGCGCGTCTTCGTTCCCATGGACATTTATGGGAAGAAGGAAGCGCAATGAGCGTGCTGAAGCTAGGCATTCCCAAGGGCAGTTTGCAGGACGCAACCATTGACCTTCTGGCTCGCGCCGGTTGGAAGGTGACAATCAGTTCGCGCAGCTACGTGCCAGCCATCGACGATGCGGAAATGGACTGTCTGCTGGTGCGCGCACAGGAAATGGCCCGGTACGTTGAGACCGGAGCTCTAGATGCGGGAATTACGGGCCACGACTGGGTGCAGGAAACCGGCGCCGACGTGCTGGAACTGGCGGAACTCGTTTACGCCAAGCAGAGGCTAGCTCGTGTGAAGTGGGTGCTCGCTGTTCCCGAAGATTCCTCGATTCGCGAACCGCGCGATCTGGAAGGAAAGGTTATTGCGACGGAAGTGGTGGGCATCACGCAGAACTACCTGGCCAAACATGGCGTCAAGGCGCGCGTGGAATTTTCCTGGGGCGCGACCGAAGTGAAGGTACCGCAACTCGCCGATGCCATTGTGGAGGTGACGGAGACAGGCTCATCGTTGCGCGCCAATCGCTTGCGCATCCTGGATACTGTTTTGGAGTCTTCCACGGTGTTCATCATGAACCGCAAATCCGCGGAGAATCCAGCGAAGCGCGAAAAAGCCGAAAACCTCGTCTTGATGCTTCAGGGCGCCATTGCCGCGGCCACGCGCGTCGGCTTGATGCTGAACGTGCGGCGCGAAGACCTGGCCACCGTCCTGTCTGTGCTGCCGGCGTTGAAGAATCCCACAATTTCTGCCCTCAGTGATTCCGATTGGGTGGCGGTGAACACGATCATTGAAGAGTCCGTCGTTCGCCAGATTTTGCCGCGCCTGAAGGCGGCGAAGGCGCAGGGTATTGTCGAATACCCTTTAAACAAGATCGTGCTCTGATGCGCATTCTGAAGCTCACACCGGAAGCGGAAGCAAGGCTCATGAAAGGGCGCGAAAGCCAGGATCGTGCCGCCTATCGAGCTGCCGCGCGCATTGTGGCCGACGTGAGGCGCCGAGGCGACCTTGCACTAGACATTTGGTGCCGCAAGCTCGATGGCGTCGATTTGCACCGAGACGGATTGTGGCTCTCGCAGCGGGAAATGGCCGCAGCGAAGAACCGAGTGGGGCGCGAGTTCCTTGGCGCGGTGGAGCATGCCGCGAGGAACGTGCGCCGCGTGGCCGAAAAGCAGTTGCCGCGTGCGTGGGCTCTCGAGGTCGAACCGGGAGTAAAGATCGCGCAACTCGTCCGGCCCGTCGAGTCCGTCGGGTGTTACATTCCCGGCGGGCGTTTTGCTCTTTTCTCGACGATGGTGATGACCGTGGCGCCCGCGCAAGTGGCGGGAGTGGAGCGCATCCTCGTTGTCTGCCCACGGGCGAACGATGAACTACTAGCAGTTGCGGACTTGCTCGGCGTGAGACATCTGGCTCGAATCGGTGGCGCGCACGCGATTGCTGCGATGGCCTACGGCACAACGCGGATCGCGCCGGTGGAAAAAATCTTTGGCCCCGGCAATCGTTATGTCACCGCCGCCAAGCAGATTGTCAGTGGCGATTGCGCCATTGATCTTCCGGCAGGGCCGACGGAAGCCATCGTCCTCGCGCGGGGTGGCAACCCACGCTGGATTGCGGCGGATTTGTTGGCCCAGGCGGAACACGCACCGGATGCAGCAAGCTACCTTGTTACTCCGTCGGCGCGACTGGCGAACCAGGTGCAAGAGGAGGTCACCGCGCAACTGAAGCTCTTGCCGCGCACAAGCCCCGCGCACATCTCCAGAGAAAAGGCAGGCGCAATCCTTTTGACGCGCACATGGGATGAGGGCATCGATTTTGTGAATCGCTTCGCGCCGGAGCATTTGTCCTTGCCGGAGAGTTCGCCAGCGCTGCTCGACAGAATTCGATCCGCGGGCACCATATTCGCGGGCCACCTCAGCGCGCAGCCCTTCGGCGATTACGCAAGTGGAAGTAATCACGTACTGCCAACCGGCGGTTGGGCACGGAGGCGCGGAGGCCTTTCAGCGAGTGACTTCGTGAAACAGATCAGCGTGCAGACTATCAGCTCCACCGGATATCGGCGCCTCGCCAGCGACGTTCAGGCCATGGCCCGGGCGGAGGGTTTGCTTGCTCACGCCAATGCTGTCGAGGTACGCAAATGAAACCCCGCCTGCCTGTTCGCAAAGCCATTCTCTTGCGCCGCACGTATGAGGCGCCCGCCGAAGGCCGCGCAGGCAAAATTCGCCTGGACTTCAACGAAAATACCACCGGCTGCAGCGCGGCAGCGCGAAAAGCTCTGGCCCGCCTCAGCGCAAAGCAGATTGCCACTTACCCGGAATACGCGGTATCCACGCGAAAGCTGGCACGCTACTTTGGCGTGCATCCCGAAGAACTGCTTCTGACCAACGGCGGTGACGACGCGCTGCGTGTTTTCTTCGACACCTTCGTTGAGCCGGGAACTGATGTGCTCATCTGCGAGCCCACGTTTCCGATGTATCGCTACTACGCGGAGATTGCCGGTGCGCGCGTCAAGGCTTTGCGCTACGGCAGGAGCATGGAGTTCCCTCTCGACAAAGCCCTTGCCGCGCTGCGGAAGAAGCCCCGCGTGTTCTTTCTCGCGAATCCCAATAATCCGACAGGGACGCTGGTGGATAGCGCATCCGTTCGTAAACTGCTGCGGGCCGCTACGCACACTGTTGTGGTTTTGGACGAAGCCTACGCGGAATTTTCCGTGGAATCCGCGGTGCCGTCGGTCCGCCGCTATCCTCACCTGTTTGTCGCGCGCACGTTTTCGAAGGCGGAAGGCTTGGCCGGCCTGCGTCTTGGCGCAGTCATCGGCCAGCGCGATTCCCTTGCCTTCGTGCGGCGGGCGATGCCGCCCTACCCTGTAAACATCGCCGCCCTGACTGCCAGCGTGGCCGCTGTCGAAGAACGCAAAACCATCGCCCGCTATGTGAGCGATGTGAAGCGCCTGCGCGGCTGGCTAACCCGCGAGCTTCAAAAGCGAAACATTCGCGCCTTCCCCAGCGCTGCGAATTTCCTGCTTGCGGATTTTGGCGAGTCCGGACCGGCTTTCTTCAAGAACCTCGCGCGTCACGACATTTTGGTGCGTGAACGTAGCCACGATCTAGGTCCGGGCTTCGCTCGCATTACCATCGGCACTCAAGCCGAACTCAAGAAGCTGTTGAAGATTCTTGGCCCGGCCCATAGGAATTCTAATGCCTAGAACCGCGCAAATTCGGCGCACCACGAAAGAGACACAGATCGAACTGCGTTTGAATCTCGATGGCCGGGGCAAATCCGATATTGCCACAGGCATCCGCTTTTTCGATCACATGCTGGACCTAGTCACGCGGCACGGCGGCTTTGATCTCCGGCTCAAAGCGAAGGGTGATCTGGATGTCGACCAGCATCACACCGTAGAAGACGTCGGCATTGCCCTTGGCGAAGCGGTCGACGCAGCCTTGGGGAACAAGCGCGGCATACTCCGCGCAGGCTATTTCCTGATGCCCATGGACGAAACTCTTGCGGCGGCGGCGGTCGATTTTGGGGGCCGGGCATTTTGTGTTGTGAAGGCAAACTTTTCGGCGCGAAGTGTCGGCGGCTTTCAAACCGAACTGGTCGAGGACTTCTTTCAAGGTTTCGCGCAGGCGGCTCGCGCCAATGTCCACCTTCGCGTGCTTTACGGCCGTTCTTCGCATCACCAGGTGGAAGCCCTGTTCAAAGCGTTTGCGCGCGCTTTGCGTTTCGCCGTGTCGCGGGACAAGCGGCTCCGCAATGTGCTGCCCAGCACCAAGGAGCTTCTATGATCGCTACGCTGATCGATTATGGGGCGGGCAACGTCACTTCCGTGGCGCGTGCCCTTCGGCGACTCGGCGCTGAAGTCTCGTGCACGAATCGCCCCGAGGAGATCGCCACGGCGAAATGTCTTGTTCTTCCCGGTGTCGGCCATTGCGGCGCGTTGATCTCTTCCCTCGACGCGCATTTGCTGCGCCAACCGCTGCTCGATGCAATCGCTCAAGGCATCCCGTTTCTTGGCATCTGCCTTGGTTTGCAGGCGCTCTATGAGAACAGTGAAGAAGCTCCCGCGCTGCCGGGCCTTGGGCTCCTGGAGGGCCACGTAGCGCAACTCCCGCAAAACGTGAAATTGCCACATATGGGGTGGAACCAGTTGCGCGCCTTGCGATCCAGCCGGCTCCTTGAAGGAATCTCTCCGGATGCGTATTTTTATTTTGCGCATTCCTATGCGGCGCCCGCCAACAGCGCGGAAGCTGCCGCGCTGTGCACTCACGGCTGCGAATTCACGGCTGTGCTCGAACGCAAAAGCATTTTCGGCGTGCAATTTCATCCGGAAAAGAGCGGCGCTCCCGGTGCAGCGCTTCTGGAAAACTTCCTGAGGATTGCGGCATGAGCCTGGCGCATCGCATTATTCCCTGCCTCGATACCGACGGGGTTCGCGTCGTCAAGGGCGTACATTTCGAAGGCTTGCGCGATGCCGGCGATCCCGTGGAACTTGCCGCCCGCTACAATGCCGAAGGCGCGGACGAGCTGGTTGTTCTGGATATTGCCGCCGCGCGTGATAACCGGCCCACTTTTCTGGAGACCATTCACCGCGTCGCCGAACAACTCAGCATTCCTCTCGCCGCTGGTGGCGGCATTCGCTCACTGGAAGACGCCCGCGCCGTGGTGCGCGCGGGTGCAGACAAAATCACGGTGAACACCGCCGCCGTCGAGCGGCCCGAACTTATCGGCGAACTTTCGCGCGAATTCGGCGCCCAGGCGGTGGTACTGGCGGTCGACGCCAAACGCGAAAACGGCTTCTGGCAAGTCCGCATGCGCGGAGGGCGCGCCGCGACGACTTGGAACGCCTTGGACTGGGCCCGCCGGGGCGTGGAGTTGGGCGCGGGAGAAATCCTGCTTACTTCCGTTGACCGCGATGGCACACAGTCCGGCTTCGACCTCGCGCTTACTGCCGCCATCAGCCGCGCTGTCACCGTGCCGGTGATCGCGTCCGGCGGAGCAAAAATTCCGCAGCATTTCCTGGAAGTTTTCACCGAAGGCGCTGCCGACGCGGCCCTCGCGGCCTCCATCTTTCACGATCAGGTGCAATCCATCCGCGCGCTGAAGTCCTTCTTGCAATCCAACGGCGTGGAGGTGAGACTCCCGTGCTGATTCCGTGCATCGATTTGCAACGTGGCCAGGCTGTGCAACTGGTTCACGGCCGCAAGCGCGAACTCGCCGTCGTGGATGTTCTGAGTTTGCTCGAGCGCTTCTCTCGCTACGAGTGGCTGCACGTCATCGATCTGGACGCCGCCATGCGCAAAGGGCACAACAATGCGCTTGTCCGACGGCTCTGTGTGGAGGCGCACCGCAAGTACAAAATGAAAGTGCGTGTTGGCGGCGGTGTCCGAACCGTGCGCCGCGCCCAAGCTCTCGCAAAACTCGGCGTAGAACAAGTCATCGTCGGCAGCGCTGCCTTCCGC
>JBAVHY010000059.1:0-3179 GCA_049686315.1 Candidatus Acidiferrum sp. | reverse complement strand
ACCTGGGACAGATCGATATTCCCGGAGCGGCCAAGAATATTCGATTGGAGGGGGAGAAGATTCGCGGCTTGCGAGGCTCGTACCTTGGAGGATTGGCGACGTGCGTCGAGGTCATGTGGGACCTGGCGATGGAGGTTTTGGGTAAAGGGGAGCCGGTCAGCTACAAACGCTGCGTGGAAGCGTCCACGGGCCGTGCGCCGGAGAAGTCAAAGCCGGAGGCGAAGCGAGAAAGAGTCGTGGAACTGTTGAAACACGCGGGCTATCCCATCCAGGGAGACGCGGGGATTCAAAAGGCCGTGGACGCTTGGAGAGCGGACCGGTTGGTGCCGATGGCTTCGGTGCGGGCACTGGGGAACGCGGTCATCGCCGAGTACCATCGGCTGTGCGAAACGAATCTGACGCCGCACTTGCCCAAGGAATTCGCGGGAGTGCCGAGGGCGAACATTGATTTTCTCCCAATCAAGGATGCCTGGTTCTCTGGGTCGATGAATTACATCGGGCGAGCGAGGAATAGAGATGGCAGCCCGAAATATGAGGCGACGTACGAGATCAATGCGTCGCTAAAGATGTCGGTGCCGGAGTTCGAACAACTGGTGAGCCACGAAGTCGTGCCGGGACATGTGACGACGTTCGCGTACCTGCAGAATATGTACGTGCGCGGTCTGGCGGGATTTGAGGCCACGGTGCTGACGATGAACACGCGGGCGGCAACACTTTTCGAGGGAATCGCGAACAATGCGATTCTGATCGCCCATGGCGTCACGGAAGTGGACCAGTTGCCCGACGAAGATCTGCAGATCGGAGTGACGTTGGCGCTGCTACAGGATGACGCCAAAAATCAATCTTCCTATCTGACCTGGGGTGAGAAGGCGCCGCGCGAGGAAGTCGCCAGCATCTTGAGGCGGGATTTTCTGGTTACCGAGGAACGTGCGGACAAGTTATCCGGGGCTTGGGGTAGACATCCCCTGCTGGGCCGGATGTACCTGCCTGCCTATCGATCGGGCACGGAAAGAGTTGCTGCTTTACGGAAGAGTATTCCAGCCGGAGAAGTGTTGCCGGTGCTTTATGGATGCCGCGGGCTGGTGGATATCGAAACAATTCGGGAGGCAATCACGCCAGCCAAAACGTTCTGATTTGAGCAAAGCGTCAAGAACCCGAAACGCCGCGCTTGCCATGGAATAGTTCCTCCTCCACTAACTCAGAGACAATGTGACCGATCAGGACGTGGCACTCCTGGATGCGGGGAGTCTCGTTAGAGGGTACGCAGAGGCATAGGTCCAGGTCAGTGGATTGCTTAAGCTTTCCGCCGTGCATGCCAGTTAAGGCAATGGTATGCGCCCCTATCTTTTTGGCGGTTGAGACCCCGCGAAGAACGTTCGCAGAGTTTCCGCTGGTGGAAATGGCGATGGCCACGTCGCCTGGACGCGCAAACGCTTCGAACTGACGAGAGAAGATTTGCTCAAAACCAAGATCGTTCGAAATCGCGGTGACGGCGGAAGGATTTTCCGCAAGGGATAGTGCTGGCAGTGCGGGACGATCGAAGGCAAAACGCCCGACCAATTCCGCAGCCATATGCTGCGCGTCGGTGGCGCTGCCGCCATTGCCGAAGAAGAGCGCTTTGTAGCCATGTCGAAAGGCGTGGACGAGTATCTCGGTGATTTCCGCGAGAATCGAAATAATCCGAGGATCGGCAAGGAGAGCTTCCTTGGCAGCAATGGATGCTTCGATTGACCCCCGAATATGATTCTCGAAATTTGCCGCTCGATCCATGGAACTCCCGCCATGCGTGATTGCGCTGCTCTCGCCCGAATAAGAACCTACGGCATTCCCCGGTGCTTGAAATGTTTTTCGCCCTTGGCGTATGGCGCAACCGTGTGGCCGTCACCAAAGAGTTTGTACTTATAGGTTGTCAGCCCCTCGAGCCCCATCGGGCCACGGGCATGCAACTTATTGGTGCTGACGCCGAGCTCGGCACCGAGCCCGTAGCGATATCCGTCGGCAAAGCGCGTCGAAGCGTTGTGGTATACGCCGGCTGCGTCAACCTCGTTCATGAAGCGTGCCGCGGCTTCGCGGTCTTCTGTGACGATGGCTTCCGTGTGGCCAGAGCCGTACCGATGAATGTGTTCGATGGCCTCTTCCATGCTGTCAACAATTTTGATAGAGAGAATCAGATCAGAATATTCCGTGGCCCAGTCCTGTTCTGTGGCGTGAAGGATTGCTTCATTTTGCAGAAGCGCGACGGTCCTGGGGCAGCCGCGCAACTCGACGCCGGCCGTTTTCAGTTTAGAAACCAATTGCGGCAGGAATTTACCCGCAACAGCCACGTGAACAAGAAGCGTCTCCGCTGCATTACATGCCGCAGGATATTGCACTTTCGAGTCGTACGTGATCTCAAGAGCCTTTCGAATGTCGGCGCTGCTGTCGATGTAGACGTGACAAATTCCTTCGCCGTGCCCGAGCACCGGGGCCCGGCTATGCTTGGCCACAAACTGCACGAGTTCGCGCGAGCCGCGGGGAATCATCAAATCCACGCCGTGCTCGAGCTCGAGAAGCTCCTTCACGTCCGAACGCGTTTCGAGAAGCGCGATCGAATCTGCCGGGACAGAGGGGAATCCGGCGAGACACTCGCGCCAAATGGATACCAAGGCATTATTCGAATGAGCGGCCTCCGTGCCACCCTTCAAGATTATGGCGTTGCCTGATTTCAGGGCCAGTGCGGCGACCTGCGGCACAACGTCCGGGCGAGATTCGAACACAACGCCTATGACGCCAAGGGGACAGGACTCTTTGTAAAGCACAAGTCCATTGTCCAGTTCGGTCGCGGCGAGACGACGACCGAGCGGGTCCGCCAGACGAGCCACTTCGCGAACTCGTTCCGCCATTTCAGAAATGCCACGTTCCTTCACACAAAGCCGGGAGAACATGGCGGGCGACATTGAGCCGCGGGCAACGAGAGGCTCCGCCGCCTGAAGATCCCCCGCATTTGCCTCAAGGATTCGCGGGCCGCTGGATTCGATGGCCTGGGCGCAAGCCATGAGCACTTCGTTTCTAGTCTCACTGGTGAGCCGGGCGAGCGAGCGCGCCGCCAGCCGGGCGCGCTCGACTACCGACAACACGCTCGAAGACACCCCGTTATTGGTTTGCACGGTCATGATTTCTGCAGCAGCACTATATTATCG
>JBAVHY010000058.1:0-22894 GCA_049686315.1 Candidatus Acidiferrum sp. | reverse complement strand
GGCTTATCTCTCCGGGATCTTCGTGATTCAGAATTCCAGCCGCGAAGCGCTCATCGGCCAGTTGCAGTACGCAGACTTCCAGGGACTCGGCGAAGACTATTTGAGGACCTACGTTGCCAAAGTGAATTCCGTGACACCCGCGGACGTTCAGAAGCTGACCGGACAATATCTGAAGCCGCAGGAGATGACCATCGTCGTCGTCGGTGACAAGTCAAAAATAACGGATCAGCTCACGCCGTTCCAGGCGGGGAATTAGGGACGCCTTTCGACTCGCCTCCTGCGGAACGATTCTTCGCCGGCAGAAAGCGCGGGATTAAGATGAGAGGTCGTGGCTTCAGGTCTTTTTGGGGATGCGGCGGCGGGGGCCCTCTATCGATTTCGAATTGCCCCTCCGCCGGGCCTTTTCTTCGTACAGATTGTGGTCCGCTTCCTTGAGCAACTTTTCGACGCGCTCGCCTTCGCCGTGGTAGACAGAGGTGCCGATACTCACGGAAATCGGCGGCTCCTCCTGGTCGGCTAATAGAGTCTCCTTGATGCGGGAGGTGACGCGCTGTGCTTCTTCCTCGCGGGCTTCGGGAAGCACGACGGCAAATTCATCTCCACCGTAGCGGGCTGCGGTATCGATGGCGCGGCAGTGAACGCGGAGAATGTCCGCCACGCGGCAAAGAGCGCGGCTGCCCACTAGATGTCCGTAGGTATCATTGATTCTTTTCAGGCCGTCGAGGTCCAGAAGCAGCACCGCAAAGGAACGTCCGGTCCGCAGAGTGCGCTCGGTCTCCGTGTCCAAGACGTCCAGAAGTTTGCGATAATTCGCCAGGCCCGTGAGTGGGTCACTGGCGGCCAGGTGGCGAACCTGCTCGAACACCCGCGCGCTATCCAGCAGGGAGCCGCCGAGAAGTAGAATGTAGCTAGCCACGTCCAAGAGTTGCGCGAACACAAACGGTCCATCCAGCAGGCGTATCGATTGGCAAGCGGCGAGCTGTGCCGCAAAGTTCAGCCACACGGCCATGTAAATCGAGCGGTCGAAGGCGGAATTCATAAGGTACTTACGGTGGCGGTAGCCATAGAGCGCGACTAGGAAGAGCGCGGCGGGAATCAGTTGAAGCGGGTTCGGAATTACGGCGGCCGGGTAACTGGAAACGTCGGGTGGAAGCTTTCGCAGGGAAGCGGAAATGAGATAGGTCAAGGAAAGGACCGTGAAGAGTGCCCCGGCAATTTCCAGCTTCGGATGTCGTGAACGCGGGATGAAATGCTCGACGAGGAGCGCGACCGCGAATAGAAGAGCGAGCACCAGCCGGCTGATCCACCACCCTACCGGAGCCCACCAAAACCAGATCTGCGATTCGCGGCTCATTTGGAAGAAGAGAATGCTGGAAGCGGTGAGTGTGGCTCCGGACAAAAGAAAGCCGGCACCGAGAATGAGTGCGAGACGGTCCTGTGTGCCTTGAAACCGCACCAAAGCCACGGCCGCGAACACGAACGCAAACAATCCGGTAGTGATCTGAAGATAGCCCTGCAGAGTCGGATCTGGGCGGAGCGGGACGGTGCGCAACCAATCCGCGGCAAGAAACACTACAGCGAAGCCCGCTACATGGAGCAGGAGACGCCGAGTTTGTTGACGATCAACCATAAGGGCGAATTCGCCCATGTTTCCCGCTTTCTATTGATGGCCCAAGTTTAGGGTCGCTTTCCTTTCATTTATTAGACGCGAAATCGAGGTCCGTTGTTGCGCGCGTTCTCTCGCCTGTGAGCAAAGGATACCGACGTGAATTATTGCGCGCGACTGTACTCTCGTACAGGTTGTTTTGTCTTTGCGGATTGGCAAGGCGCCGCCGCGTACCTCCCGCACGCGGCGCCGGGAGTTTCCCGGCAGGTGCCGCCCCTTCCGGCTGATCCGCAGGGGCCAAATTAGGGCTTGCGCAGCGCAGCGGAGTTTCGCAAAATATCTGCTATTGAAACGTTTGAATAATAGGGGTGTTTCCTTGACGATTCGCAAGGCGAGGGCTAAGAAGCAGGCTCACGACCGCAAACCGCACCATCGCCCCGGTGAGCATACCCTGGCCGAAATTTACTCCCAGCCCCATATCTGGGGCGAAACGGATAGGCAATTGAAGAGATCGGCCACGCTGGAGCGTCTGGCCGAGACGTTCTCTCCCCGCAGCCCGTGGTTATTTGTCGGCTGTGGTTCCAGTTACTATCTCAGCCGCCTGATCGCGGCTCTCTGGGCAAGGCATTTTTACATTCCCGCAACGGCCGTACCCGCTTCGGAATTACTGTTTGCGCCGGAAGAAACCATGCGGCGAGTGGGCGCCGAACAGATCATACTAATGTCCCGTTCCGGGGAAACCACCGAGGTGCTGCGCGCAGCCGAACTGCTGCAGTCGCACAAGACGGTGCAGACCCTGGGCGTCACCTGCAATCCCCAGAGCGTGCTCGAAAGACTTTGCACCCACACATTTAAGCTGGACTGGGCCGACGAGAAGAGCACGGTGATGACGCGGTCCTTCACAACGATTCTGCTGGCGTTCCAGCGCCTCGGTTTGCAGTTCGTCGGCGACGCCCAGCTTTCCGCTGCACTCGATGAATTGCCGCGGAAAGGCCGGGGTTGGGTGGAAGCCAATGCGCGCAAAATTGAGGTCTTTGCAGGCAAACGGGAATTTGCGGATTACGTTTTTCTCGGACAGGGGGTGCATTACTGGCTGGCGCAGGAGGCAGGACTGAAAATGACGGAGATGTCTTCGTCCTATGCCCAGGTATATCACTCGCTGGAGTTCCGGCACGGGCCCCGTTCGATCGCCGGACCGGAGACGCTTATTACCTTCTATATGTCCGATGCCGCCAATGAGGCGGAGACCACTTTAGCGCGCGAACTGAAGGATCTCGGCGCGGCTACTTGCGTGATCGTCAATCGCGCCGGTCCAGATATGAACAAGCATTGCGACCTGCTTGTCGAACTGGGACTGGACGGGCCGGAGTTTGCACGATACGCTGTGACCGCCATTCCCGCACATTTACTGGGGACAGCAGTCGGCTTGCGCAAGGGCCTGAACCCTGACGCGCCGAAGAATCTGACGCGCGCCGTGGTGCTTCCGTCTTCGAGCGGGCGCCGGACGGCGAAAAGGAGAGATGCTTGAGCGCGGAAGCCGGCGCCACCCCAGCCGCGGGACTTCACCTGCGGCGAACACTGACCCTCTGGAACCTGATCGTCATCGGCATCGTCATCATCCAGCCGATCGCCCCGATGGGCATTTATGGCGTGATCAACAACGCCGCCGGCGGCCACGTGGTGACCACAATTCTGGTGGCGCTGATTGCCATGTTTTTCACGGCCATCAGTTATGGCAAGATGGCTCGTGTTTACCCGAGCGCCGGTTCCGCTTACACCTACGTTGGGCAAGAGATCCATTCCGGACTGGGCTATTTGACCGGATGGGCGATGGTGATGGACTATATCTTGAACCCGCTCATCTGCACCATCATCTGCGCCAAGCTCACGCAAAACATCTTGCCGGAACTGCCGTATTGGGTCCTGGCGATCTTTTTTGCCGGATTTTTCACGTTCCTTAATCTTGGGGGTGTGAAGACGTCCGCGCGGATCAACGAAGTGTTCGCGGCAGGTATGACCGTTGTGGTGGTGATATTCTTCGCCTTTGTGATTCGCTTCGTTTGGGGATATCACGAGCGTGGTGCTCATTTCTTTGTCGAGCCCTTCTATAACCCACAGACTTTTAGTTTTGCGCGCCTGGGGCGCGGCACCTCGCTCGCGGTACTTACCTACATCGGCTTTGACGGAATCTCGACTTTTTCTGAAGAGGTGGAAAATCCGAAGAAGAACATCATGCTGGCTACGGTGATTGTCTGCATACTGGCTGGTGTGCTCTCGGCTGTGGAAGTCTATGCCGCGCAGTTGGTGTGGGGATCGGGTCCATTTCCAGCGGACAAAGTGGAATCGGCGTTCCCTCTCGTCGCGCAGCGCATTGGCGGATTCTTCCTATTCCATCTGCTTAACTTTACGGTATTGATCGCCAATATGGGCTCCGGAATGGCCTCGCAACTTGCTGCTGCGCGTCTGCTGTACGGCATGGGGCGCAACGACGCTATCCACAAGGGTTTTTTCGGCAAAGTCCAGGCGAAACGGCGAATCCCCGCGAACAACGTAGTGTTCATCGGAGCGCTTGCGGTGATCGGAGGATTACTGGCCATCTGGCCGTCCGTATTCAGTTATGAAAAGGGCGCGGCGATGTTGAACTTCGGAGCACTCATTGCGTTCATGGGGGTGAATGCCGCGGCGTTTGTTCATTATTATTTGCGCGGCCAAGAAAAGAAGATCGGGGACTTGCTGATGCCGGTAATTGGATTCGTGGTTTGCGGGGCCATCTGGTGGAATCTCAGTCCACCCGCGAAAATTGCCGGAAGCATCTGGCTGGCCCTGGGCGTGGCTTACGGGGCCTGGAAGACCAACTTTTTCCGCAAAGAGATGTCGTTCGAGGTTCCTCCCGAGGAGTGAGCTGGCGGCGGTTTCGCATTTGCTATCCTGGCCTGAATGGGCCGAAGATGTGCTCGCGAGGAACTGCTAATGAAAAGGACCGGCCGAAAGCGCGGGCTCATCACCATGCGCGACGTGGCGGAAGCCACGGGCTTTTCTCCTGCAACCGTTTCCATCGTTTTGAATAACGCGCCCCTGGCCCGGTATATCGCTCCCACTACGCGCCAGCGCATTCAGGAAACAGCCAAGCGATTGGGTTACCGGCCAAACGCCATGGCGCGGTTCCTGCGCAGCCGGCGCAGCCAGAGCATTGGGGTGATGCTCTTCGACGTCACCGATCCTTTCTGCACGCCCATCTTGCGCGGCATCGAAAACGCGCTCTATCCCCTTGGTTACCTGCCGATCTTTGCCGATGCGCATAACCAGCGTGACCGATTTGAACGCTACCTGGAAATGTTGTTGGAGCGCCATGTGGACGGCCTGATCGTGGTGGCCAACTGGCTGTTCGTGGATATTCACGTCCTGGCGGACCTCAACAAACAGGAAATCCCGGCCGCCACGATTGGTTGGGAAATTCCCGGCAACCGCGTCAGCTCCGTGATGGTGGACAACGAGGCCGGCGGCCGCCTGGCCCTCGAACATCTCCACCAGCGCGGTCATCGGCGCATCGCCATCATCCGCGGGCCGAAACGGCTGATCGACAGCGCGCCCCGCTGGCGCGGCATGCAGAAATTCGCGCAATCGGTAAAACTGGAAATCGACAGCGGGCTGATCCTGCAGCTGCCTGACGTCTTTGATGCTAACTCCAGCTTCGAACACGGCTACCGCCTGACAGAGGAACTGCTGCAGCACAAGAAGAAATTCACCGCCATCCTGGCGTTTGATGATTTGACTGCCTTAGGCGCAATAAGGGCGCTGGCCAAAGCGGGCATCAGCGTTCCGGAGCAATGTTCGGTGACGGGCTTCGATGATGTAGCGATCTCGGCGCTTTCAGCGCCCTCTTTGACCACCGTGCGCCAGCCGCTCGAAACCATGGGAGCCACGGCAGTCAACATTGTGATGGATGCGATCAAAGCCGGCCATGAAAACCGAGACTGGTCCGCCGTCTCCCAGAAGCTGCATCCGGAGCTGGTGATTCGAGACTCGACGCGCAACAACTGAGACCGCGCCTCGTCGCAAGAAAAAAGGCGCCCCAACGAGGTCAGGGCGCCTAGGGTTTCTTGACCGTTCGACCTCAGGAGCTTGGGGGCAGGAAAACGGCCGCGGGCGCAAAGAATTCAACATCCGGCAATTCTGTTTTTACCTTCACGGTCTGAAACTTCCCTTTGGGCCCACCTGAACCGGCAAAGGTGAGCAGGTACTGGTTGCTGAGGTGAGTCGCGATCTCCTCGAGATACGGCTTAATGGAAACCGGCACACCATTGCCGAGGAAAAAGGATTCCGCTCCGGTGTCTTCCGCGAGCTTGTCGATATTTGTCTGCGCGTAGTTCACCAGGTAAAACGAGCGCCCGCGATGACCCGCGCTGGGATAGTAGATGGACCAAATGTTGGTGTTCTGGCGTTCCGCGCGCTGGATCAGCGGATCCAGGTCCGGACTGAAGACGCCGAAGCCGCCACCCCGGAAATAATCGATCCCGGAGGTTATGAGCACGATCGAACGGCGGGGGCCGGTGTTCGGCCAGCGTTTGAGCATATCGATGGTAGCCAGGTACGGGCTGGAGCCAATCGCGCCGGGCCCCATCGGTATCCGCAGGGCTTTGGCTGCTAATTCGTGGTTTTGCGTAAAGTCCTGGGCAATCTGCGTCGCGTTGTTCTGGAGATAACCGACGGCGATGTGCGTCGCGGCGGGCTGCCCCATGATGAATTCCTTCAAGTATTCCCATTGGCCGCCCGCGCCAGAATCGATCGAATTGTCGATCAGGATCGCCAGGAATAGCTCTTCGCCCTTCTTCCAGTCACCGATTTGCTTGCGTTCCTTCCCTTGAAAGAGTTGCACGTCATCCTTGGCAATTGGTGGCGCACTCTCCTTTTTGCCGACCGCAGTCACCGTGAAGGTCACCGTGCCAGAAGCTCCTGGCTTGGTCTGGGCATTGGTTGAAGCCGTGGAAATCAACAGAAGTGCTCCGAGGAACACCCCTAGACGAACGAGAATTGTTTGCTGTCTCATGCAGGATCTCCTCTAGTCTCCTCTTGAATGGTCCCAGCGATTTGATGCGGGGAATAACAATAAGGCATATATCATGTCGGCCCTCAGAAGTCAGCTGTGAGGCTCAAATGGAACACAAACGGCCTCCCTAAGATCAAACCCCGAGGAACGCGCGAAGTCGTAACTTTTTCTGCATTGTGTCGCAGTCTGGGGGTGTTGCTCGACGGAAGGTCAGCGTTCGGCTTCCGGGCTCCCGGACACTAACCCTGCGCAGGATCTCCCCAGAGTCGTCTCCATCATTTCGCTGATTTCGAAAAACGGACTTGTCTCTCCCCATAGGAATTGGTCTAGAATGGGCTGCTCGGATTCATTCCTCCGCACTCGCTCCCCCATGGAGGTTTAGAAGGCCCATGGCGCTGATGCGCTCGATGTTGCTTGCCGCTTCGCAGAACATGTGGTTACGCGAACACGCGGTGAAGTTTCCTTTCGTGCGCCGCACCGTTTCACGCTTCATGCCTGGTGAAACTCTGGATGCGGCGCTGGGTGCGGCACAGGGTCTGCTGCAAGAGAAAATCGGAACAGTGTTCACGCATCTGGGCGAAAACGTCGCCGACCGCAAAGAAGCAGGTAAGGTCACGGAACACTACATCGAAGTCCTCGACCGCATACATCAGTCCAATCTGCCGGCGGAGATCTCCGTGAAGTTGACTCAGTTGGGGCTCGATCTTTCACCCGAATTCTGTTTCGAGAATCTTGAGGTGATCATTCAGCGCGAAAATCGCAATTCGACGGTCTGGGTGGACATGGAGGCGAGCAACTACGTTGACGCCACTCTGGACATCTACCGTCGGGCGCTGAAGAATCATTCCAATGTAGGAATCTGCCTGCAAGCGTATCTTTACCGCACGAAAAAGGATCTGGCGGACTTGATGCCGTTGAAACCATCGATTCGCCTGGTGAAGGGAGCCTACAAGGAATCCACAGCCATCGCGTTTCCGAAAAAAGGGGACGTGGACGAAAACTATTTCGCTCTCGCGCAGGAGATGTTGCGCGCGCGGTTTGGCGGAAATTGCGCGCGCGCGGCGTTTGGCACTCACGACGTTCCACTCATCTGCAGGCTAGGCGATTTTGTGGCCCAGCAAGGATTCGCGAAGAGCGAGTTTGAGGTGCAAATGCTGTATGGCATTCAGCGCGCCGAGCAAGAGCGTCTTGCGCGCGAGGGTTGCCGTTCCGTCGTGCTTGTCGCTTATGGGACTTACTGGTATCCGTGGTTTGTCCGGCGGCTCGCGGAGCGTCCTGCAAATCTCTGGTTCATGCTCCGCAACGTTTTTGCATCGTAGGATGTCCGAAGGAGGTGGTCTTATGCGCAAGTGGAGTGCAGTGCTGGTGGTAGTCGCAACCGTACTGCTAATTGCAGCTCGCTTGCCGGAGCCGGAATGGAGACCGCTGTTCAACGGCAAGGACCTCAGCGGATGGAAGCACGTCGGTCCGGGCGACATGACGGTTGAGAACGGATTGATTCAGACTCATGGAGGCATGGGGTTGCTCTACTGGACCGGCGGGAAACTCGGCCACTGCAAAATTCGCGTCGTTTATAAAATGCGCGACTTCAACGACAATTCCGGAGTCTTCATTCGCATTCCCATCGAGCCGCGAGAGGAATGGATGCCCGTCCACTACGGCTACGAGGTGCAAATCGACAATCACCCGGAAACTTCGGACGAGGACGAATACCATGTCACCGGGACGCTCTATTCGCTGACCAAGCCGCTTGCCAAGCCCGGCAAACCTGGCCCCGAATGGAATACGATGATCATTACGCTCGATGGCACGCACACGGTAGTCGAGCTCAATGGCGAGAAGGTTACGGACTACACGGAAGGCCAGCCGGTTCCCGAACGGAAATTCAAGTTCGAGCCGCAGAGGGGACGCCGCCCCGAGGAGGGCTATATGGGCCTACAGAACCACAGTGACAACGACATTGTTTTCTTTAAAGAAGTCAGCGTGCAATCCCTGTCGTAGAACGGAACCAGAATCAAACGTCGCACTTTGGAGAAGATCATGAACAAAAATCGGATGACTCGCCGCTCTTTTCTGCAAACGACGGCCGGAACCACCGGAGCGGTGATGGCCGGAAAGCAGTTCGTTTTGAGGCCCGAACGCATTCCCTCCGCGTTGGAGATGGCTGCCGCGGGCGAGCGGGTGCGCTTTGGGATCATTGGCGTTGGGATGCAGGGCAATGGACTCCTCTCGACGGCCGTTTCGCTTCCTGGCGTCGAATGCGTTGCCGCGGCCGATCTCTATGATGGCCGTCACACGCTGGCGAGGGAAATTGCGGGACCCAAGATCACCACCACGCGCCACTACAAGGAACTTCTGGACAACAAGGAGATCGACTGCATCATCGCGGCCGTTCCTGACCACTGGCACAAGCAGGTTTTTGTGGACACGGTCAGCGCCGGCAAAGACATCTACCTCGAGAAGCCGATGTCCCACAGCGCCGCGGACGGCATCGAGATGGTGAATGCCGCGAAAAGAACGAATCGCATCGTGCAGATTGGCTCACAGCGCATCAGTTCGGTAATCTGCAATAAATCCAAAGAAATGCTGGCGCAAGGGGTCATCGGCAACCTGAACCTGGTGGAGGGCTCGCTCGGCCGCAACGATCCCAACGGCGCATGGGTCTATCCGCTTCCGCCGGACCTCTCGCCGCAGACGCTCGATTGGGACACCTGGCAAGGAACAGTACCCAAGCGCGCATTCGACGGCAAGATATTCGCCCGCTGGCGCTGCTGGAAGGAATATGGTACCGGCCTGGCCGGCGACCTTCTCGTGCACCTCGTTAGTGGCATGAACTACATACTCGGGTGGAACGAACCGCCAACGCGCGCCATGTCTACCGGGGGCATACTGCGTTTCCCGGATGGGCGCAACATGCCCGACGTCCACGCCACGCTGTTCGAATACGGCAAGATCCCCGTCTATCTACGCCTCAATCTTGGCTGCGAAACTCCGGAGATGTACCGCTTCCAGGGCTCCAAAGGCATTCTGGAAGTCACGGAATTCGGCATCTCCTATTATCCACAGACGGGCGAAGACACGGCTCCGAGCTACTATGCGTACAGTTTTCCAAGAGTTCTGCGCGACGCTTATTTTAAGCAGTGGCACGAAGAGCACGACCCTGGCCCCGGGAAGGAACCTTTGACCGAAACGTACAACTACAAGGGCGACGATTGGGATGACCAAAGGCCGCATATGTGGAACTATTTCCAGGCTGTGCGGACGCGCAAGCCCTTGCCGGAAGACGCACTGTTTGGCCACAACGCGGCGCTGGCCTGCCACATGGCAAATGAATCCTACTTCCGCCGAAGCATTGTCACATGGGACGCCGCTGCTGGGGAAATCAAGGGCTGACGAAACAGTCGGGAGTGTGGAGCCGGTAATGTGTAGCACGCGCTCGAATGTTCTTCCAAGCGGGTGCGACGAGTTCGGCGACCACCGGCCACCGACTACAGACCACCAACTTACTTCACTCGCTTGAAGTCCACGTAATCGCGGCCCTTATACAGCCGATACTTGCCAGCCTCCGACCCCGCCACAATCTGTAGGGGCACAGGGCGTTTGATTTCCGAATCCTTGGTCGAGGTCACTTGGAACAGATCGTTGGCTCCCAGATCCATGACGCCAAACTTACTTCCTTCGAGGAACCCGACACCATAGGCACCCGGCTTGAGCGTTTGCCCTCCGATTTCAATCGGGACCTCCGTGATCAGATAAGCCTGATATTTTTCCTTTATCCCGGTGGAATAGCCAGAATTGTCGACCAGCCCTGCCATCACCAGGAATCCATCCGCGTAGCGCACGCCGCCCGTGTTGCGGGCCTGAACGGTAGCAACCAGTCCGCGGAAGAACACTTTGTCCGGAAAGAGCTTGGCGCCAACATCAGCCGCTTTCAACACGCCTTCCTTGACAGGGGCGGCCTCTGCCGCCTTCTTTTCCTGCGCGAGGGAAATACTCGACGAAAATAGCAGCAGGGCGGGGAACAGCCAGAATGCATGGCGAATTCTCATGGTACTCTCCTTAAGTATCGGAATGATCTCTGTGGACCCAGAGATTGTACCTCTTTGCCAGCCAGTGAATACAGTCTCAGGTGCGCTGATACAGGGCTTTTCGCGATTGAGATATGAATCTTGAGGATGAAACAAGAATGGTCGGGACGGCGAGATTTGAACTCGCGACCTCACGCACCCCAAGCGTGCGCGCTACCAGGCTGCGCTACGTCCCGACCGCATCCGCGGCAAAAGCGCGGCGGATCTGACAATTTCAAGGCTATCACTTGCGTTCCAGCAGCGTCAAGAAACTGCGCAGCGCATCGCGCAAATCCAACAGCATCTTGCGGCTCAACTGCGATGTTGGCGCCTCTGCCCCAGGCCCGCCGGCTTCGGACGCTTCACCGCCGCCGTTTGCCAGTTCCTGCAAATGCCTGCGGGCACCCGCGATCGTGAACCCCTCGTCGTACAACAGCCGTCTGATCTTCAGCACCACGTCAACATCTTCCTGCCGATACAAGCGGTGCCCGTTCGGGCTCTTCACCGGCTGCAGCATGGGGAACTCGGTCTCCCAGTAGCGGAGAACGAATGGCTTAAGCGCCGTCAAGCGGCTAACCTCGCCAATGCGGTAGTAGCGTGCATCGTCCGAAGCTGTTATTGATGCGAGGCTGCTCATTGTTCCATCTCAATGGCCAACTTCGGGCGGGGTTGCTTCCATCCTAGGCGAAAACAACGGCAAGTCAACTCCGAGGATTCTCGCGGGCAGTCACTCTTCGCTCGGCGCTCTCTCCCTGTCGCCGCGCTTCTTCAGACGTTGAATGAAACGAACGGGCGTGCCGATAAAAGGCCATTTCGCGCGCACCTGGTTTTCCAGGAAACGCTCAAAGCTGAAGTGCAGCGGCTTCTTCTGATTGGTGAACAGAAGAAACACGGGCGGAGCCACTTTCGCCTGTGTGATGTAGTAAATCCGCACGGGGCGCGCCTTCGGATTTGTGGCCCTGCCCAGATCCACTTCTTCTTTCAGCCAGCGGTTTAACTCCGGTGTAGGAATCTTACGCACGCGTTCCGCCGCCACTTGATCGATCAAGGGATACAGCTTCTGGGCTCGCTCGCCGGTTTGTGCCGAAAGAAACAGGATCGGCGCATAACTCAAGAATTTGAACTTCTCCTTCACCATGGTCTCGTATTCGAGGAGCAGCTTCCCCTTGTCAATTTCCCGGTGGGGTGGATTCCCCTCGCTTGCACGTATAGCTTTACCTTTTGCGGATTTAGCCGATTCGTCCGCGGCGCGTTGCGCCGCTTCCACCGCCAAATCCCATTTGTTCACAACGATGATTACCGAGCGCCCAGACTGTTCCGCGTAGCTCGCAATCGTGGCATCGCCTTGCGTCACTCCCTGCACGCCATCAATCACCAGGATGGCCACGTCGGCGCGTTCCAATCCGCGACGGGCCATGACTACGCTTAGTTTCTCCGCCACCAGGGTGGTTTTCCCTTTGCGCCGAATGCCTGCGGTGTCCACGAAACGGTAAAGCCGGCCATTCCGCAACACCTCCGTGTCCACGCTATCCATCGTCGTTCCAGGTGTCGGCGACACAATGGATCGCTCTTCCCCCGCTAAGCGGTTCAGTAGCGTCGATTTCCCAACATTTGGCCGACCGATGATCGCAATCTCAACGATCTTCTTTTCTTCCGGCTGCTCCGTCGCGCTTAGTCCTGTTGCTTGCTTGAGGGCCTCATCCAACAGATCGTCCACGCCCGTGCCGTGTTCGGCGGCAATCGGAAATACCGGCGCCCCCAGGGCATGAAATGGACCGGCATTCATTTCCTGTAGCGTCGAATCCACCTTATTCACGGCCACGACGAATGGCTTGCCAGTGGTGCGAAGTAAACGTGCAAGATCTTCGTCCATCGGTGTCAGCCCAGCCGTGCTATCCACCACCAACACCAGTAGGGCCGCATTATCTATTGCCATGCGTGCCTGACGGAGAATCTCGGTGGGGATCAATGCCTTGTCGTCCGGGATAATTCCGCCCGTGTCCACGACTTCCAGCACCCTGCCGCGCCACTCGCACTTGCCATAGATGCGGTCGCGAGTGATGCCCGGCTCATCGGTCACGATGGCGCGGCGTGTGCCGGTGAGGCGGTTAAATAGCGTGGACTTGCCCACATTGGGGCGGCCAACAATCACCAGCGATGGCAGTTTTTGTCCCATAAATTTCGTCGGCGCATTCCACAGCGTGGTCTTGACCAGAATGACTAATCTCCCAATCTAACCCATCCTCGCACAACTAGCGAGGTGCGCGATTCAGCCCGGGGCCGTAGTTTTTGGAATAGCGCGACTTGCCGGCATGGCCTCACTAACGCTTGTATTGTCTTATGGTTGCACAGTTTCGCCTTGGAGACGCCTGCTAACTCCTTTGGTCTTTTCCCGGCTGAAACGCACCCGTCACCGCCGCTAAATTGCAAATCGTGATAGCTTTAGCTTCCTTCTTGCGTATTCATATATGGAACCTCTGAGACCAGGCCGAGAGAGTGTGCCGGGAAGAACGGAGCCTACGGATTTAATCGCCCAGGCCAGGGCTGGGGATACCCAGGCATGGGGCGATCTGTACCGGGAGTATGCGCCGGCGATCTTTCGCTTTTGCAGACGTGCCCTGCCGAGCAGGGAGGATGCGGAAGACGCCACGATGGAGATCTTCATGAAACTGCGCGACAAACTCGCTCAGTACGATTCCAGCCGCTCTTTCTCCGCCTGGCTCTACAAGGTTGCTGCGAACCACTGTTGGGATATGCTGCGGCGGCGCAAGGCGCGCCATGACAAGGACATGAATGATGTGGACGAGGTTCCGCTGGAAGCTCCGGAACCCAATCAATTGGAACGCCTCATCGAAGAACGCACCAGCGAAGAAGTGCGAAAAGCTTTAAGCAAGCTGGGAGCGCGGGCGCGCATGGCGCTGGTGATGCGCTACTACTCCGAGATGAGTTACGACGAAATTGCAGATGCCTTGGGCGTGCGGCGGCCATTTGTTGGAGTGGTCCTGTTACGCGCAAGGCACGAACTCCGCCAAGCGCTGTTGGAAAACAGCGCGCTGGCGGTAGGAGGCGCCCGGTGAGCGACGTGGAGAATACGGCGAACAAGCATGTGGATGAAATAACGCTGCTCTTGTACGTCGAACGGCAACTGGATCGTGAAGCCGCCCAGGAAGTGTCTCTGCACACGCAGACCTGCGCGCGTTGCCTGACGCTGCTGCGAGCCCTGGACCGCGAATCGCGACTTCTGACGCGGTCCATGCTGGAGCAGGACGAACCCCTCCCGACACGCTTGGCCGAGTTCCATGCCCAGGTGAAACGGTCCATGCAATGGCTTTGGGGCGTGGTGTTTGGCCTGACAGGGCTGGGCGCCTACGCTCTTTATACCGATTACATCGAGCTCTGGGAACAGAACATGGAGCAAGCTGGATTCGGCGGCACGAATCTGCTCAGCTTGCTTGTTTTTCAGGGCGCCCTCTGGAAAGGATGGCAATCCATGCTTACCTTGTTCGAATTGGTCGCACTGGCTTCTGTGGCAGGATTGGGGCTCTTCGCCGTACGCAAATACCTGCGGCGCGGCACGTCGCTAGCGGTTGTGTTTGCAAGCGTAGGCCTGATGCTGATGGCTTCCACGCCGATATCAGCCACAGAATTCCGCAAGGCCGAATCGGTTCAAGTAAAGAAGGATGAGGTCATCAAGAGCGACCTTTTCGCCATGGGCAACCATATAAAGGTGGAAGGCACCGTTGATGGCGATCTGTACAGCTTTGGCGAGCAGGTGGAAATTCCAGGGCACGTCATGGGCGACGTTATCTGCTTTTGCCAGAGTCTTCGTCTGAGCGGACAGGTGGACGGCAACATACGTGGCGCCTCGAATAACATCACCATCACGGGAAACGTCGATCGCAGTATCACCTATTTTTCGGAACTCTTCACCCTGGATTCCAATGGGAAGATCGGCCACAACCTGACCAGCTTCAGCAAATCCCTGACGCTTGACGGCAAGCTGGATCGCGACCTTCTCGCCTTCTTCGAGACAGCATCGATTTCGGGGCCTATTGGCGGAGAGATGCGCGGCAAAGGTGATTCCTTGAACATATCCAGCAGCGCCTCGATTGGCGGCAAAGCCTACTTTGAGGGCAACAAACCTGCATACGTCTCGGCGGAAGCGAAACTCGCCTCGCCTTTGGAATACAAGAAGCTGGAGCATAAGTCTCGAATGGAGCGGGGTGGTGGGTACTACGTCTGGGAAATCATCTGGGCCTCGGCTTATCTGCTGTTTGGGCTGGTGTTACTGTCGATTCTTCCGCAGTTTTCGAAAGACGCGGCCGCAAACGTGGAGCGCGTCGGCCCGTCTTTTGGACTCGGTGTGCTGGTAGGCTTCGCAGTTCCCATTGCGGCTGCCATCGCTTGTGTGACCGTGGTCGGATTGTTCGTCGGAGTCTCCGCACTCTTCCTGTGGTATGCGTCGCTGTATTTCGCCCAAATCATCGTCGGTGCCGCTGTGGGCCAATGGATTTTTGGTAAGACTAAGGAAACCTGGCCGTTCATTGGGCGCATGGCGGTGGGATTGGTGCTCTTGCGCATCTGCATGGCCATCCCGACCATCGGAGTCTGGATAAAATACGGCGTGGTTGTGATTTGGGGGATTGGGGCGATTTCGCTCACAATCTATCGCCGTTTGCAGCCAGTGATGGCGCCAAACATCCCTTCCGCCCCGATGGGGCCGACATCGACAGCCCTTCCTCCGAACACGACCGTCGGCGGAATCTAATTAGCAGAGATCAAAAAAGGACGGGCCCCGGAACTTCCGGGGCCCGTTGCCTTTTGCGGAGGCGGGAAAAACTAGGGAACGCGAACCTTTGCGGCAAGGAATGGGTATTGCGCAAGGCTTGGGTTCAGGAAAAGCGCGCGGATTGCCACAGGCCCACCCACGACGAACTTCGAATCGGTTATGCCGGTAACCCCATCGAAGATGGTGACGGAGGGAGATGTGAAGGCTGGAGGGGTGAGGGTCATCCCCGGATTGAAGCTGTTGATGTAGTTGGGAATGCCAGTGAGGGTGAACGTGGGCGATGCAATCGTGTTCACGGCTCCGCTGATCCGCGAGAAGCGAAGGATTATGTTCGTGGCGGTAGCGTGGATGCCCGCGGAATCCGAAGTTATATTGGAAACCTGCGCGCGCACCACTTGCCCGGCGACGAGATCACTGCTGCCGGTAAAGCCAAGAACAGGGTTGGTTAGAATGGGTGTAAGGGTTTTGGGATCCACTCCGTCAATATTTGCAGAGGCGATATTGAGGAAAATTCCCGTGCCGTAGGTGGTGGTGGATGCTCCGAGGATAGCATTACTGCTGGCTGATGTTTTGTCCGCGAGAATCAGCCCTACGACCCCAGCGGCCGTAGTTGGGTAAATAACTCCTTCCACTTCGTCGGCGGTGGCGACATCCAATACATCTATTTCTGTCGCGGTGTACTTGCCAGTGTTTGAGAGCGAGGCGTCCAGGCTCACGATGCTCCCTGTTGCGATGCACACGGCGGACGAAGTGGGCTGACTGCACCCACTATAGGCCTGAGGTGCGGCATCAAGCTCTGTGGTGGAGCCGATGGCGGCCGTAATGGATTGACCGGTGATGCTGGATTTCACGGTGATGCTGGAGGAGGTCGCGGCCGTGACGGAGCCTGTGAAATCTTCGATCGTATCCACAACGCCGGAAGCAAGGCCAGTGCGGACCGTCGTGGTGGCGGTAAAGACGTTCGCCTGGCTGAAATCCACGCCGATTCCCCCGGTGGTCACGATGGCGTTATTGAGGTTGACGTTTAGCCCGATCCATTGAGTCACGTTGTTACTCAGTGTGACGGTGAGCGGCACGGTTATGGTGGTGGCAGCGCCGTTGGGGAGATCACAGACGGCTCCATTCGCTGCGCAAGAACCAGTGCTCCAAGTGATGGTCGAACCTGAAGTGTTGATGAAAACCCCGGAGGAAGCGGCAACCGTAATTTTGACGGCGGTATAATTGCCAGCGGCAACCGAGGCTTGGCTGACTATCGAGGTGGAATCTGTCTGCAGGCGCGTAAGCTCTATGGGAACAACCGTTGTGGGAGAATAGATGGAAACGTCACTGCCAGTGCTGGGCGTAAGACTGATGCCGACAATCGGGAGGCTGAAACTGAGAAGGCTAACGCCGGTCGGCGGCGTGTCGTAAAGCGTGACATTCACCGTAGCTGTTCCACTGCCACAGTTTGTCATGCAAGTATTCTTCGGCCCGCTGCAGGAAACGAGAGAGGCGGTGGCGACCACAAGAAAAAGAACTAAGCATGTTTTCCGAGTCATGCAAACACCCCAGGAAAAGTTAGATTACCAACCGGGCAGAAAAGATGGCTAGGTAATCCCCCGAGAATACTCTAACCCCGGAAAGGGCCGGAGTCACTCGCGAATCCCCTCGACGCCTGTTTCCGCGAACACCCGGCGAGGTGGCCTCTGGGGCGCGTTATCGAATGCCTTGCAGATCGAACAATAAGACGGCTTTAACAGCCCATTCGTTACTGCGATTTTGCGCGGCTATCTGAGAAGTAGTTCGAGTCAATGTGGTATCGTTAGACTCCTACACAGAATTGCATGAATTCAGGCAGGCATTCTGGTTAAACGCACTTCCAAAGCGGATCACTCCGAGGCAGGGAAAAAGGTCAGGCAGAGTGGGCCGGAGCGGATTTACGCTCCTTTGGAAGAGGAGATTGTTCCTCGACACACCTCCTTGCGGCCGGCGAAGAGTAGCCCTGCGGACAAGCCGGAGGATATTGCCCCGAATCCAGAGGGGCGCCAGCGTTCGAACAACGACAAGCCGTCCATGCATGACATTTTCGGGCCCGGTGGATTCCTCGATAAATGCATGATCGGGGGTTACGAGCATAGACCAGGGCAATTGCAGATGGCCGAGGCTGTCGACGATGCGTTTGAAAATCACCACCACGCGATTTTGGAAGCCGGGACAGGCACGGGGAAAACGCTGGCGTATCTTCTGCCGGCAATCTCCAGCGGACGACGGGTCGTGGTCTCGACGGCGACCAAGTCATTGCAGGAGCAGCTTTACCAGAAGGATGTGCCGTTTCTGCAAAGACATTTCGCGCCCCAATGGAAAGTGGCGGTGATGAAGGGGCGGTCGAATTTTCTGTGCCTGGCGAAGATGCACGCCATGGCCGATCAGCCGGTCTTGAAAGGGATGGAAGAAGTGGATGCGTTCGGGCAGATTCGGGATTGGGCGAAGCTTACGGAAACGGGGGACCGCGCGGAACTCACTTTTCTTCCCGATGATTCGGACTTGTGGTCGCGGATCGACGCGCGGCGCGATACCTGCACGGGAAAGAAGTGCCCGCACTTCGAGCCATGCTTCCTGACAGCCATGCAGAATCGTGCGAAGGAAGCGGATCTCATCATCGTGAATCATCACCTGTTTTTCGCGGACCTGGCGCTCAAGCACGACGACTTTGGCAGCATCCTTCCGGAGTATTCGGCGGTCGTATTCGATGAAGCGCACGAAATGGAGGATGTAGCCAGCGATTATTTTGGTCAGCAAATCTCCAATTTCCGGTTCGACGAACTGGCTCGAGACGCGGACCACATGATGCGCTTAATGCACCTGGGGACGCCCAGCCTGCTGCGAAGAACCCAGCGCATCCGGGAAAAAAGCCGCGCATTTTTTGATGCGTTTCCGCCAAGAGACGGCCGGTTCCCCTTTTCGCGGAACGAACGTGAGGCCTTTCTGGAGCAAAACCTGGAAGCCTACGATGGGCTGATGAATGCCCTGAAAGGATTGGAAACGGAATTTGCGGCCCTGACACAAAAGCCCGAAGAGCTGCTTCGGCTTGCGCGGCGAAGCTTCGAAATCCGGCAGGAGTTTGCCTTCCTGTTTGAATCCGATGAAAAGAATTACGTGTACTGGTTCGAGCGGCGAAACAAAGGCGTCTTCCTGGCCGCCACACCCATCGACGTGAGTCAGATATTGCGCGAACGGCTCTTTGAACCTTTCGACACCGTGATTCTGACTTCGGCAACCCTGACCGTGGCCGGACGCTTCGAGTTCATCCGGCACCGAATGGGACTCGACCATGCCAAGGAATGCGTGCTCCCACAGGAATTCGATTATGAAAAGCAGGCACTGCTTTACCTCCCGCCACGAATGCCGGATGTGCGGGACCCTGGATTTGGTGGAAAGGCGGCCGATGAAATTGTGGCGTTGCTGGAATTGAGCCAGGGCAGAGCTTTTTGCCTGTTCACGAGTTATGCGCAAATGAACGACCTGTTTGACCGGGTACGCGGGAGATTAGACTTCCCCTTGCTCTTGCAGGGAACGGCACCCCGGTCGGTGCTGCTGGAGCGATTCAAAACCACCTCCAATGCCGTGTTGTTCGCCACGGCAAGCTTCTGGCAGGGAGTGGATGTACCCGGCGATCAACTCTCCTGCGTGATCGTGGACCGCTTGCCGTTTGCGGTGCCGAGCGATCCGGTTGTTGCGGCGCGCGTGCGTGCTTTGCGGGAGGAGGGGCGGAATCCCTTTGCAGAGTTCCAGGTACCTGAGGCGGTTTTGGCGCTGAAACAGGGATTTGGGAGGCTGATTCGTACGAAAACCGACCGCGGGGTGTTGGCCCTTCTGGACACACGAATCTCGCGCATGCCGTATGGTAAAATTTTCATTGAGTCTTTGCCGCGCTACCGCAGGACGAGCGATCTAGGGGAGGTTGCGCGATTCCTAAGTGCCAGTAGGCCCGCCTGATCAGTCCCCGAGGGAAGTTGAGGAACACAGCCAGTCATGTTTCAAGTGAGCGTGGAAGAGACATTTTCGGCGGGACATGCCTTGCGAGGCTACAAGGGGAAGTGCGAAAACGTGCATGGGCACAACTATCGCGTGCAAGTGACGCTGGAAGGGCCGCAACTGGATGGGATTGGGTTACTAGTCGATTTCACGCAGCTGAAAGACGTCATGCGCGGCGTGATCAAGCGGCTGGACCATCAGTTCATTAACGAGCTGGAGCCCTTCACGAAGCTGAATCCCTCTGCAGAGAACATGGCCAAGTATTTTTATGATGAGGTCACCGGACAGTTGAAAAATCTGCCGGCTGGTGCGCGAGTGACCGACGTGGTGATCTGGGAAACCGATACGGCGATGGCGAAGTATCATCCCGGGAGCTGAAGGCGTGAAGGAGGCGGGGAAAGCATGAACCGTTCGATTTTGATCATAATGATTCCCGCGCTACTCGTCGCCGCAGGTTACGTAATCGTGCTGCGGATGATGGGATTTGCGCCTGGGTATCCTCGGCTGATCGGCGCCATGTTCTTGTTCTTTGGCGGAATCTACTGGTTGTCAAAGCGCTCGGGAAAGAAGGCCAGCAGCAGCGGGCAGTAGCAGGGAACGACCGATTTGTCGTGCCTTATGTACATCACGGAAATATTCAAATCCATTCAGGGAGAGGGGACACGCGCTGGCCTTCCCTGTATTTTTGTGCGGCTCACGGGGTGCAATTTGCGTTGTACATGGTGCGACACGGCCTACGCATTCCACGGCGGGCAGAAGACGAGTGTAGAAGATGTCCTGGAGCGCGTCGAGTCGCTCAACCGGCGCCTGGATGGCGCCCCGGCGGGCGTGCCCCTGGTGGAACTGACAGGAGGAGAGCCGTTGCTGCAGGAAGAGATTTACGCGCTCGCGGAGCGCTTACTGGCGGCTGGTTATACTGTCATGGTCGAGACCAGTGGAGAGCGTTTCATTGGACGGCTGCCGAAAGAAGTCGTCCGCATTGTAGACGTGAAGTGCCCCGATTCCGGCGAGCCGGGCACCTTCGACATGCGGAACCTTGCCGAATTAAATAAGAAGGATGAAGTGAAATTCGTGGTCTCCAGCCGGAAAGATTATGAGTTTGCGAGAGACTTCACGCGTGTGAACAAGCTATCGGAACTTGTGCATGAAGTACTGTTCTCGCCCGTGCATGAGGATCCCAAGGGGGAGTGGCAAGGCTTGGAACCGCGGCAACTTGTTGAATGGATGTTAGAGGACGGGTTTGACGCGCGGCTTGGTTTGCAATTGCACAAGATCGTGTGGGACGCCGCATTGCGTGGCGTCTGAGTGAGCGTGACGCACAAAAGATAGAGAGTAGACGATGTGGAAAGGGGCCATCGTATCATGAGCGATCAGCGCAAAGCGGTTGTGCTGCTGAGCGGCGGAATGGATTCGTGCGTCTGCACGGCAATCGCGCGGGAACGCCATGGTACGGCAAACGTGGCATTGTTGCACGCCATGTATGGGCAGCGGACGGAGAAACGCGAGAGGCAGGCATTCGAGAAGATCGCGGATTTTTACGGAGTGCGAGATCGGCTGGTGGCGAAGCTGGAGCATTTCCGCGCGATCGGCGGGTCGGCGCTCACAGACAAGAACATCAAGGTGCCCGAAAATGAGTTGGGGGCAGCAAGCCCGGGAGAAAGTGCGATTCCCGTGACCTACGTGCCTTTCCGGAATGCCCATTTCCTCAGCGTGGGAGTCAGTTGGGCGGAGGCTATCGGAGCCGGGGCCATTTACATTGGGGCCGTGGCCGAAGACAGCTCCGGCTATCCCGATTGCCGGCCGGAATATTACCGCGTGTTTCAGGAATTGATTCGCGTGGGAACGAAACCGGAGACAAAGCTCGAGATGGTCACACCGGTGATCGCAATGAAAAAGAGCGAGATCATTCGTCGCGGAAGGGAACTCGATGCGCCGCTACACCTGACTTGGTCTTGTTATCAGGGCGAGGAGTTGGCGTGCGGAAAGTGCGACAGCTGTCTGTTACGTTTGCGAGCGTTCGCCGAAGCAGGAATCGCGGACCCCATCCCGTATCAGGAACGGGCGGCGGGTACGGCCTAGGAACCCTATCGCAACCATTGGAATCCGCTGGAGATGAGCGATAATGGAGACACACCGGCCGGAGAGCCGAGGCCGGGGCTCCTCAAAGACAAAAGGAGAATGGAGCATGTCGAAATTGTTGAAAGCGTACTCGCTCGCCGCATTGTTGACCTTAGGCTTGCTAAGTGTGGCTGTCCCGCAGGCGGCGGCGCAAGGCGGAAACGTAACAGGGAGCATCCTGGATTTTGACGGGAAACCCTGGGCGAATCTGCCAGTCACGATTAAGAGCGACCAAGGTGTAACCCAGGAGACCAAGACGGACGCAAATGGCAAATTCCAGTTCGCGAATCTGAAGTCAGCCAAATACACGGTAACCGTGCGTCCGCCGCAAATCCAACAGCCATTCGAAGTCCCGCTGGAGGTGCACGGTGGAACAGATAACCCGCCCGTCAACCTGAACTTCAAAGAAATTCTGGAGAAGCAAAACCCGGAAGCGGCTGCACAATTCAAGAAGCAGCAGGAGGAGAAAACAAAGTTCAGTGGAATGAAGCAACATTTTGATAGGGGTGTGGCGCTGCTGGAGCAAGAGCGGACGGCGAAGGCAGAGCTGAGCAAGGCGGCAGCGGACCAGCGAGATGCCGCAAAGGCGAAAGTGGCGGATTTGTCGAATCAGGCCGTGGCTGAATTCCAGGAAGCCCAAAAAGCCGCGCCCGAGAAGGATCCCAATGTCCACCTATTCTGGGCGCGCATGGGCGAGGCTTATGACTTGGCGGGACGCAACGACGACGCGATCAACGCCTACCAGCAAGCGGTCGCGGCCAAGCCTGATAATGCCGGGTATTACAACAACCTGGGCAACGTGCTGGCGCGCGCCGGGAAGATAGACGAGGCCAGAGCGGCGTATTCAAAGAGCGCCGAACTGGACCCGCCGAACGCCGGATTGGCGTGGCGGAATTTCGGTATCAGCTTGTATCAGGTGGGCCGGATGCAAGAAGCCGTCGAGCCCTTGCAGAAGGCGACGCAGGCGGATCCCAAGAATGCACAGGGCTGGTACTTGTTGGGTGCGTGCCTGGTTGCTTCGGCGGACTACAAAACGGTGGGTGACAAGATGGAAGTAACTTTGAAGCCCGGCACCGTGGAAGCGTACCAGAAAGCCGTGGAGTTGGATCCCAACGGATCTTATGGCCAGCAAGCCAAGCAAGGCCTAGAAGCGGTACAGACTCTGACTGGCGGGATTGAAACGAAAGTAGGCGGAAAGAAGAAGAAACCGTAGAGGGAATTTGGAAACTTACGATTCGTGGCACCGGCTCCGC
>JBAVHY010000057.1:0-2610 GCA_049686315.1 Candidatus Acidiferrum sp. | reverse complement strand
GTACTGCATCTGTCCGTAGAAAAGTTCGGTCCGATTATTCGAAAGAGTTGTGCTGCTGAGCGTGTCGCTCGTGGCGAGGGAATAATTTCCGGAAATGGAAAGCCGGGGGATTGGTGTGACAGAAATTCCGCCACCATAACTTTTGCCATTGAAAACAATGATCCCCAGCGGCGGGAATCCTGGTGTCGGCGGTAGCGGCTGTATCCCTGTGCTAGTAAGCAAGGATTGTCCGCTGGACTGAATGTAATTCGCGTTCAGGGCAATACGCCGTACCGCCAGGCTGGTTGAAAATCCTTCGCTGCGGTTCACCGTGCCCGGCTGATTTGTGAAACCACTATGCGCACCATTGAACGCGCCGGTCCACTGCATTTCCCTTCCCAGCCGGCGGTGCAAGTTCCCGCTATAGTTGTAGTAGGAGCTCGTGTACGTCACCAAGATTGATTGTACATTCTGCGCGTAGCTGAAAGTCCCCGTTGCCTCCCAACGTCCGAACTGGTGGAAACCATTCAAGTTGCCGACAAACCCCAGGGAGTTGTCGGCAAACTTATTGGAACTTTCAATCACCGAGGCGGACACCGTAAATATGTTCAGAATCCGCTTGGCATAGCCTATTGTCCCGGAGAAGAAACTCCCTTGATAGCTACTCCCAAAATACGACTGGTCATAATAGGTGATTTGCGCTTGTCCATAGAGATTTCGCGTGAAGTTGTAGTTTGCTCCCCCACTCAACGTAGAGGAATCGGCCTGGGAATTCATCTGAAGCAGAGGTGTGCCTGCACCCGCGTTGGCGACGTTTTGGTAAAGGAATCCGTTCAAATTGTCCGTATAGGTTTGGTTGAAGAACAATCCCAATTTCTGAGTCGGACGAAAGTTCACAACGGCCGTCTCTGTGTTGGTAGTGAAATCCGTGACGCCAGTATTCTGCACCGACGTGGAACCATAGTTTCCGGAGTAACTCGAGTGGTTGAAGGTGATTGCGATTGAGCCGTGCCACGGAAGATTATGGTTCCCGTTGATCCCATAGTTGTTTCCGCGGGAATCAGAAAAGTTGTTGCCTGCCTGGCCGCTCAGAAAGGATGGATAGTTCGCGCTGATGTTGAGATGTTCGTATTGAGCGTTCAATTGCCACCCAGCCAGTTTATAAGACGATCTCACATTTAGTGTATGGATGGAGGAACGGGACTCCTCATTCGTGCCGTATACGTTTCCGCCTCCATCCCCCTGGGAGTAGCTCACAGAAAATGTCGGCCACTCGGGGAGCAACGCACTCCACCCTATCCCGAATCCGTGACCCGTTCCCACGGTTGTAAAATTCGGGCTCCCAATCTGCCCGAATGTCCCTGTACTGTCGCGCGAATAGTTGTAACTTGCATTACCCGGAAAACGACTGCCGGTGAAGAAATTCGCGTTGGCGATAACCCCACTGCTGTCGGTCAGCGACTGAAAACCGGAGTTTGCCCTCGACTGGTTGTAATACGGATTGACAGTGAAATTCAGAAAATTGGGGTTGTAATAGGAGCCGCTCAGTTGCGCGTCGCCCCCAAGATTCAGACCATGGGTCGACGGAATCTGATCACCGTAGTTTGCCGTATACCCACCCACGAGCGTTCCATTCAGGTTCATGCTTACGTCGTCGCCAACCTTTACCTGCGCGTGGACACCATTGGCGAACGCTAGGAGCAGCAGGCAATTAGCATATTTGGCAACCCGTGTCACTTCGCTTGACTCCTTCCTGGTGGCAGATTCGGGTGGTCCTTGGGCGGGGCGCGACCCTAGAGATGTGATTGCACAACGCTTGCCAACTGCCCACCGTCACGAATACTTCCCAAGTCATTAATTGCAATGGACTTACACCGCGGCCCTCCGCCCGCGCAGCCTCCTCTACGGCTCCGCTGCGACATCTCACCCACTTGAGAGTGTTGAAATCCTCATCACTCGTTTGGGCACCCCCAACGATTCCTTCGTAATCGTTGGCGTCCCTGGGCCGGTTCTTAGTTTTTTCGGAGTTCTCGGAGGGCAATGGGGCGCGCGATTCTTCAATCAAATGGCCGCAAGTGCTCTTGGCAGGCGGCCCGAACAAGGATCTCGCGCTCATCGCGACCGCTTGGCCTATAGGACTTCCACCTTCGCGTTTGCTCGCAATCGTTTGTCGAGGCCCGCGCGGAGTTGTTCGTATTTGGATTTCTGGAGTTCGGTCCGTAGGCTGGCTTTGACTTCTTCGAAACTCAGCTTCTTCACAGGAGAATGTTGATTCAGCCGGATAATCGTATAAGCCTGCTCGATCTGGATCAGGTCACTCACTTGGCCGGGCTTCATCGCCAGGAATGCCTTCACGACCTGTGGTGGCAACTTCTCTTTCTCCACCGCTTTGTGGTCGCCCATGTTTACGCGAAAGTCATCTTCGGAAACCTTCTCCGCCAATAATCCGAATTCCTGAGTGCGCTTTGTGGCTTTGGCCTGTTTAAGCGCCTCGGTCGCTCTGCGCAGGCCTTCTTTCTTCTGGTCCGCGGTGGGATTTTGTGGCGGCAGGATGGAGATGGACTGAAAGGTGAACGACTCGGGAGTCTGATATTTCGCGGGATGTTTTTGGTAGTACGTGCGCGCCTCGGT
>JBAVHY010000056.1:0-16468 GCA_049686315.1 Candidatus Acidiferrum sp. | reverse complement strand
GTTTTGATGAATTCCTTTAAAGTGTTACTTGACCTTCACAAACACAACGGCCAATGTGAAGAGCGCAAGCGTCTCGATGAACACCAAGCCGAGAATCATGGCCGTCTGGATGGCTCCGGCAGCACCTGGATTCCTTGCCATACCTTCGCAAGCCGCAGACGCTACTTTGGATTGACCTAGGGCGCCACCGAACGCGGCCAAGGCCATGCCGAAAGCTGCCGCGATGTACAAATGGCCCTTCTCGCCGCCGCCTGCATCTGCTGCCTGCGCAAACGCTGCTGGCGCCAAGAGCAACAAGGTCACCAGAGCAGTTCCGATCCCTGCTAGTTTCTTCATACTGCCTCCTTTTGCAATTGCCGCCAGGAGGTGGTTCCCGGATCTACGCCCTACAACCGGTCTCACACTGAAACGGCGCAACGAAATTTTTCAATGGCCCTCGGAAACGGCGGTTCCGATATAGATCGAGGGAAGAACCGTGAAAATATAAGCCTGAATGATGGACACGAAAATGTGCAGCGCGACGAACACCAGGGGGATGAACGCCGCCAAGACCGCGAACGGAATCGCCAGGATGGCGCTCTTTTCCGCGGCCCACACGTATGGCTGAATCAACAGTCCCAAGAAGATTGCGTAGATGAGGTCGCTGGCGAAGATATTGGCCCAGAGACGAACGGTGAGGGAAAGCAAGCGCGCCGAGGTGCTGATAATCTCCACGGGGAAGATCAGCCAAGATAGCCACCAAATGGGACCCGCAAAATGCTTGGTATAGCCAAAGGGCCCGTGGTGTCGCAGGCCTTGCCAGTTAAAGTACAGGAACGTGAGCATGGCGCAAGCGAGGGGAACGACGGAATAACCTGTTGGAGAATGAAACGCGGGGACGACCCCCAGAAGGTTGGCCATCAACACGAAGATAGAAATCGAGCCAGTGAAAGCAATGAATTTGCCAGCATCATGGCCCGCATTCACTTCCAGGACATCCTTGATGCCAAAACCCAACCGGTTCGTGAGCAAACCCTCGGCGATCTGCTGCATGGCGCCGGGACGGTCCACAGAGAGACGCGAGCGCAAAATCAGCGCCAGCAGGGTTGCAACGACGAGAACCACGAATGCCATTACGACGTACTCAGGTATAGGAGTGTCGTAGTTTTCCGGTTGGATGCTCAGCGCGTGAAGGATCTGGAGAGCAAGCGGTCCGAAGATTCGGTTCACCAGTTGCGTCAAACTACTAATTTGTTCTTCCATGAATCAGCCCACCGGACGCAGGATTTCGTACAAACAGGCCACAAGGGTGGCCGCTCCCAATGCGAATAAACCAGCGATCATGCTCAAAATGGGAACCCTTAGATACTTGAAGATAACATACACGGCGATGGCTATCAACGCGTAGCGAAACATCGCCAGGAAGTAAGCGCCAAGCGGCACGCGGGCTTTTTGCTGATTTGACTGAGCTGTCGCGGCCGCCGAAAGGGCACCAATAGCATGCTTCAGCCAGCGAAAGTTCAGCCACGCGAGAACCGCTCCAATGCCGATCCCCGCGCCCCACACCCAGCCCTGGAAAAGGCCAACAAAGATCGCAGCCACAAAGCCGACGGCCAGGGTCAGTTCAGCAATAAGATGCTCGAGATTGTGGAAGCGCGGACGACTAGCTTGCGTTTCTCCCATCGCTTCCCTTTTTGGCGCGGCTGAGGACGTCTCGCAGTCCCGCAATGAATCCCAGGCCGCCAAGCACAAGCATCAGCACCGGCGTTGTGCGCAACCAACGATCAAGGAAATAACCAAGCATGCCGCCGATGATCACCGCGGCCACGATGATGAAAGGCAACTCCATCGCCATGGCAAATTGCTGGGAGAAACTCTTGGCTTGTTGCTCCGCGGGTGTCAGCTTCGCATCTTTGTTTTCGTTATTGTCCGAAGGCATAACGCGCCAGCCGCGTGAACGGCTCAGGATACAACCCCGCAGCCAGAGTGACAAACACCGCGGCACCCAGAGCGATAGCCTGCGCGTTAGTCATGTGCGGCGCAGGGGCTTCGCCCGGCTTCTTCATCCAGGCGTGGACGACCACGCGGAAGTAATAGTAGAGCGCGGGAACGATATACAGCGCTCCAAAAACGGCGAGGATGGGATGATGGGTTTCGATGAGCGACTGGAAAATAAAATATTTGCCCACGAAGCCAGCGGTGGGGGGAATGCCCGCCAAGGAGAGCATGAAGATCAGAAGAAGAAGCGCGGCGGCGGGGCTGCGCTGGTAGAGACCGTCGAGGTCGTCCAGCGTGTCGCCGATCAGGCCACGCTGGCGCATTACAACGACAACCGCGAAGGCGCCGATGGTCATGAAACCATAGGCGATGAGGTAATAGATCATACCCGTGAGGCCCGTGGCGTTGCCGGCGACGAGGCCGAGAAGAATGTAACCGACATGGGCAATGGAGGAGTAGGCGAGCAGGCGCTTGATGTTGGTTTGTGTGAGGGCTGCGAAATTGCCCCAAGTAAGCGAAGCAACTGCGACGCCACCAATGAGGTAGAGCCAGGTGGCTTGTGAAGCGTAGAACGTGGAAATCATGAGGCGCAGGAGCAAGGCGAAGCTGGCGGTTTTTGAAGCGACACTGATGTAGGCGGTAATGGGTGTAGGAGCACCTTCATAGACATCGGGGGCCCACTGGTGGAATGGAACAGCGGCGACCTTAAAGAAGAGCCCGCTGGCAACGGTAACGAAAGCCAAAACAACCAACCAGTCTGTGAGGCCGTGGGCGAAAGTGTACCGGAGGCGTTTCTCGAGTATGTCGCCAATAACACCTATGTTTGTAGAACCCATGCTAACGCCGTAGAGAAGCGAAAAACCGTAGGCGAGGATGCCGGAACTGAATGCGCCGAGGAGAAGGTATTTCATCGCGGCTTCATTGGAGCGTTTGTTGGCGCGAAGAAAGCCGGTCATGACGTAGAAACTGAGGGCCATGGTTTCCAAGCCAAGAAACAAGACAATGAGGTCGTTGCCGGAAGCCATGAACATCATGCCGATGCAAGAAAGGAGAAGCAGGGCGTAATATTCGCCCTCTTGTTCGCGTTCCAGATCCAGGTAGCGGACGGAGAGAAGAATCACAAGAGCGGTGGCGGCAAGAAACAGCACGGCGAATACGATAAAGAAACCATCGACGACGACGGTGTCATGAAAGCCGAGCAAGCCTGGAGAGCCCGGCTGGTCCACGTGGAGAACGTTATAGCGCTGCACCTGCATGTATAAACCGAGGCCGCTGGCGGCAACACCGAGGAGGGCGAGGATCGCGTTCCAATGCTTTTCTTTTTTGTCCAGAAGGAAATCGAAAATGAGGATACCCAGAGCGAAGAGAAGCAGTTCCATTTCCGGCAGAATGACGAGGCCATCGCCGTGGATGTAATTGACGATCGGATTTAGGAAAGAATGCATCGGCGCGCTTTACTTAACCTCCAACGCAGGGGTCGCAGACGGGAGCGGAGCGGGCTGGCTGGGCGGCGGCACTTGCGGTAATTCGGCCAATTGCGGCCTGGATCTCTTGTAGAAATCCGGGTTTACCTGGCGAACGATTTTTTCCACGGGATTGTTGATGTAGGCAAAAAAGGGCTTGGGGTAGATGCCGATCCAGAAGGCAAGAGCAACGAGGGGGAGAAGAACGGCGTACTCACGAAGGTTCATGTCCGGGAGGTTCTTGTTCACGTCGTGAGTGACGGGGCCGAACATGGTGCGTTGGTAGAGCCAGAGCAGATAGGCAGCACCGAGCACGATGCCTAGTGTGCCCCAAGCGGCCCAAGCTTTGTTGACGATGAAAGCGCCCTGGAGAATGGTAAATTCCCCGATGAAACCGTTGAGCAGCGGCATGCCGAGAGAACTGAGGCTAACGATCAGATAGATCGCGGCGAAGTTTGGCATGGGAGTGGCAAGGCCACCGAACTCGGAGATAAGGCGAGTGTGGCGGCGCTCATAAAGCACACCAACGATGAGGAAGAGCGCGCCCGTGGAGATGCCGTGATTGATCTGCTGAAGGACGCTGCCGGAGAGGCCGTTGGGTGTGAGGGCAAAAATTCCCAGGGTGCAGAAACCCAAGTGGCTGACGGAACTGTAGGCAATCAAGCGCTTCATGTCTTTCTGCATGAGGCAGACGATGGCGCCGTAGACGATGCCAATGAGAGAAAGAAGAATGAGAATGTTAACAATTTTCGCGCGCAAGCCAGGGTCAGCCGGAAGCAACGGCAGAGAAAAACGGATAAAGCCGTACGTCCCCATTTTCAGCAGAACGCCGGCCAAGATAACGGATCCTGCAGTGGGAGCCTCCGTGTGCGCATCGGGCAGCCAGGTGTGGAACGGGAACATGGGGACTTTAATGGCAAAGGCGAAAAAGAAGCCCCAGAAAAGCCAGACCTTCAGAGAGTCAGGAAACTGCTGCGCAGTAGCCAGAAGCGTCGGAATATCAAATGTCTGCACCCCGGTGAGCTTCGCCGCGTTGAAATAAAGAGCTAAGATGCCCAGCAGCATCAGGACCGAGCCGGCAAGAGTGTAGAGGAAGAATTTAATAGCCGCATAGAGCCGGCGATCGCTGCCCCAGACGCCGATGAGGAAATACATAGGCACAAGCATTACTTCCCAAAAAACGTAAAACAGGAAGAAATCCAGGGACATGAACACGCCGAGCATGCCGGTCTGCAGGAGGAGAAGAAGAATGTAGTATTCCTTGGTACGCGTCTGAATGGCGGCCCAGGAAGAAAGGATGGCGATCATGCCGAGGACGGTGGTGAGCATGACGAGGAGAAAGCTGATCCCATCGAGACCGAGAGAGTATCGCGCGCCGATGGAGGGAATCCAGTCGGCAGATTCATTGAGGGTATAGCCCGCATAGCCTGCGGGAAAGTGGAGAACCAGTGGAACGGAAACAGCGAACCCCAGAATGCCGAAGAAATTGCCGACGACGCGATGAAGCATTTGCGACCCGCGCGGGATGAACATAAGCACCAGCGCGCCCAGGGTTGGCGTGAAGAGGATCACGCTGAGGAGATGATGAGAAAAAAGCTGCATGCGAATCGCCCTTTCAGCGCAGGCTGCGCACTAAAACTTGCATGTGATGGCCGTAATACGCGAGCAGAATGACCAGCCCGAGCAGAATCATCAAGGCGTAACTGGAGAACACGCCGGTTTGAAACATGCGAATCGGCTGGCTGAGTAAACGGGTGAATTTGCCAACGAAATTAACGAGGCCATCGACAATCCATTTGTCCCACCACATGGAAATTCCGGATAAGGCGCGGGCGAGCCAACCGGCGCCATCGACACCGAGGCCATCGATCACCTTGGCATCGAAGAGAATGAGCGCGGAGCTCAGGTCCTTGATGCGATTGACGAACAGCGCGTCGTAGATTTCGTCCACATAATATTTGTGAACCAAAAGATTGTGCAGGCGCGGCCAGGAAGCGGCAACTCTGGCATGAAGCTGGGGGTTCTGGAGATAGAGCCTGTAAGCCAGCAAAATGCCGAAGAGCGCGATGCCAACAGAAGCGAACATTAGTATGTATTCGGTAAGCACGGTGTGATGGGCAAATATGACAGCGGCCGTTTCCGGAACGACGCCGCGAACCACAGGCTCAAGAAATCTTTCGAAGGAGCTTTCCTCGCCCCAAAGAGTAGGAAGCGCAAACCATCCGCCCACGATCGAGAGAGCAGCGAGAATCATCAGAGGCACGGTCATGGTTTTGGGAGATTCGTGAATGTGGTGTTCCACCTCGGGAGAAACGCGAGAGAGACCGCGGAAGGTTAGGAAAAACAGGCGGAACATGTAGAAGGCTGTGAGGCCGGCAGTCACCAGGCCGACGATCCAGAGCGCAAGATAGCGATCGACCATGGCTGCACGCCCGAACGTGCGCCCAAGGATTTCGTCCTTGCTGAAGAAACCGGCGAATGGCGGCATGCCTGCAATCGCAAGAGTGGCAACCAGGAACGGCCGGGAAGTGGCAGGAATGCTGTTCCAGAGGCCGCCCATTTTGCGGATGTCTTGTTCCCCGGAGAGGGAGTGGATCACGCTGCCGGCACCAAGAAAGAGAAGAGCCTTGAAGAAGGCGTGGGTCATCAGATGGAAAATGCCGGCGGCGAAGGCACCTACACCAAGGGCGAGGAACATATAGCCGAGCTGGCTGATGGTGGAATAGGCGAGAACTTTCTTAATGTCGTTCTGAACGAGGGCCATGGAGGCCGCAAAAATGGCGGTGAGAGCGCCCACAACGGCGACGACGTCCATGGCGATGGGCGCGAGCTGATAGATGGCGTTCATGCGGGCGACCATGTACACACCGGCGGTGACCATGGTGGCCGCGTGGATCAAGGCGCTGACCGGCGTGGGGCCCTCCATGGCGTCCGGCAGCCAAACGTAGAGAGGCAGCTGAGCGGACTTGCCGGTGGCGCCAATGAAGAGAAGCAGGGCGATGGCGGTGAAGACAGGGGCGCCGACGAGTAAAGGATTGTGGTCGATCATGGCCTTAAGCGTTTCGGCGATGCCGGTAAAGGCGACTGGGTCGGCGAGACCCTGCGAGGTGAAGCGGACGGTGCCAAAAGTTGTGGCGATGAGAAAGACGCCCAGGAGGAAGCCGGTGTCACCCACGCGATTGACGATAAAAGCCTTTTTGCCCGCGTCCGCAGCAGATTTCTTCAGAAAGTAAAAACCGATCAGAAGGTAACTGCACAGGCCGACACCTTCCCAGCCAACGAAGATGAGCAGGAGGTTGTTGGCGAGGACCAGCGTTAGCATGGAGAACATGAACAGGTTCATGTAGCCAAAGAAGCGGTAATAGCCACCTTCATGGCCCATGTAACCGATGGAGTAGATGTGGATGAGGAAGCCGACTCCCGTAACCACGAGAACCATGACGCAGGAGAGCGGGTCGAGCAGGTAGCCCCAATCGGCAATGAACGGCGTGAGAACCCCGCCAACGGGGATGGGGCCGGGTGTGACCCATTCAAAAAGGATTTGCTGAAAAACACGATGGCCCGGTTCGAAAGAGATGAGGGCGAGCACGGCACCGACGGCATGGACAAAGGAAAGGAAGACGCTACCTACACAGAGAAGGTTGACGGCATCCTTCGGAAGGAGGCGGCCGACAAAAAGCATGAGCGCCGCGGTGATGAGCGGAAACAAGGGAATGAGCCAAAGATGCTCGAGGAAGTAGTTGGGAGAGGTCATGGACGCGACCCCCTGCAGACTGGCCGGCCTAAAGACCGGCCACTATACAAGCGCGATGCGTCGATGGCTACCATTTGAGGAGGTCCATTTCATCGGCGAGGACGGTCTCGCGGTTGCGGAAGAAAGCAATCATGATGCCGAGGCCGACAGCGGCTTCCGCGGCGGCGTCTGCGATGATAAAAAGAGCAAAGACCTGCCCGGCAACATCGCCAAAGACACGAGAAAAAACCACGAGGTTGATGTTGACGGCATTGAGGATGAGTTCGATGGACATCAATACAACGATGACGTTGCGACGTGTGATCACACCAATGCAGCCGATCAGGAAAAGCGCCAGGCTGAGAAAGAGGTAGTGAGCCGGAGAGATCATGGTTCCTCGGTCCTTTTCTTGTTCTTGGCCATCACCACGGCGCCGACCATGGCGACCAGCAGGAGCACGCTGGCGATTTCGAAGGGCAACAGGTAGTTGCTGAAAAGGCTTTCGGCCAACTTCTCGGAATTGGGAGACAGCTTATCGGCGGAAGCGCTTCCCTGGATGAGCAGACCCTGACCGGGGAGCTTGCGGGCCAAAAGAAGGACCACAGTACCTTCCACCCCGAGAGCCAGCGCCACCAACACACTCACCAACTTCTGCATGCGAAAGCGAATCTGGTGGATGGCGACATCGAGCCGGACTAGCATAATCACGAAAATGAACAGCACCATGATGCCGCCGACATACAAGATGATTTGCGCGATGAACAGGAACTCGGCGCCGAGTTGAAGGAAAATTCCGGCGGTCGCAAGGAGCGTGGTGATCAGAAATACAGCGCTGTGGATGGCGTTGCGTCGCGTGACCATCAGCGCCGCGCTGAGCACCGCCACGCCCGCAAAGAAATAGAAAATAAAGTTATCCAGCATAAGAGTCCGTTGCGTCCGGAGCGGCAATGGAAGCCGCCGCGGTGCGCTTATCGTGCAAATGCGCCAGGAAGAAAGCAACAACCAAAGTGAAGGCGGTAGTGACGATCAAGGCCAGCCAGCGGTTCCAGCCAAATTCGGATTCGAGCAAAAGGGCAATCCCGACGGCGAAAACATTGACGATGGCCAGCGGAATCAGGATGTACCAGCCGAGATGCATGAGCTGATCAAAGCGGTAACGAGGCAGGGTAAAACGCAGCCACATGAAGACGTAAATGTAGGCGGAGACCTTCAGAAGGAACCAGAAGGCGCCGTTGAGGCCTGGCAAGATAAATTTCAGCGGCGCGAGAAAGTAGGGCATGGCAAAGACGGCGGCCACAGCGAAGCAGGCGAGAGCCACGGCCCACATGAACCAAGTCTGGATGGGAACAGGTTGCTTCCCTGCCCTATAGATGCAATAGATACCCACCAGGCCGATGAGAACTGCCGGGAGAAAATCCAGCCAATCGAGCCAGTGAACATTAGGGAACGGACGCAGCCATCCGCCCAGGAAGAGGGTGGCGGCGACGGAGCCGACGACAATCATGTTGGCATACTCGCCCAGGAAATAAAGCGCCCAGCGGAAGCCGCTGTATTCCGTCATGTAGCCCGCAACGAGTTCGGATTCCGCTTCGGGAAGATCGAAGGGGGCGCGGTTGGTTTCGGCGATGGAGGCGACAAGATAAGTGAAGAATGCCACGGGCGCGAGGAAGATGAACCACACACCGTCGTGCTGCTGGGCATCGACGATGGCGCGAATCTTCAGCGTACCGGAGAGAAGCAAAGCACTGATAATGGCGAGCCCACCGGCGGTTTCGTAACTAACCAGTTGAGCCGTGCTGCGGATGGCACCGATGATGGAGTAGTGGCTATTAGAGGCCCAACCGCCAAGAATGATGCCGAGAAAGCCCAGCGAGCTGACACCGACAACAAAGAGAATGCCGATGTTGATGTCGCGAGCCACTTGAAATGTGGGGCCAAAAGCAATCGCGCCCATGGAAGTGAGAGCAGCAACCATGGAGATTACCGGGGCAAACCAGAAGATCAGCACATCGGCGTTGTCGGGGACGATGTCTTCCTTGATGAGGAGCTTGACGGCGTCGGCGATGGGTTGCAGCAGGCCGTGCGGGCCAACGCGCATAGGTCCGAGGCGCGCCTGCATGTCGGCCATGAGCTTGCGTTCGACAAGCACGACGTAGCCGGCGATGAGGGGAACCACAGCCACGATGACCACGCCGCATAGCAGTTCAACCCACCAGGTTTGGAGGAAGGTGAGAAGAGCTTGGGTGGTCGGGTTCATGGGCTAGCGATCCACCTCGCCGAGGACAATGTCCAGCGTGCCAATGATGGCGACCACGTCCGCCACCAAGTGGCCGCGGACCATCTTGTCGAGAGCTTGCAGATTCACAAACGAGGGGGGACGCACTCGCACGCGATAGGGTTGCGTAGTGCCGTCGCTGACGATGTAATACCCCAGAATGCCCTTGGGGGCCTCGATGGAATGATAGATCTCTCCCGGAGGCGGCTTCAGGACTTTGCCGACCTTACCCAAAATGGGGCCTTCGGGAATGTTTTCAATCGCCTGAAGACAGATGAGGCGCGATTGGCGCATCTCTTCCATGCGCACCATGTAGCGATCATAGGTGTCGCCGTTAGCGCCGGTGGGAATCTCGAACTTGTACTGGTCGTAGGCGGCGTAGGGCTGAGCTTTGCGAAGGTCCCACTTGACGCCGCTAGCGCGCAGGATCGGGCCACTAGCGCCAAGTGCGATGCAGTCGGCAGCATTGAGAACGCCGACATTGCGCGTGCGGCCAATCCAGATGCTGTTGCCGGTGAGAAGGTCCACATACTCCTGGATGCGGTGCACGAAATCGTTGCAAAATCGCTCCACATCCTTTTCGAAGCCGTCATAGGATTCGTATTGCAGACCGCCAATGCGGAACGCATGCGTGGTCAGGCGCGCGCCGCAATACTTCTCAAAAATTTTCAGAATTTCTTCCCGCTCACGCATGCAGTAAAAGAGCGGGGTCAGGGCTCCAATGTCCAGGGCATGCGTGCCTAGCCACAGCAGGTGGCTGGCAATGCGCTGAAGTTCAGTGAGGATGGTGCGAATGACCCTCGCTCGAAGGGGCGCTTCGACATTCAGCAGCTTCTCGACGGCTTCACAGTAACCCAGGCCATTGCTCACGGCGGCGACGTAATCCATGCGATCAACGTAAGGCGCGAACTGCTGGTAGGTACGGCTCTCGGCGATTTTCTCGACCCCACGATGGAGATAGCCGATGACGCACTCGGTGCCGCGGACGCGCTCGCCATCGAGTTTGAGCTTCACGCGCAGCACACCGTGGGTTGACGGATGCTGCGGTCCCATATTGAGGACGAGTTCATCGGCGCCCAGGAGCGTTTCTTCTTTTTGCGTCACATGATCTTGCAAGGTGTCTGTCACTTCTCCTGAACCTATTGGCCGCTTTCGATGCCCAGATTCTCACGAACCCAGGCCGTGTCCTGTTGAAGAATGTCGTAATCTTTGCGCAGGGGATGCCCCTGCCACCCGTCGGGAAGAAGAATGCGCTTCAGGCCGGGGTGGCCGACAAATTCGATGCCAAACATGTCGAAAATCTCGCGCTCAAGCCAGTTAGCGGCGGGCCAAAACTCCACGAGGCTGGCGAGACGTTCACTGGCGGCGACAGGAATTTTCAGGCGGAGGCGGACATTGTGCGGAAACGAATAGAGAATTGCGATGAGGTCGAAACGCTTCTCGCGGCGAGGCCAGTCGACCGCGGTATAGTCCTCGAGGAGATCGAATTTCTCTTCATCGCGGGAATAACGGGCAATCTCGGAGAGTTGCGCCGCGTCGATAACCAGGTAAGGTTGCTTACGGTCCTCCAAGGCGTCAAGGATGGCAGCGCCAAAGCGCACGCGGTAACGCTTCGCTAGTTCACTATCAAGAGGGATTTGCAGTGGAACTGGAGGTTTGGGAGCCGGAGGCGCAGGCTTCGGGGCGGCAGGAGGCGCGGGTGTCGGCGCGCTCTTCGGCGCAGGCGCAGAAGGTGCGCCGACTGGTTCCGGCTGAGAACTCTCGGGTTTTGGGGGTACCTTGGACTCGTCTGCCATGGACCCTGGGACCATTGTGATGCACTGCGACGGCCAGAAAAGCTGAAGATCAGTTGGCCGTGAACTCGATCAATTGAGGATGGCCGCCAAAAGAGTTGCGCGCGAAAGGAAGGAGCGAAAACACGCGAACCACTCCCTTTTGGACGGACACTCCCATCTATGACCTGACAACCATTCCGATTGCTCACAGCGTTTCTAACATAGGAGATAAAAGCAGTCAATGTGTGCGGGCGGCGATAGAGGAAAAGTTCTGAGTTGTAAGTTTGAGCCTGGCCTAAAGTCCGAAGCGGAAGAGGGATTCCTCGCTTCGCAAACTCCGTTCAGAATGACGGGTTGTAGGGTTTAGGTAGGGAAAAAAGCAAACCCAAGAACAAGAACCGACCTGAAGGTCGGCTACTACAAGCCCATGAGAAAGGCGGCAAACCCAAGAGAAAAGCCGCAGGCCTCGAAGATTCGCCCTGCGCTACAGGTGCGTTCCCATGGACTTCGTTCCCCTCGAGCCCCGGGGCAAGCAGGTCTAGGGCTAAGCCCAGTCGAGTGCACCTTTTTTGTAGAGCCAGATGTAGCCCACGAGCAGGATGCCGAGGAAGACGAACATGGAAATCAAGGCAAACGCACCCTCGTGTGCGGCCACCCAGGAGCGGTAGAGGATGGCCCACGGGAAGAGGAACATGGTTTCCACGTCAAAGATGACGAAGAGCATGGCAACCACGTAGAAGCGCGCAGAATAACGGCCGCGAGCATTGCTCTCCGGAGGAACACCGCATTCATAAGGCTGGAATTTGGCCGGACCGCCGCGGGATTCGGGGCGAATCAGTTTGAAAACGAGGAGAGCGAGCACAGGAAATGAAAGCACGATTAAAGCAAAAACCAGAACCGGGATGTAGGCCGCAGGCATACTTTGTGCTCCCTGCGCATGCTAACACAAATTACCCAGGCAAGTTCAAGGCCAAGCATCACTCACTTTTCGAAGAGTAGTTCGCCAGCTCGTTGCGTGGCTTTCACCACGGCCTTGATGAGCGTGACGCGCAGCTTCCCTTCTTCAAGTTCCATGATGCCATCGATGGTGCATCCGGCCGGGGTGGTGACGGCGTCCTTGAGGAGTGCAGGGTGATCGCCGGTCTCCAGGACAACGCTTGCGGAACCTTTCATGGTCTGGGCGGCGAGCAGAGTGGCGATATCACGGGGAAGGCCGACCTTGACGCCCGCTTCGGCAAGCGATTCGAGAATGATATAGGCGAAGGCGGGGCCACTGGCAGAGAGGCCGGTGACCGCGTCCATATTTTTTTCGTCGACAACCACAGTGCGGCCGACCGCACCGAACATGGCCTTGGCAATCTCGAGATGCTCCGCGGAAGCGTGCGAGCCTCGGCAAATGCCGGTCATTCCGCAACCGACGGCGGAGCAGGTGTTCGGCATGGCGCGCACTACCGGGACTTTTTCGCCGGCGCGCTGTTCGATATAGGAGGTGGGGACAGAGGCGGCGACGGAAATGACGAGAGTGTCTTTGCCAAGAGCGGGCTTGATTTCCTTCAGGACATCGCCAACGACCTGGGGTTTGACCGCGAGGAGGACGACGTCAGCATCTTTTGCGGCGTCTCGATTGTTAGTGCCGACGTTGATGCCGAGTTCCTTAGCGAGAGCGGCGGCCTTCTCCTCGTGGCGTACAGTGGCGGCCACGCACTTGGCGGAGAATAGACCCTGCTTGAGATAGGCGCGAAGGAGGATGCTGCCGAGTTTGCCGGTGCCAAGAACGGCGAGGTTCTTGTCCGAGAGTTTGGTAGTCATAATCAGATCATTGTTACGGTGAGTTAAGGGAAAAAGCAAACCCAAGAACCGACCTGAAGGTCGGCCACTACAAACCCAGGAGAAAGGAGGAAAACCCAAGAGAAAGTCAGTCGTGGCGCGCACCGTGGAGGGTCTCGACGGCGTGGGGGAGCAGAGGCGCGATGACTTCCAGGGACTCGACGGCGCCCTTGGGACTGCCGGGCAGATTCACGATGATGGTTTTATGGCGAATGGCGGCGACACCGCGCGAGAGGATGGCGGTGGGTGTTTTCTCGGTGCCCTTGCGGCGAATCTCTTCGCCTATGCCAGGAATGCTGCGATCGGCAACGTCGAGCGTCGCTTCGGGGGTGTTATCGCGCGGGCCGAGGCCAGTGCCGCCAGTCGTAAGCACGACGTCCGTGTGGCCGGCATCGGCGACGGTGCGCAACTGGCTGCGTAAAGCTGCTGGGTCATCGGAGCAGCGCAACGCGGAGGTGATGACCCAGCCGAGTTGGCGGCAACGCTCGACAAGAGCGGGGCCGGAAAGGTCCTCGCGTTCACCTCGCGCAACAGAATCACTGATTGTGAGAATGGCGACGCGCATGGAAAAGTTGTCAGTTCTCAGTTATCAGTTCTAAGTAAAAAGGAAATCGTGCACTAATTTAAGATTGTGCCGAAAAACTTATAGCTTAAAACTGAGAACTTAGAACTCTCAACCCGTGTTCACGGCGTCGCGGTTGGCTTCGTCCATTAGGCGCATTGCTTCCATGAGAAGGCCGGTGGTGCTGCGAGTCGTGGTGGTAGCACTGGAAGCGCTGGCAGCATTGAAATCAATTTCAAACTCGCCTTCGGTCCAGAGAACGACTTTGAAGACGGCGTCGTCGCCCGCGAGATCGTTGATTTTCGCATCGCGACACTGGCCACTGGCGAAGTAGAGTTCGGCGCGATCGTCGCCCTTCTGAACTTTCAGGCGGCAGGACTTCTGACCCATTTCGAGGGACTGCATGAGATCGACCATGCTCATTTCCTCGAGGCGACCCTGAATCACGCCGGGGCGGGAAGCTTGTTTCTGCAGCTTTTCCAGGTGCAGGCGATCGACCACTTTCTTGGCGGAGCGAACAAGATCCTTGACCAGGAACGGTTTGGCGATGAAATCCTCCGCGCCGTCAATGAGCGGCCGGAGGCGCTCTTCAATGTCGCTGCGGCTGGCCATAAAGAGAAACGGGATGTGGCGCGTGGATTCGCGACCGCGAAGCTTTTCAAAGAGCTGGCGGCCATTCAAGCCGGGCATGCTGTAATCGCAGAGGATGACGTCGGGTGGCTCGTCGATTACTTTGAGGAGAGCGTCAGCGCCATCGGCAGCGATCATGACTTCGCAGTAGGGTTCGAGGCCCTTAGCGACCAGATCGCGAACCATCGGGTTATCTTCGGCAACCAGCAGCTTCACGGTCTTGCTGGAGGCTGCGCTCATCGCCCGGCGCTCCGAGACGATTTCGCAGGGGCGCGGTGGTAGTCGCCACTCTTGCCGCCGGTCTTTTCCAGCAGGTGGACGCGGGTAATCTCAATGCTTTTATCGAGGGCCTTGCACATGTCATAAACCGTGAGAGCAGCACAAGTGACGGCGACCAACGCCTCCATTTCCACGCCAGTTTGCGCGGTGGCCGTGACCCGGGAAAGCAGTTCCACCCCATCTTTGCACAGGCTTGGGGTCACATCAATGTGAGTGATGGGGAGCGGATGACAAAGAGGTATCCACTCCGCAGTGCGTTTGGCCGCAGAAATTCCCGCGATCCGGGCGACTTCGAGAGGATTGCCCTTGGGATTCTTCAGCCGGCGGACGGCACGAAGGACGCGGGGAGACATGCGTACGAAGGCATGAGCGACGGCAGTGCGGGTGGTGACGGTCTTGGAGGAGACGTCGACCATGGTGACTTCCCCGCGCTTGGAATAGTGGGAGAGCTTGACCATGTTGATTGTCTAGAGTACGTCGGTGCGAGGCAGAACGGAAACTTTCTCTCCCGCGGGAATTTGTGTGCGGTCAGCGGGGACGATCAAGAAACAGTTCGCACGCGTGAGCGTGGAGATGTCGCCAGAACCATGCCAGCGAAGAGCGCGGACCATGGGAACAGTGGCAGGCCAGTCGAGACGCGCGGGAAGGAAGTGTGCGAGGCCGGCTTTTTCCTTGAGCGGTTCGGCGAGGGTGGCTTCGAGTTGGGGGAGAGGCCGCGGCTCAGTACCACTGAGGATGTCCAACGCGGGAATAACGAAGAGCTGAAAGGTGACCATGGTGGAGACAGGGTTGCCGGGCAGCCCGAAAACCAGAGTGTTGCGGCAGCGGCCGAAGACCGTGGGCTTTCCCGGGCGGATAGCGACGGCGTCAAAATAAAATTCGGCGCCCAGGCCTTTCAGCACGGATTCGACGAGGTCGTACTTCCCCATCGAGACCCCGCCGGAGAGGACCAAAATGTCCTCGCGGAGGCCTTGCTCGATTTTTGCGGAAAGATCATCGACGCGATCGAGAGCGTTCGGCAGCGGGACTGGCTCGCCTCCAGCAAGCTGAATTTGGGCAGCGAGGGAGACGGTGTTGCTATTGCGAATGTGGAAGGGGCCAGGCGTTTTGGTGATGGGCACAACTTCGTCGCCCGTGGAAAGGATGGCGACGCGCGGCTTCTTGTAACAACGGAAATTGACCGCGCCAACTTGAGCGGCGACGGCCAATTCAGCGTAGCCAAGGCGTAGTCCGGGCTGGAGCGCGATGTCGCCGGCGCGAGCTTCGCTGGCGCGCGGCACAATGTTTTGGGCAGGCGCGGTGGTGCGATCGAATGTAACCGTGTCGCCGATGCGACGCGTGAATTCGATCATGACCACAGCCTCTGCGCCGGGTGGAACGGCTGCGCCGGTCATGATTTGGATGCAGGTTCCGGTGGCGAGGGGCGAAGAGACCGTGTCGCCGGCTTTGATTTCACCAACGCACCGAAGCGAGGTGCCCTGCGCGGCTTCGCTGGCTCGAACGGCGTAGCCATCGCGGGTGGAACGGTCGAAGGGAGGATATTCGCGGTCGGTGCGGATTCCCTGGGCGAGCACGTAGCCGAGGGCATCCGAGACCGAAAGAGAGAGGGTAGGGCGAGGACTGGCGTGAGTTTTGGATTGTGTGATGACGAGTTGGCGCGCGTCTATGAAGGAGAGCATGCGATTGATTATTGTAGCGCAGCGTTGGGGCGCGGCGGCTCAGGAAAGGCAAAGGCTTTAACGCAGAGTTCACAGAGGCAAGAGAAGAGAGAACGCGGAGATAGACTGGCTCCCGGGATCCGCGCCAAGCAAAAGTGGTGGCGGTCCGCCTCAGAAGGCGGGCCCTACAAATGCGAGCCCAAGAGCCGGCCGGATGTCGGCGCTACAAACCTAAGAACGGGTCGTGGAGAACGGGGCAATCCTGAGGACATGGGGCGCAGCAGTGCTG
>JBAVHY010000055.1:0-1937 GCA_049686315.1 Candidatus Acidiferrum sp. | reverse complement strand
CTACAAGAGCCTGGCGCGGAGAAGATTATTGGGGTGTTAGGGTGTTTGGCGCAGCAAGAGGGGGAAAAGATTTTTGCGCGGGCGCCGTGGGTGAGCCTGGTTTGCGGAAGCGCAAGTTATCGGAAGCTCCCACAGCTTATACAGGAGCTTGAGGAGGGAAACCGGCGCGTCACTGGGCTGGAAACGGATACGGAGGAGACGTTTGAGACGGAGGTGACGCGACGGGATAACCCGTGGCGGGCATACCTGACCATTATCGAGGGATGCGATAAGGCATGCTCGTACTGCGTGGTGCCATTTACGCGCGGGCCGGAACGGAGCCGGGCGAGCGCGTCGATTTTGCAGGAGGTGCGGCAACTGGCGGACGCGGGGTACACGGAAGTGCAGTTGCTAGGGCAGACGGTGAACTCGTATGCAGACCCGAGCGGACGGAAGATGCGTTTTTCGCAGTTGCTTGTGGCGGTGGCGGAAGTGGCGGGAATCCGGAGGGTGAGATTCACTACCTCCCACCCGCGGGATTTCGGGAAAGATATTGTGGAAGCGATGGAGGCGGTGCCGGCAATTTGCGAGCATGTGCACTTGCCGGTGCAGAGTGGTTCGACGAGAGTGCTGCGGGCGATGGCGCGGACGTACACGCGGGAAGAGTATCTGGAGAAGGTGGAGATGTTGCGCGCAGCGAAGCGCGAGATTAGCCTCACGTCGGACATTATTGTGGGATTTCCGGGGGAGACGGAAAAGGATTTCGAGGAAACGCTGAGTTTGCTGGATGTGGCGCAGTACGACGGGACTTTTGCGTTCAAGTACTCGCCGCGGCCGAATACGCCGTCGCTGAAGATGGAGGATGCGATTCCAGAGGAAGAAAAGTCTCGGCGGCTGGCAATTTTGATTGAAAGGCAGAGAGAGATACAGCGAGCCAGGAATGAGCGGCTGGTGGGAAGGACGTTTGAGGTGATGGTGGAGGGAAAGTCGCGGCGGGAGCACCCTTCCGGTGTCAGGGCAAGCCAATGGTCGGGGCATACGTCATCGAATAAAGTGATGAATTTCACTTCCCGTGAGGAAGAAAGTCTGGGAGACTACGTGCAAGTGAAGGTTACGGCGGCGACGCCGAATAGTCTGGTGGGGGAGAAGAGATAGCGACCTGAAAAGAGAGCATAACGTTTTGATGGCGGCGCGCGTGCGGCGAGGAGTTCGGCACAGAGGCCGCAGAGGATCGCAGAGGCGCGGAGAGTTCTGAAGAAGATCGGCAGAGGTCAGCCAAGGAGGGCGCGATGGAAGTAGAGATGAAGATACGCGGCCTGATGATGGACCCGGTGACACAAATGCCGATCGTGGTGCTGAAGGATGTGCAGGGTCAGTCGGTCCTGCCGATTTGGGTGGGGGCGTACGAGGCGAACGCGATCGCGCTGGAGATCGAGAAAGTGTCGACGCCACGGCCGATGACCCATGACCTGCTGAAGAACGTGCTGCTGGGGCTGGAAGTATCGGTGCAGAAGATCGTGGTGAATGACCTGCGGGACGATACGTTTTACGCGTTGATCTGGGTGGAACGGGATGGCGAGCTGATGAGCATCGATTCGCGGCCGAGCGACGCGCTGGCGTTGGCGCTGAGAATGGATTGCCCGATCTTCGTGGATGAGACGGTGCTGAAGAATTCGAAGGTGAGCTCGGCCCTGGCGGAGCGGTCGACGAATGAACAGTTGAGGAATTATCTGGAGGGGTTGAGCGACGAGGATTTGGGAAGATACAAGATGTAGGAAGAGAGAGGCAAGGAAGTAAGGAAGTAAGGAAAACGCGGACTTGGCGGCGCGGCTTCGGTCGCGCCGTTTTTGTTTTTGGGGCGGGTGGAAGAGTGGAAGCGATTTAGAAGAGTTGCATGATGCTTTGGGCAGGATGCCGGCAACCGCGGTTTTTGCCACAGAGGTCACAGAGTGAGGAGC
>JBAVHY010000054.1:0-12533 GCA_049686315.1 Candidatus Acidiferrum sp. | reverse complement strand
CGAGACGAAAAAATCCAAGATGGGAGACAGGACGCGGAGAATTCCTGGCACAGCCCGGCAACTTCCTCTCCTGCGTGGGCAGAAATGGATATTAAAGAAATGGGAATGGGATTAGTGCCGGAACTGGAACGGATGGCGAACGCGCTGGAAGCGGACGAGACGACTGTGGCGGATGTGTCGTTGTCGGAGTTGGGAGAAAAGATCGCCAAGGAACTGTGCGTGAAGACAGACGAGGTAGGGATTCTGGGAGTCTCCCACCGCTGGAGACATTTGCATTTTCTGGTGCCGCCGGTATTGAAGAATGTAGGGTTCATTCCGCTGACAAGCAATTCGGCGCTGGCGGCGCGCACGGCGCGGGAAAGCAGGCCGGAGATCAACAACGAATTTGCGAAGGTGAGGCACGCGAGCGTCTTTGAAGGAGTAAAGGCGGCAACGACGACGGGCGAATCGATCCAGAAGATCATCAGCGCGCCGATATTGTACGAGGGAAAAGTGGTGGGCGTGATGCAGGTCAGCCGGAAAGGCGGAAGTGCGGCGAGCGCGGGACCGGACTTCACGGCGGAAGATTTGGGGAAGGTGTTGGCGCTGTGCCGGCCGCTCGGGAAATTGGTAATGCAGTTGGCGGGGGAATAGCGCAGGAGCGCAGTTCTTCAGTTGTTAGTTTTCAGTTCTAAGTTCCCAAAGACAATTCTCATTTTGCCTGGAGTATTTGGACTTTCCAAGAAAGCTAGTGGGACGATATTTTCCAACCTTCATGTCTCCGCAACCCTTCTTGCCAAACCAAAGCAAGCCCTACAAGAAAAGAGAGACGCGTTGACGTGCAAAGCGAGATGATTGTTGCGCATTCCGCATTGACAGTGGGGAGCAAGCTTGTTACTTTCAAACTGGCACGGAAGATTTTGCGTGAAAATTCTCATCTGGACGGTGACCCAGCAAAATGGCGTTCGTAGCGAAGAAGATTTTCCTGACCAAGGGCGTGGGGAAACATCGCGAGAGGCTATCAAGCTTCGAGTTGGCGCTACGAAACGCGGGAATCGCAGCGTGCAACATCGTTCGCGTGAGTTCGATTTTTCCACCGAACTGCAAACTGATTTCGCGGAGCGAGGGACTGAAATTAATCAAGCCGGGGCAGGTAGCTTTTACGGTGATCAGCGAGAACTCGACGAAGGAGCCGCACCGCCTGATTGCCGCGAGTATCGGGCTGGCGCTGCCGAGCGAACGGCCGATGTATGGCTACCTGAGCGAGCACCACTCTTTTGGAGAGACTGAAGAAGTGGCGGGCGAATACGCGGAAGAGCTGGCAGCGGAAATGCTAGCGACAACATTGAACGTGGAATTCGATCCGGATTTGTCGTGGGACGAGAAAAAAGAGGTATACCGGATTTCGAACAAGATTGTGCGGACCATGAACATCACGCAATCCGCAGTGGGCGATAAGCGCGGGTTGTGGACCACGGTGCTGACGGCGGCGGTACTGCACGGAGACGACGACTGAGGTCGTCGGAAGTCGGTGGTTTGTAGCCGGGAGTGAAATGGCATTGCGGGACGCCTCGAGTTGAGGCGCCCTTTTTTTGCCTATGGCCTTGTGATCAAAAGAATGGGGCGATGGATCCCCAGAACCCACCCTTAGTTTCATTCGATTGAGATCTAATCAGGATGTAGAAAGCCACGAGAAATGCCGCAGGGCTTGAAGACTCGCCCTGCGCTACAACTTGAGGTAACCGATGCGTTGGAGGACAGCGCCTACGATCAGCGGGAGAGCTACGGTGGCGTCCTCGAGGACTTCGGCCAGTTTTCCGCCTTCTTCGGGAGGGACGAATTTGCCCCAGGAGACGGCCTCGGTGTACGTGCTGCCGCTTAGGCCGCCCCAGTTTACCGGCTCGGGGCAGATGCGGACGCCGTAGGAGTAGCGTTTGAGGGGAAGATTTTTATAGCCGCGGCGAGCCATGAGTTCGGCGTAGACGCCAAATTGCTGGGACCAGTTGCGCGGGACGCCCCCGCCGACGGTGAAGATGCCCATTTTCTTGGTAGCCATCATGATGTCGGCGAAAGTCTGAAAGTCTTCAAAGGGATCGAAGCGGAGGACCGGGCGCTTGTCGCGCTGGCGAGCGTACTTGTTGAGAGCGAAATCGAGGCCGAGTTCGGAATCGGAGAAAGCGGGGACGAAGACCGGGACGTTGTGCTCGTAGGCGGATTTGAGGATGCCGCGGCCTTTTGTATTTTTGACGAGATATTCGCCAATGCGTTTGTGAAGCTTCCAACTGCAGACAACTTCCGTGGGATTCCAGTCTTCGAGAATGGCGTCGACAACTTTTTCGACGTGGTCGAGATTGGTTTCTGGTTCGAGGGAATCGTAGACACGGTTGTAGCCGGCGAGAAAGAGTTGGTTGTCGTCCATTTTTGAGGGATCGTAACGGAAGTGCGAGCGGCCGGTGGCTTCGACGAGGCCGTGGGCCATGAGGGCGCCGGTGGAGACGATGGCTTTGACGATGCCGGACTCGATGAGATCGCAGAAGACGAGACCCATTTTGCCGACGGTCAGGGCACCGGCGAGGGTCATGACGACAAAGCAGTCTTTATCGCGAGCCATGGCTTCGAGGACGTCGGCGGCGTCGCCGATCTGGCGAGCGGTGTAGGCGGTGTCTCCCATGGCGCGAACAAGATCGTCGATGCTTTTGATTTTGGAGAGATCGAGGGGAAAGATGGGGCGAAGTTTGTCTTTGACGGGATCGTGGAGAACCCGACCAGTGACAGTCTTGCTGGAATGCTTGGCCATCGCGACTCCTCGGACAGAAATATGAACGGCCCGTTAAAGATGCGGCCCGAAAATGCGCAGTCAGCGGGCGGAAGAAATTGTAAGGCCAAGGGAATTGATAGTACAAACTGAGAGAGAAGGAAAGTAGAATCGTGAGCAGTCGGAAGTTAGTAGTTGGCAGTTGGTAGCAAGAGAAGGAACGAGCGAATGGCGGATAAATTTACGGTGGGGATCGTGCAGATGCGATGCACGGCGAACAAGGAAGACAATTTGACGCGGGCCGCGGAGAAGATCCGGGAGGCGGCGGCGCGCGGGGCGCAGATTATCTGCTTGCATGAACTGTTCGGGGGGGAATATTTTTGCCGGACGGAAGATGCGGAACTGTTTAATTTGGCGGAGGCGGTCCCAGGGCCGACGACCGAGCGATTGGCGGCGGTGGCAAAAGGAAGGAAAGTCTCGCTGGTGGTGTCGGCGTTCGAGCGGCGGGCGGCGGGCGTGTATCACAATACGTGCGCGATTCTGGATGCGGATGGAACGTACCTTGGGAAATACCGGAAGATGCACATTCCGGACGATCCGCTGTATTATGAAAAATTTTATTTCACGCCGGGAGACCTGGGATTTCTGAATTTCGATACGAAATACGCGAGGATTGGAGTGCAGATTTGCTGGGACCAGTGGTATCCGGAAGGTTCGCGAATCACCGCGATGCAGGGCGCGCAGGTGATTTTTTATCCGACCAGCATCGGGTGGCTTCCGCACGAGAAGTCGGCCGTGGGAGCGGCGCAACTGGATTCGTGGAAAACGATACAGAGGGCGCACGCGGTGGCGAATGGGATTTACGTGGCGGTGGCGAACCGCGTGGGATATGAGGGGAGACCGGAGAAAGGAGACCCAGGGATCGAGTTCTGGGGAAATTCGTTTGTGGCGGATCCGTCCGGACAGTTGCTGGCGGAGGCGTCGAACGATAAAGAGGAGATTTTGGTGGTGGAGTGCGATCCGGCAAAAAGCGAGGAGACGCGAAGGAATTGGCCGTTCTTCCGGGACCGGAGGATTGAGGCGTATGGGGGGATCTTGGAGAGGTGGTTGGGCGAGAAATGAGGTTTAGGAGAGATGTGTAGGAGGTGGAGGAAAGCAGCGAAGGGATTACAGCGACAAGGCTGAGAAGAGCAAGAAGTTGAAAAGTGAAAGAGCAAAAGAGTGAAAGAGTTAAGAGAGAGGAGATTTCACCACAGAGGTAACAGAGGGCCGCGGAGTTAACGGAGACTTTGCAAATCATTTTATGACTAAGAGGGTTGAGGGAAAAACGCCGGAGGAACTGGGATTTCGGATGCCGGCGGAGTGGGAGAAGCACGGGGCGACGTGGCTGGGATGGCCGCATGAGTTGACAGACTGGCCGGGGAAGTTCGCGCCGATACCTTGGGCGTTTGCGGAGATGGTGCGGCTGCTGTCGCAAGTCGAGCGAGTGTTTTTACTGGTGGAGGACCGTGAGGCGGAGACGCGGGCACGAGCGGTATTGAAGAAAGCCGGAGCAACATTGGAGGCCGTTGAATTTTTCCGCGTGGCGACCGACCGGGGGTGGATGCGGGATTCCGGACCGATCTGCGTGAAAAACGCCGCGGGAGAAGTGGCGTACAACAATTTTGTGTTCAATGGGTGGGCAAAATACAAAAACCATAAGAAAGATGCGGCGGCGATGTGCAAGGCAAATGGACGATTGAAGCGGCGGGTGTTTTTGCCGGAATACAAAGGGCGGCGAGTAGTGCTGGAGGGCGGATCGATTGACGTAAATGGGAAAGGAACGCTGCTGACTACGGAAGAATGTTTACAAAGTAAGGTGCAGGAGAGGAACCAGGGATTTACCAAGGAAGATTATGCGGAAGTGTTTCGCAATTATCTTGGCGTGACGAACGTGTTGTGGCTGGGGAACGGAATAGAGGGCGACGACACGCATGGCCACGTGGATGATTTGACGCGATTTGTGAATGAGACCACCGCGGTGACGATTGTGGAAGAAGATTGTGGGGACGCGAACTACGCGGCTCTGCAGGAGAATCTGGCGCGGCTTCGAGGTATGAAGGATCAGGATGGGCGGCCATTGCAGGTTGAGACGCTGCCGATGCCGAGGCCGGTGTTTTTTAATGGGCAACGGCTGCCGGCGAGCTACGCAAATTTTTACGTTGCGAATGGTTTAGTGATAGTGCCGACATTCCATGATGCGAACGACCGGGTGGCACTGAATACGCTGGCGAAATTGTTTCCGGAGCGGGAAGTGGTTGGGATACACTGCCGCGACCTGGTGTTGGGATTGGGGGCGTTGCATTGCATGACGCAGCAGGAACCGGCTGTAGGATAGGGAGAAACTTCGAATGTTGACTACGATTGCGACGTTGATGATGGAACAGAGATCAGTGAGCTGGGACGTCCGCACCATATGGATCCAGGCTCCACACGGACTCCTCTATTGGATTTTTCTAGGATTGGTAGCGGGATGGCTGGCGGGAAAACTTGCGCGAGGCCGTGGATTCGGGTGCATTGGAGATATCTTGCTGGGACTGATCGGGTCGGTGATCGGCGGGTGGATTTTCACTAAGTTGGGGATCGGACACCCGAATACGTTTTTGCTATCGCTTGCAGCGGCGACGGTGGGGGCCGTGGTGCTGGTGGCGATTGGGCATTTATTTTTTGGAGGGAGGAACGGGTAGGGCGCCACGCAGCGTTAGAGCGTAAGAGACAAGCCTTCGAGAATTGTGCGGACATGGGGCGCAGCCCTTCGCGACTCAGGGTAAACAATGCAGCGCCCCTACAAAGGCAACAAAGCCAAGAGAAAACCAGCCCCACCCTCAAGTTCATGCGGTGTGGGAGTAGTTATTGTTTGGGGAAGTTGGGGTCGGCCTTTACTTCCTTGATTTGGTTGGTGTGGCGCTCTGAGTGAGCGGCGATGAGCAGGACAAATTCGTAGCCATCCCACTTGCCGCCTACGGGGCTGTCGACGGCGTGATCGCGAAGGCCCTCAGTGTTCTTGAGGAATTCTTCGGTGGTGGAGCGGCTCTCGACGAAATGTTTGATGGAACCTTCGGGAGAACCGAAGCGGTTGGAGGGCTTGAGGGGCTCGGGGGCCTGCACTTTCGTTTTGCGTTCCGGAACATTTTCCATGATGCCCGCGTCGATCTTCGCGACATCGCGGCCTGGGACTGCAGGGGCTTTCATGACGCCGTTGGAAATATTGTCACGGATGAAATCCTCGGCGGAGGCGATGTGCTCCATGCATTCGGCGATGGACCAGCGGTCGGGAGCAGCCTTGAAATTCCACTTGGCTTCGGAGAGGCCCTTGGTGGCGTCGAGAACATCTTTCTTGGTGGATTCAAGATACTGCAGCGCTTTATCTTTTTCGGCTTGAGTAAGTTCTTGCGCGCGAACGGACCCGGCACAGAAGACGGTAACACCAAGAGTGGCAGCAACAGCGAAGGAAGCGAAGTTACGATTCATCGTTGTTTGTCCTTTCCCGAATTGTGAACAGCCGCACGGACAGAGACCGGGCGTTGAGGGATGTGATGCGGGCCAGGGCACTTTCGGCGCACGGTGGGAGAAGATTTCACCACAGAGTTAGAAGAGTGGCCGCGGAGGGCCCAGAGAAGACAGACCCAAGAGCCCACGTGCAACACCGGCCCGTGGGGCACCCGAAGAGAAAAGCAAGAGAGATTCCTCACTTCGCGGACTCCGTTCGGAATGACGGTGGGGGGATAGTCGGCGCAATGTGGCGCTGGCGGTGTTCCGACGGCGAGCGGAGCAGTGTGATACGATTTGAGGTTCGGTGACGGAGAAAAACACTCTTTGAGCAAGCTTACACACACACTCAGCGCCATGCCTCTTGGCGGACTTGGTGAATTCGGAATGAACATGATGGCTTTCCGCTACGGGGAGGACATCCTTGTGGTGGACGCGGGAATGATGTTCCCGGAGTCGGAATTGCTGGGTGTGGACCTAGTGATTCCGGACATTACGTATTTGAAGCAGAACCGGGAGCACGTAAAGGCAATCGTGCTAACGCACGGGCACGAAGACCACATCGGGGCGCTGCCGTACATATTGCGCGACCTGAATGTGCCGATTTACGGGACGCGCTTCACACTGGCGCTGGTGAGGAAGAGGTTGGAAGAGGCAGGGTTGCTGGACTCAGCGAAGCTGTTCGAAGTGACGCCGGGACGGTTGGTGGAGATCGGACCGTACGAAATTGAGTTTATTCCGGTGACGCACAGCACGATAGATTGCGTGGCGCTGGCCATCAGGACACCGGTGGGAGTAATCATCCACACTGGCGATTTCAAGATTGACCAAACGCCGGTGGACGGAGCGCCGTTCGACTTGCACGCGTTTGCGAGATACGGGAACGAAGGAGTGCTGGCGCTGTTCAGCGATTCGACGAACGTGGAGCGGCCAGGGTTCACACCGTCGGAACGAGTGGTGGTGCCGCGGATTGAGGAGTTGGCGCGAATGGCGCCGCGGCGTGTAGTGCTGTCGTGCTTTGCGTCGTCCATCCACCGGATACAGCAAGTGATTGATATTGCGGAACGGGTGGGACGGAAGATCGGATTCGTCGGGCGCAGCATGGTGGACAACGTCGAGATTGCGCACGAAATGGGGCGGCTGCGGATTCCGGATGGAATGGTGGTGCGGCCGCAGGATATACGTGGGTTCGACCCAAAGAAACTGCTTTTGCTGATCAGCGGGTCGCAGGCCGAGCCGATGTCGTCGATGTCGAGGATAGCGGTGGATAATCACCGGCTAGTGACCATCGACGAGAACGACACAGTGATTTTGTCGGCGAGAATCATACCGGGGAATGAGAAGGCGATCTTCCGGATGCTGGATCACATGTTCCGCCGGCGCGCGCTAGTGTATTACGACAACACGAACGGGCCGATCCACGTGAGCGGACACGGGAGCCAGGAAGAGCAGAAAATGCTGCTGAGGCTGGTGAAGCCGAAATATTTTATTCCAGTGCACGGGGAATACCGGCACTTGTTCCGGCACGCGGCGCTGGCACATCAATTGGGGTGCGTGAGTGAAGAGATCATGCTGCTGGAGGACGGAAAGTGCTTGGAGTTCACGGAGGACGGGGCGTATAGAAGGGATCCCGTGCCGGCAGGGCGAGTGCTGGTGGATTCGGGTTCGCTGGAGGAGATTGAAGAGTTGGTTGTACGCGACCGGAAACACCTGTCGGAAGAGGGCGTGGTGATCACGATAATCGCGATCGACAAGCATACGGGGCAGGTGGAGTCCGCGCCAGAGGTGGTGACACGCGGATTGATGAGTGACAATGGGAATGAGTTTTTGGCGGGAGCGAGGGACGTGGTCGCGCGAACTGTGGAGTCGTCGAATTTGGAGGAGAGAGCGGACTGGTCGGTGATCAAGGAAAAGATCCGCGTGGATTTGAAAAAGTATATTAATAAGCAGACTTCGAAGAGACCGTTGATTTTGCCAGTGATTTTGGAGGTTTAGTTCGAGGGGATATCAGATATCAGGAAACAAAGAGAAGAGTGATTCACTTGTGCGAACACGTTAAGAAGTATGCCTTCCCTGCCAGCCAAGAATAAGCCTTCACCACAGAGGCCGCAGAGGTCCACAGAGAACGCGGAGAGGCCTGTCCGCTGAGCTTAAAGCTTGGGGGGGCTACGGCGAGGCAAATAGGCTAAAATCTAACGCCGATGGCTGAACTTGAGGATCCTGTTTCCGAAACAACGCAATCCCCTTCCCCTGAAACGCGCGGTAAGGCAGCGTCGCGTGCGACGATGCTGTTCATTCTTGTCACGGTAATGCTGGATTTTCTGGCGTTTGGGATCATTGCGCCGGTTTTGCCGGACCTGATTAAGCAGTTTGAGGGCGGCAGTATCGCGCGCGCTTCGGACATGGTGGGCTATTTCGGGCTGATCTGGAACATGATGCAGTTTGTGTTCTTGCCGGTCTTGGGGGCATGGAGCGACCGCTTCGGGCGGCGGCCGGTGATCCTGATGTCATGTTTGGGATTGGGGCTGGATTACATTTTCATGGCGATGGCGCCATCACTCAGGTGGTTGTTTGTGGGGCGATTGATCAGCGGGATTACGGCGTCGAATGTTTCGACAGCATATGCGTACATTACAGACATTTCGGTTCCGGCAGAGCGCGCGAAACGATTTGGAATGCTGGGAGCGGCGTTCGGCGTGGGGTTCGTGGTGGGGCCGGCGGTGGGCGGACTTTTGGGGCAATACAATTTGCGGGCGCCGTTCTGGGCGGCGGCAATCTTGAGCCTGACGAATTTTCTGTATGGGTTGCTTGTGCTGCCGGAATCGCTGCCGAAGGAAAAGCGGGCGAAATCGGCGTGGCACATGGCGAACCCGCTGGGATCGTTGACCCTCTTAAGATCGCACCCGGAGTTAGCGGGCCTATCGATTGTGGTGATCCTGTATTACTTGGCGCACCAGTCGCTGCAAAGTGTTTGGGTGCTGTACACGGAGTACCGCTACGGCTGGAATCAAGGGAGCATCGGAATGTCGCTCGCCGTGGTGGGGGTATGCGCGGCGATCGTTTCCGGCGGGCTGGTCGGGCCCTACGTAAAAAAATTCGGAGAACGATTCAGCCTGACAAGCGGGCTGCTTTATGGTGTGCTGGGATTCGTGGGCTTCGGTTTGGCGTGGCGCGGGTGGGAAGCACTTGCAGCGATCCCGTTTATTGCGTTGTGGGGAGTGGCGGGGCCTGCGGTGCAATCGTTGATGTCGCAAAGGGTGGACGCGACGTCGCAAGGGAAGTTGCAGGGAGCAATTAATTCGCTGCGGGCGTTGACAGGGATGGCGGGGCCGGTGTTGTTCACGCAAGTGTTTTCGGCAACCATTGCGAAGGACGCGAAGTGGCACTTGCCGGGGGCGGCGTACTATCTGGCGGCGGTGCTATTGCTTTCGGCGATGGTGCTGGCGGTGGTAGTGACGCGAAGGCATCCCGCGGAGAGCCCGGCGGTATCCGTGTGAGAACAGTGACGATCACGTCAACGAACCACCTCCCGAAACTGGACACGCTCCAAGCGCTCAATTCGGCGCTGCCTTTTCGCTTTCCAAAAGCAGCGCTCGAATCTTTCCCTCCGTCGCTTCTTTATCCACTATTCCCGCATGTGTATCCGCGACCTTCCCGTCGCGCCCAACCAACGCCGTCAGCGGCATCCCTTCCAGCCCGTACTTCTTTCCCAATCCTTCGTTGCCGATCACGATGGTGTAATTCACTTTTTTTCCTTTCAACCACGGCCGTACCGATTTCCATCCATCGCCATCCAATGAAACCCCAATAACCACCAGCCCCTTGTCCTCATACTTCTTGGCGAACTCCACAAACCAGGGAATCTCTACTTGGCACCCTTCGCACCAAGTCGCCCAAAAATTCACCAGTACCACTTTCCCCTTCAAATCCGACAGCTTCACTTCCTTCCCGCTCACGTCCTGCAACTCAAAATCCGGCGCTACTTGCCGCTCGCTCTCTGGTTTCACTTTCGTTTGTTGAGGTCCCGATGCCGCCAGGCTCTCCCACACGGCTATCGAGCATTCCAGACAGCGATGCGCCAGCACTTGCGGGGACGGCAGGAGCATCACGCACAAACACGCCGCTGCAACTGCGGCTGCCGCATGCACCCATCTTGTCCGAATGAAACTTCCGGAAGCTTGCGCGTTCCGGAACCGCGCCAAAGCTACCGTCACGTTCGGTTGCCATTCGTCGCTGGGATTCAGTCTCTCCAAGCGATCCTCCACCCATCCATCCGCGCGTGTCGCTTCATTCTTGTCCATATCTCTTGATGTACTCCTTTCGAAACGCCTGCTGCGCCCGGCTCAACAGCGTCCCAATCGATCTAGGTCTAACCTTCAGTGCGGTTGCCACTTCGACGTAACTGAATCCGTGGCTTCGCAGCAGTAGAAACTCCGCCTGCCGAGGCGAAAGTACGCTCAGCACGCGGCGCACCTGATCCTGCTCCACGTTCGCGCAGTGCACTTCATCCGGGGTGGCAGGCTTTGTCCGCGCCAGGGCCCAGCCAACCAGCGCTTCATAACGCGCCCTGCGTGTCTGCCTCCGCAATTCGTCTAATCCGCTACGAACGGCAACGCGGTATGGCCACGCTTCTAAGTGCTCTCCCTGGGCGCTCTGCCTTCGCCACAATTTCAAAAACACTTCCACTGCAATCTCCTCGGCGCGCGCCGGGTCTCTCACCACTCTCCCACTGATCCGGGCCACGCGCCCGTAGTGCGCGCGGAATACAGCCTCAATGTCGAACGCCGTTTCACTGGCGCTCATCGCGGCGACAGCTTCGTTTGGTCGGCCCACACTAGACATAACGCCACCCGAAGGAATTTTGTGACACCCGGTCCCAACCTTCACCGTGTTGCCTACCCCGTTCCGGCACACACTTTACCCCCGCGCGCAATTCTTCAGCTCTGATGAATCACATTTCACGATTTTCGGTTAGAATTTCCCTGTATCAGAGGAGATCACCAAAATGCGATTCCCGAAAACATTTCACCTCACCATCGGTTTCATGGTTGTCGCTACCTGTCTTGGCGTCAATTCTTTTGCGCAAACTCCCCCACCGGCCGCAACGCCCACTGCTAAACCCAAATCCACCGCAACCGCACCCAAAGCGGCTAAACCTGCCGCCTCTCCCTTCGACCGCGCTCTGCTAAAACCCGCCCTCCTAAAAGACACCGCACCAGACACCTACCAGGTCAAGTTCGAAACCACCCGCGGCGACTTCACCGTCAGCGTCACGCGCGCGTGGGCCCCTCTCGGCGCTGATCGTTTCTACAACCTCGTTAAGCATCACTTCTACGATGGCGCACGCATCTACCGTGTGGCTCCCAATTTCGTCGCCCAATTCGGCATCAGCGCGTATCCCCCGGTTAGCGCCGCCTGGAGCAAAGCCACCATCAATGACGACCCCGTCACACAGAAGAACAAGCGCGGCACGATTACCTTTGCCAAAACTTCTCTCCCCAACTCCCGCGCCACGGACATCTTCATCAATCTCAAGGACAATACCTTTCTTGACTCCCAAGGCTTTGCTCCCTTTGGCGTTGTCGATGGTAAGGGCATCAACATTGTCGAAATGTTCTACGACCAGTACGGCGACGCGGCGGGCGTAAATGATCAGGAAAACATGAAAAAGGGTGGCGAGGAGTACATTGCCACCAGGTGGCCCAAGCTCGATACCTTCAAATCCGTCTCCATCGTAGGCGACACCTCCGCCACCCCACCCGCCACAACTCCGGCCAAGCCGACCGCGACCCCCAAACCCTAAAATTCCCCCATCTCCTTGGTGCGGGCGGGTTTAGCCCGCCCTCCCAGGGTCCACGCGACCAAGGACACGTTGCTATCCTCATCCTAACTTAAGAGCCAATCGTAGTGCCCCAAGCCGCTCTCGTCTGTGGTTCTCCACTGATTTCTGATATCCGATAGATATCTCACCCCATGTATCCATTCCCCCAATACCATGCATCCAATTTTTGAGGCTACGCACCCGTTGACGACGGACGCAAAGCTGCGTAACCTCATTCTTAGTATGTCGCACCGTTGCCAGACGAATTCTCTCCTGAAGGCCTGCTGCTGTTGTCGGCCTTCCCACTCTGGCCAAAGGTGCTTCCGGATCTAGCTTCATCTGATCGCCGATTTTAGAAGCCCACGTGCCAGAATCCTAGACACGTGGGTTTTTTGTTTTTGGGCGTTGGTTTTGCTTTTCAAAGGAGAGTCTTAACAAATGTCCGAAGTC
>JBAVHY010000053.1:0-15999 GCA_049686315.1 Candidatus Acidiferrum sp. | reverse complement strand
AGCTTATGGATGGAAGTCGAACTCCAAAATGATTGTTGATTCACTGCTGGCCGGCGCATACTTCCAGCTCTTCAGCGTCTCTTTGACTGCATCTACCAGCACCGGGTGACCGCCAATGACTTGAGTGGATTTGATGTGTCCGTCGGCGGCGATCACAACTTGCATCTTCACAACACCTGTAACGTGGAAATTCTTCGCCATCGCCGGGTAAGCGGGCACAGGATTTGCAATCACTTTGCGGCCTTCTTGTGCCGCCAGATCCACCGCCGACAAGGTCAGGGCTATCGCCAGGAAAATGCACGTAGCAATGTTTCGCAGTTTCGGTTTCTCGTTCTCTAGCATCATTTCTCCTGAGAGCAGCGTTCTCCGCCGCCGCAACGCCCCAGAAGGCACTCTCTCTTCATCGTCCTTATACTGCCAATTTAACTGGAATCCCCGCTTCGGCCAGTCATGGCGGCGTACAGGTGTGTTTTACAAAACACCGTCCGTTGGGATAGGTAACCAAGCCTGGCTGTCGGCTAGGGTAAGAGGCCCTGAGTGTTAATCTGATTGGCGCGATATCTGAGTTGCGAAGGCACGCAAGGAGAAGAAGGCATGAAAATGTTGATGACGCTTGCCGTGGCTGTTGTTGTTTTGTTCCCGACTTGCCTCCTGGCTACTCCTGCAAAGCCAGCGTTGGAAGTCGTGGTGCTCGGTTCTGGCGGACCGCGGGCGTTCGGCAGGGCCGGGTCAAGTTACATCGTGCTGGTCGGAGGAAGGCCGCGGATCTTGGTGGATGCTGGGCCGGGTACGTTCTTGCGTATCGGAGAATTGGACCTGGACTTGGACAAAGTAGATACCGTTTTGTTGACGCACCTGCATATCGATCACAGCGGAGACCTGGCGGCTTTCTTCAACGCGCGAGCGCTTACCAGCGACGGGCCAATCGCATACCGGGTGTTTGGGCCGGACGGGGCGGGACTCTTCCCCAAGACCTCGCGATTTGTAAATCTGCTGGTGGCGGAAGACGGCGCGTTTGCGTACCAGAAGACGTTTGGCGCGGACGAATCGTTTGTGGTTCGCGACCTGGCAATCAGCCTGGATTCCGCGCGCGCGAAGATTGTGGATGAAGATGGTTTGGTCGTGGAAGAGATTGCGACCCATCACGGCGATTGCCCGTCGGTGGCTTACCGGATTTCCTATAAGAGCGTGGTCGTGGTTTTCTCCGGCGACATGGATGCGTCAGCGCTGCAGAATCTGGTGCGATTAGCGGAGAACGCGGATTTGCTGATCTTTAATTGTGCCGTGCTCGACCCTCCGGGTTCGCCTTCGCAACTGTACGATCTGCACACGCCGCCAAGGAAAATTGGCGAAGCCGCGCGCGAGAGTGGAGTAAGAAGTTTGCTGCTGAGCCATCTTGCTCCAGACGTGGAAGGGCAGGAAGTTGCGGTGCGCAAATCGATTCGCGCGTCCTACGCGGGACCGGTTGCGTTCGCCAGCGACAAGGTGCGAGTGCCCGTCGGAAAATGAACGAGAAATTCGAGCGGATGAGGCTCGGGGCTGGAGTTTAGTGGTTACATGCCGGGTAAACGCCGGGCGCTTGGAATCTACTGTCCGAACTGTTCTAGCTTTGAGAAGCGCTCCAACACATCCTCGTCTACCGGGCCTGTTGAGTGGCTGCCTAGGCGAAACCGGTGACCGTCTGGATCCTCCACATTCATCTCCCGGACACCCCAGGGCATATTCGTCGGTGGCAGGCGAATGATCGCGCCGCGACTCCTGTATTCCTCATGGAGAGCGTCCACATCGTCCATGAAAATGGACATCCATGTGCCCGGCTGTCCTTGCGCCCCTTCACACAAAAAAATCTCTACCTTGCCACGCACAACACAGCCGAATGTGGGTGGATCTCCCCAGTCCCACTTTTTGCGAAAACCAAGCTTGTTCTGATAGTAGTCCATTGATGCGGCAAAGTTTTTGACATTCAAAATCGGGACCACGCATTCAAATTCATTCATCTAGAGGCTCCTAACCAGGGGCAAGAGCTTATCAAACCCGCAAGCTCCGGTCAGCTTTCATTCGGACGCTTGGTTAGCGCTTCGCCGCGGAAGCGGGTGATGGATCTCCACGAGGCTTTACAAACAACTTACATTCTGATTGCTAGCGAGCAAGGAATTACTTTGGCGTTACCCCGAATCTGCTTCGAATGAGGTGAGATTCAGAATCGAACCTCGCCATCGCGCTGCCTGGCGCTTCGCCCGTGTCCCCGATGTCCCTGGAACAGGCTCCGCTCCCGCGCGACATTTCACCAGGAGGATGCCATGAAAACTGGACCGCTTTCCCTTTCAAATCAACTCCCGCCACCAAAATCTTCCGCGAGCATCAGCATGCGCGCGAGAATTGTGGTAACAATTGCCTTTCTCTTGGCTTGCGGCGTAGGAGCGTGGGCCCTCATTCAGAATGCCCTTCGCGCCACAACAGGCCACTCCTGAGGCGTCGCTTTGAGTTTCTGAACTCTTAGATCCCTCTGTTCTCTTGCTCCATTAAGTTCTAGTAGCGGCCGGTCGTCAGACCGGCGCTCTTCTCTTTGGTTCCGCTTTCTCTTCGCATTCGTACCCTGCTGCACCCTACTCAAAATCTCCCCACGCCACCTTCAGGACAATCATCCTGAACCTGGTAGTGGATACTACCTGGTCTAACGTACGAATCGCCCTCGGCCACAACGTGTTTCAATACTTGGGCCTGGCGGGTGGTGCCCCGGAACCGAGCAGCGGGTGTAAAGTTTTTGTATCGACTCGGTTCGCAACTACATCCCCCAGCCGGGTCCAGCCCATCTATCTAAATGTCATGGCTGGGGAGACCAGACGGTCCAAGGTATAATTCGACGCCCCATCGGAAGGTCGTGGATGATGTTGTTCATGCTCAGAGGACTCGGTCGCAAAGTGCCAGTTTTCGCCGCCTTGTTGGCGGCATTCTCTTTCTTCGCTGCCCACGTGCGGGCTCAGGTACCTGCGGAGCGCATCAACGCGCAAATCAACAACTCCGAACGCGCCACCATCCAGGGCAGTCATCACCCCTTGGCCAGGCCGGAAAACGAGGTCGGCCGAGTACCTGCTCAAACCAAACTCGAAGGCATGAGCCTCGTCTTTAGCCGCACTCCCGCCCAAGAAGCCGATCTGCAATCGCTGATCGCCGCGCAACAAAACCCCGCCTCCCCGCTCTATCAAAAGTGGCTAACCGCCGAAGAGTTCGGCGCGCGGTTCGGTGTGGCCGACGCCGATATCGCCAAGGTTCAGCTTTGGCTGCAACAACAGGGTTTTTCCATCGAGAGCATTTCCCGCAGCAGGAATAGCATCACTTTTTCCGGCACGGTTGAGCAGGCCGAGTCTGCCTTCGAAACGGAACTGCATTTCTACAACGTGAACGGCAAGAGGGAATTTGCGCCCTCCGTCGATATCACCATACCGGCGGCGCTTTTTTCCATAGTCCATTCGGTTACAAATCTCTCCACCTTCCGCCCGAAGCCGCACGTCAAACTCAGCGTTCCGCAACCAGCCCCCACGGCCAACTTCACCTCCAGCCAATCTGGCAACCACTTTCTGACTCCCAAGGACATCGCCACCATCTACGACATCAATGCAGCCTATAACGCCGGCTTTACTGGAACGGGGCAGTCGATTGCCGTAGTTGGCCAGTCCTCTGTTGTTCTCGCCGACATCGAACATTTTCAGACTGCCGCAGGGCTGCCCGTAAAGGACCCCACCCTGGTTCTGGTGCCCAATTCGGGTACCGCAACCGCCGTTTCTGGAGACCAGACGGAATCGGATCTGGACTTGGAATATTCGGGCGCGATCTCCAAGGGCGCCACTATTTTTTTCGTCTTCACCGGCAACAACGCCAATTTCAATGTTTGGAATTCGCTCATCTACGCAGTCGATAACAGGACCGCCCCGGTGATCAGCATCAGCTACGGCACCTGTGAACTGGGCCTCCCCGCAAGCCAGTACTCCTCTCTGAACGCCGTGCTCGCGCAAGCCGCTTCCCAAGGCCAAACCGTGGTTGCTGCCAGTGGCGACAGTGGCTCGACCGACTGCCAGAGCGAGACCGGTTTGACCGCGGCGCAGCAAGAGGCGCTCGCGGTTGATTTTCCTGCCAGCAGCCAGTACGTAACCGGCATGGGTGGCAGCGAGTTTCCCACCGCGGATGTTTCGGGGGCCATGAGCACCACCTACTGGCAACCCGCCAGCGGCACCACCGACGTAATCAGCTCTGCTCTTTCCTACATTCCAGAGCAAGTGTGGAACGATGACTCGCCGGGTGTCTTTTCTTCCGGCGGCGGGGGGATAAGCAGGTTGACTACGCGGCCCACTTGGCAAACCGGCGTCCCCGGCATCCCGTCCGGCACTTTTCGACTAGTCCCGGATGTCTCGTTGACCGCCTCGCCCAGTAACGCCGGCTTTCTTTACTGTTCCAGCGATACCAAAACTGGTGTTACCGGCAGTTGCTCGAACGGCTTTCGCGATACCGCCAATACCAATCTCACCGTTGCCGGCGGCACCAGTTTCGATGCTCCGATCTTCTCCGGAATGTTGGCGCTCGTTCTTCAAAAATTGAATTCCACCGGCCTCGGCGTCGCTAACTCCACCCTCTACACTCTAGCCGCGAATTCCGCCACTTACGCTTCGGCCTTTCATGACATCACCAGTGGCAACAACGAATGCACCGCCGCCGGCTCCACGGTGTGCACGGCGGGCGCATCGCAGTATCCCGCCACGACCGGATATGACGAGGCTTCCGGCTTGGGCTCGGTCGATTTCTTCAACTTGCTTCAGGCATGGCCCACGTCAGGCTCGACACTAGTTGCTTCAACCACCACCCTTTCCGCTGCGACCACTACCCCTGCTTCCGGCGCAAGTGACGCTATTACGATCAAGGTAGCCTCCGCCTCCAGTTCCAGCACCACTACGCCCACCGGCACTGTGTCCGTTGCTGTCGACGGCACAGCCGCAGGCGCACCCCTGACACTCAATGCCGGTTCCGCCACCTACACCTTCTCGTCCACAACCGTCGGTTCGCACACCATCGCGGCAACCTACTCCGGCGATACCATCTATGCCTCTTCTTCCAACAGCACGACTGTGACTGTCGCTGCGCCACAAGCAGTTCCCTCGACCACTACTCTTACGCCAACGACCTCCACGCCTGCCAATGGCGCAACCGATCTGATCACCATCAAAGTGGCCTCCGCCTCCAGTTCCAGCAGCACTACACCCACCGGCACTGTGTCCTTTGCGGTCGACGGCACAGCTGCAGGCACACCCTTATCACTCAATGCCGGTTCCGCCACGTACACCTTCTCGTCCACAATCGCCGGTGCTCATACCATCACGGTGACCTATTCCGGCGATTCCATCTACGCGTCTTCTACCAGTGCGCCCCTGGCGTTGACCGTCAGTCCTGCGCCGGTCGCCTCGGCCACTACTCTATCAGCAGCAACCCTCACGCCTGCCTCAGGCGCAAGTGACGCGATCACCATCAAAGTGGCTTCCGCCTCCACTTCGAGTACCACCACGCCCACCGGCACGTTGACCGTCGCTGTCGATGGGACAGCCACAGGCACACCCTTGACACTCAATGCCGGTTCCGCCACGTACACCTTCTCGTCCACAACCACTGGCGCTCATACCATCACAGCAACCTACTCCGGTGATTCCACATACGCTGCCTCCACTAGTAGCGCCCTGACGTTGACCGTCCCCAGTCCTCCCAAGAGTTTCGCCTTAGCCGCCGCCAACGCCACAGTTCCCTCTGGCAACACGGGCACTTCCGCCATCACAATCACACCGCAAAACGGCTACACGGGCACCGTCGCTTGGACCGTTTCCAGCGCTCCCACCATTGCGAACGCATGCTTCTCTCTTCCCAACGCCGCTGTCTCCAGCACCACCGCCGTGACTGCCACGTTGACCATCCGCACCAGCGCCACGGCATGCGCTACTGGCGCAGTGAGCAGCCCACTCGGCACCGCGCACAAGTCTGTCGGCGCAGGTCCGGTCGCCTCGCGCAACGACGTGCCCCCGACCTCTCCATGGCCCGCAAGCCAGGCGAGTTTAGGCCTAGCAGCGCTTCTGTTTGTTGGTTTATTGGGTTTCCGTTCGCGCAACCTGCGCACGTTTGCCGCTGTTTTGCTTCTTGCTGTGGTCGGCTTATCGATAGGAGGTTGCGCAGGCACATCGTCCTCTCCGCAGCCCACCCCAACACCGTCAAATGCACCGAAGGGAACCTACACAGTGACTGTAGTCGGCACAGACACAACCACTTCCTCCATCACCACAACCACCACCCTGACTTTAACGATTGACTGACCCTCGCTGTCTTCGTGAGTTCTAGAGATACTCGGCAATTTTTGCCTGCGTTTACAGTCTAAGCGGCAGAGATTGCCACAGTTGATTCCTTCTCGCACGGTCCTGAATCGCCCGCAGCGCCAAGCCGCTGATTCGAAGGCGCATCTCTCGTTAACAATTTTCTCATTTGGCCTCCGCCTTGCTCCTGCCCATGGGTGGAGTGTGGCCATGGACAGCGGTTTCTATTCGGCGTTTACGGGTTTCTCTTCCCGCCTGGATGCGCTTGATCTGCTTGCCAATAATCTTGCGAATACAAACACGCCTGGCTACAAGGCGCAGTATGCGTTTTACCGCGCCTTGCCCGCGTGGTTGCAAGAGTCTTTGACCACGCCGCTGAACCAGGCAGTCAACCGCTACGGTGTGCTCGGCGGCCCACGAATCGATTTCTTGGCGAGCAACCTCGAAACCACCGGCAATCCCACCGATGTGGTGCTGGAGGGTAGCGGTTTTCTTTCCGCACAGACCAAAAATGGCGTGCGCTACACGCGCAGCGGAAACTTTCAGTTGAGTAGCAAACGCCAGTTGATCACCGCGCAGGGAGACTTGGTGCTCGGCGAGGGCGGCCCGATTCAGATCCCCTCAGGCCAACTGACCATCAGCCAGGACGGAACTGTCAGCGTGGATGGAGGCATCGTCGCCAAACTGAAGGTTACGGAATTCTTTCCGGATATCCAACTGACCCCTGAAGGCAGTGCCTATTTTGCGGCCCCGGAGGGCGCGGGCAAACTTGCTGCCAATCCAAGCGTGTGTCAGGGCGCGCTGGAAACTTCGAACAGCAATCCCGTGCGCGCGGCGGTGGCGCTAATCGAATTACAGCGCAGCGCCCAGATGATGGAGAAGGCCCTGTCCATTTTTCACAATGAGTTCAACAAAACGGCGGCGCAGGATCTGCCGCGAGTGTGAGGAACGCCTTTTTGATCGGAGCTGAACCATGTATCGAGCCCTTTATACCGCCGCCAGTGGCATGGAAACCCAGCAGTTGAATCTCGAAAATGTCCGCACGATCTTTGCTGATGCGCAGCCAACCTGCGCCAAACCTAAAGCATGAATCGGGCAGGCCGGCTCGGGCATCCAACGACTAAGGAGTTGATCCATGCAACTGCTGAAGAAGCTCGAAGACACTGTCGCGTCGTGGCCCCAGATCTCAATTTACTCGCATCGCTTTGGAGGGCGAGAGTTCCGCCTCGCAAGCGCGGAAGTCGGCCATGTACATGAAGGAGGGATCGTTGACATTCCATTTCCGCGTTCGATTCGCGATGCGCTCCTAACGGAAGGGCTTGCGGAGGAGCATCACTGGGTCCCCAATTCAGGGTGGGTTACGTTTCACGTTCGCAGCGACCAGGATTTGCAGCACGCCGTATGGCTCATGCGATTGTCCTATTTCCGCTACGCCCTTAAGACAGCCGCTAATCCCCGCGAACTGTTTGTCGAGGCGACCCAAGAACTGCAATTGACCCCGGGGTTCAAGTCTCTTCTCGAACAATTCGTACCTTTGACCGAGGCCCGCATTGGACGGCCCGCGGCAGGAACCGAGGAGACCTCCGGGGCTTCCCGGTAAAGCACAAGGGACGCGCATTATGAGGTGGCTCGCTTCCCCTCCGCCAAACTCCAGCCCTGTCGCCACTTTCCGATTTATACTAAACGGCGCTCTGCAACGAAAGCCTCAGATCTGAAAGGTCTGTGCAGATCGCGGGAGAGGAGTCGGATGATGAAAACCGTTTTGGCGATGGCATTTTGTTTGTCGCTTTTGTTGAGTGCGCCGGTGTTTGCGCAGAGTGCGCCTGAAGGAATCTGGCAAGGATACGACGGGGAATGGGGGCATGTGTCTCAACAATTGATTGCACTTGCCGAGGCCACACCCGCAGATAAATTCGCGTGGCGCCCCGCGGCTGGAGTCCGTTCCACGAGCGAAGTGTACATGCACATTGCGACGGCGAATTTCTATTTATTGAGCGTGACGGGCCCCAAGATGCCTGCGGACATGAAAGAAGACATGGTGAAAACGGTCACATCGAAGGCCGAAGTTATCAGTTGGCTGAAGCGCTCGCTGGACGCGGTAAAAGAAGCGCACTTGGCTCTGAAACCTGAGGACCTGCAGCGCAAAGTCCACATCGCCGATCGGGACGCCACGGTGGATGGAATGTATCTCCGCATCATCGTTCACGCCAACGAGCATATGGGCCAGTTGGTAGCGTACGCTCGCATGACCGGCGTCGTGCCGCCGTGGTCGAAGAACTAATTCAAACCGGGTAGACGGGAGGGAGGAACAGACTAATCCCTCGCCCGCAGTGGCTCGGCCTAAGATCGGCGCGGGCTCGGACCACCCTTAATCGGTACTATCCACGGGCTTGGGCAACTGAAGCGTAGGCAAGCCGCCGCACCTCAAAGCACAAAAAAAGAGCGCCCCGATTTCTCAGGGCGCCCTCGAAGCAAAACCAAACTGAAGTCGGCTCTAGCGCATCCCTGTTCCACCCGCGCTGGCAGACTTAGCGTTCGGGTCCAGACTCAGCAAGCCTTCCGTCGCCGATACCGCCAACAGCGAGCCATCGCGCCGCGTGCGGATCACCGGGAAGTAACTCTGCGAGAGCGGATCATCCATGTGCTGCCAGGATTTTCCACCGTCGAACGAAGCCACCAGCCCGTGCTTTTGCAGTGCCGCTACCATGGCGGTGCCATTCCCGGCCACCGACTGGAACGACAGTTCACGAACCTCCGCGCGATTCCACGTCCGGCCCGCGTCGCGTGAACCATACAGGCCCATGTTCGTGGTGATGAACAGCGACGAATCATCCACACGCTGCACTCTCAGGTTGCCCGCTGATGCGAACGAGAGTTCCTGGGCGTCCCAGTTTTCGCCTTTATTCGCCGAATAGAGCAGGTTGTGTTCAGCAATCACCCACACCTGATTGCCATCACTGGAAATTTCCACGGACTGCGCTGGCTTGCGCTCCAGTGCATCCTTGCTCGCGGATTTCCATGTTGCGCCATGATCTTTCGAAAACAGCAAGCCACCGGCCGTGGCTGCGTACCACGCGTCATTTCCAAACGCCATATCGTTTACCAGGAACGCAGTCATTGTCGGAACCAGCTGCTTTGCTACCGGAGCCTTCGCCGCTGGCGCCTTCTTCCCCTTCGTAGTCGTGGACTTGGCCGCTGCCGCAGATGCTGTCGGGTCGGGGAGGTACAAACCCGCGCGCACCCATCTCTTCGTCGTGTCGTCGTACTTCGACCACCCGCCACTGGTCAGCGATGCCCACCAGCCCGTCGGTGCCGCATACACGTGGCGCGCATCCGTGCGCTTCAATCCCGGCCCCAGTGCTGTCCAGGAATTGCCGCCGTCTTTTGTCGCCAGGAACGCGTTGTTGTCGAACGTCAGCACCACCAGTGCCCGTTCCGGATGTTCGCGATCCACCGCTACGTCCGAAATGTGCTGGTGATGGAAGCCGGTATTCGCCGAAGTAAACGTCTCGCCTCCGTCGTTGCTGATCTGCACACCTTCGCGTTCCGTGCCGATGATCAGCTTCCGCGGATTCTTTTGATCGATGATCATCGCATTGATGATCCAGTCGCCGGGCGTGAGCCGCCTGAAATCCTTTTCGTTCACCGTCTTCCACAAGCCGCTGGTTGTGCCCGCGTACAATACTTCAGGATTCGAGGGATCCATACGAATCAGTTGTGTCCGCCGGTAAACATTCGGAATGCTCTTATATTTTACCCACTCCCGCCCGCCATTTAAGCTGTGATAGATACCCGAGCACGCCACCGCATGCACGTTTTCCGGGTTCGCCGGATCGACGATGATGTTCATCACGTCGGAGTCGTCGATCATGCCCTTCACAACCGGGAACCAATCCTTGCCGCCGTTGCTCGTCTTCCACGGCAAGTGGTACGTCCCGGCGTAGATGACGTCGTTGTCCTTCGGGTCAAACGCCACGGAGTCAAATCTGTTCAAGTCCGGATGGTTGTTCGGAGTGATTTTTGTCCAACTGGCGCCATCATCTTGCGAGCGGTAGACGCCTGTAAGCGAGCCCGCGAGGAACAATTTCGGGTCCGTCGGCGACTGTGCCAACGCTCTTACGGTCTCATGGGCCAATCCGATAATGTTCCAGGTGCGACCGGCGTCATCGCTGCGATAAACGCCTCCGCCACCCGAATACAGTGCCCAACTGCTGGCATAAAGCCGGTTCGCGTCACGGCGGTCCACGATGATATGGGTTATTACGTCGTCCTGCCCGGTTCCGATCCGGCTCAAAAGTTGCCAGTGTCCACCCTCGTCGTTGGAGAAAAAGACGTGGCCGTCGGCCGTTCCCAGGAACATCCTTTTGCCGTCGTTCGGGTCAGCTACCAGCGAAATGACGGTTCCCCCCGGGGGTCCAACCTGCCTCCACATCTGCGCCCGTACGGAACCAGCGCAGGTTACGGCCAAAATCGTCAAGCTGATAATTGCTCGTTTCATGTGCATCAGATTCTCCCAAGGCATAGGTGTGCCTACAAGATGCAAGTCTACGGAACGGGTACGGGAACCGGTGCTGCCCGGAGGTACAGAATGGGGGCAAGGGGTTCCGTACTAGTACTGAATGCCTTTCCTTCCGCCCGACAATGTGGCAACTTCTTTCCCATACCGGTGTTTTACCTAGTGGAAGCCGATGCCGAGCATACTGACGGCACGCTTCTTGGGCCCGTAGCCTTGTAGTGGGCTCATCAGGGGAGATGGTTATGAACGTTAATTCGATCCACCCAAGATTCATTGCCCTGCTTTCCTGTCTCGCTTTGGTGCTCTTCTTCGCGGCGCCTTCGCTACGCGCTCAGGGACAGGCCCCGCCACAGCCACAGGAAAATATATCCAATTTACCGTCCGTCGATGACAATATCACAAACGACGAGTCTCACAATCCACCCTCTCGCGTTGCCCGGATCAGCTTCACAGATGGTTCCGTGTCACTTCAACCGGGCGGCAACGGTGATTGGGGCAACGCCGTGAAAAACCGCCCCGTAACAATTGGCGACAAACTCTGGGTCGACAAAGATTCTCGCGCTGAATTGCAGGCCGGGCAAGTCGCCATTCATTTGGGCAGTATGACAGCTCTCTCCTTCCTCAACCTGGATCAAAACATTACGCAGATGCGTCTCGCCGAAGGAAAGATCAACTTCCGCGTTCGCGAAATTCGTCAGGGTGAAAACTACGAAGTCGATACTCCCAATCTAGCCTTCACTGTCAAGGAAGCGGGTGCTTTCCGCATCGATGTCAGCGAGAACGGCGATTTTACCAGCGTTACCGCCATTCGAGGTGCGGGCGAAATTGCCGCCTCCGGCCAAGTCTATCCTGTGAAAGCCGGTGAGCGCGCCGACGTGGCTGGCCCGGAGAGCAATGTGAAAGTCTCCACCGCCGCCGCGCCGCAACCGGACTCTCTCGATCAGTGGGCGCAGCAGCGCGATCTTGGCGAAGACAATTCTGCTTCGGCAAAGTATGTGAATCGAGACACGGTTGGCTACAGCGACTTAGACGATTACGGCACTTGGAAAGAAGAACCAACCTACGGCAACGTTTGGGTCCCCAATAACACTTCCCCGGATTGGGCGCCCTACAGCGACGGCAACTGGTCCTATGTCGCCCCCTGGGGATGGACTTGGGTTGGCTATGAGCCTTGGGGGTTTGCGCCCTACCACTACGGCCGCTGGAACTATTTCGGTTCTTACTGGGGTTGGTGCCCTGGCTCGATTTACTCCTATCCGTACTATGGGCCGGCGTTCGTCGGATTCCTGGGCGGTGGATTTGGTTTCGGCTTCGGCTGGGGCGGCGGTTTTGGCTGGTTCCCGCTCGGTTGGGGCGAACCGTTCCATCCGTGGTATCACTGCGGCAGAGGTTACTGGAACAGCATAAACGTCCACAACACCTATTTCCACAATTTCAACAATCACCCGGGCTCTTATCACAACTTTAATTATGCCTACGCGCATAACACGCACGCGGTTACGACGGCTTCTCACAATGCCTTCGTAAATGGCCAGCACATCAATCGCGGGGGTCAACATCTGACGGAAGCTTCTTTGCGCAACGCTCGGGTCACCAACAGCATCCATGCGTCGCCCACGCGCGCCAGTTCTTTCGGCGCCGCAAACATGCGCGGCCACGTTGCCACCCCTTCTGCCGGTGTGCAGAATCGCAGCGTCATGGCGCGGACTTCGCCATCGCCGGCCGCTTCTCACTCGCCTGTTCGCACCATGAATTCCGCAGCGCTTTCGCCAGGGCATGCTCCTGGCTCCATAGCCGCTCGTTCGATGTCCAATGGTTCGCCGGGCATGAGCGCAAGCCGCCAGTCCCAACTCTCCGCCAACCGGCCACCGAATGCGGGACAGCTTGGCGGCCGTTCCGGCGCCTCGACAAACGGCTCCGCGCGCCCTGGCAATTCCAGCCGCTCTTGGAATGCACAGGGCCACACGACTGATTCCGGCCGCGCTCCGCAAGGCTTCGGCGGCTCCAATCGCCCGTCGAGCTCCATGAGCACGCCCCACAACAATGTCGCTAACCGTCCGCCTTGGGCCGGCTCTGGTGGCCCTGCTGCAACGCAGCACAATTCCGGCAACCGGCCGCCTTCTTACAATGGGAATCGCTCTTCCAACGGCAACCGTTCCTATACACCGCCGTCGTACAACGGCAATCGCGGCAATTCTGCGCCACGTTCCTACAGCTCTCCGTCTCCACGGAGTTATTCAGCTCCCCGTTCCTATTCCGCTCCTTCCGCGCCCCATAGCTCCGGCGGCGGTGGTTACCACGGCGGTGGTGGAGGTGGCGGCTCTCACAGCAGCGGCGGCGGTGGAGGCTCACACGGTGGTGGCGGTGGAGGTTCGCACGGCGGCCATCACTGAACAATTTCCTAACCAATCCCCTGGCCCGCTCCAGCTTGACCGGAGCGGGCCTTCTTCTTTTTCTTCGTCATCCCGATATTGTTTGCTTTCATCCGCAGTGCACCTTTCGCGAACCTGCTGCGGTTCTCACAACACTTTCCCCTGCTCCGTGTTACAACTAGTGATGTCGGGATTTCAGGTCCACTTCCCAATCCAGCCGGGAATGTTCCCGTGCTAAAACAGTGTGCCTGGCCCGGCACCACGAAACTTTCCCATCGTCATTTCACGTCTCACTTTCAAAGGTCTGTATCGACGTTGAGAAAGCTTCCAGGAGAGAAGAGGGCAATATGAAAACACGTGCACAACAATCGCTGATTCTGTTCAGCATCCTTTTGACGCTTATCATGCTCGCCCCTAATCGCGCCCTTGCTGCTGATGATGATCCTCCCAGCCGTGTCGCGCGTCTCAGCTTCGTTCAGGGACAAGTATCTTTTAGCCCTGCCGGCACTGATGATTGGGTCTCTGCCGTTCTCAATCGCCCGATCACCACGGGCGACAAACTTTGGACCGATCAAGGAGGTCGCGCGGAGCTTCACGTCGGTTCCGCCATCATTCGCCTCGGCGATCAGACCGGTTTCAACTTTCTCAATCTCGACGATCGCGTCATGCAGATCAGCCTTACCGAGGGCACTCTCAATTTCCGTGTTCGGCGGCTTGACCAGGATGAATCCATCGAAATCGACACCCCCAACCTCGCTTTCTCCGTTCTGCGTGCCGGCCGCTATCGCATCAGCGTCAATGAAGCCGGCGATACCACCTCCATCAACGTGCGCGACGGCGAGGGCGAAGTCACCGGCGGCGGTTCCTCTTACACGATTCATCCGGGAGAGCAAGGCATTTTCTCCGGCAACGATTCCCTGAACGCGGATATTGAGCCGCTCCCGGAGCAGGACAATTTCGACTCTTGGTGCGATGAGCGCGACCTTCGCGAGGACCATTCTGTTGCTCGCCGCTATGTTTCCGAAGATGTGATTGGCTACGAAGATCTCGATGACTACGGTGGTTGGCGCACTGTGCCGGACTACGGGACAGTGTGGTTCCCTCACGTCAGCGTGGTGGGCTGGGCGCCTTATCGCTTCGGTCATTGGGTCTGGATCTCCCCCTGGGGATGGACTTGGGTTGATGATGCGCCTTGGGGTTTCGCTCCCTTCCATTACGGACGCTGGGTCTTTGTGGGCGGGGGCTGGGGCTGGGTGCCTTGCCCGCCTCGCGCGGTCGCCGTTGCTTACGTGCGGCCGGTTTATGCGCCGGCATTGGTGGCCTGGGTTGGCGGTCCCCATTTTGGCGTAGGTGTCGCCGTTGGTGGAGGCGTGGGAGTAAACGTGGGCTGGTTCCCGCTCGGTCCCCGTGAGGTTTTTGTGCCCTCGTACCGGGTCAGCCGCACGTACGTCAACAACGTGAATATCTCGAACACGACCGTGAATCAGACGGTGATCAATAATTATTACAACACCAACGTGGTCAACAAAAACGTCACCGTGAATAACAACATCAGGTATGTCAACCAGGGCGTTCCGGGCGCTGTGACCGCCACCTCGCACCAGGCGTTCACTTCCGCCCAGCCAGTCGGGCGCAACATGGTTGTGGTCAACCAAAGGGAAGTTGCCTCAGCGCCTGTCGGGGCTCAGGCACCCGCTGTTGTCCCTCCCAAGCAGGCCGTTCTCGGCGCTGGTCCGGCCAGCAATGTACATCCGCCGGCAGCGATTCAAAACCGCGCAGTTGTTGCCAAGACCGCGCCACCGCCGCCACCGCCGCCGTTTGCCGTTCGCCAGGCGGCTATCGAAAAAAAACAGGGCAGGCCGCTCTCGATTGCGGAAGCTCGTCAGCTTCAGACGCCGCAAGCCCATAACAATGTCATGCCGGTAAAGATTGCTCCCCCGGCCAACCCGGCCACCCCCCGGGTCAACAGTGTCCAGCAAGGTGGGAACAGGGGCAACACCGCGCCGGGACCGTTGAATACCAACCGGCCTGCTAACAATTCTGCGCCCCCCAACACCCAGGTCAATCAGGCCAACCGGCCCGCAAATACACAGACCAATGCGCCTGCCAACGTCCCTGCGAATACGCCTGCCAATGCCCCTGCGCATTCCGACCGGCCGCCCACGGCTCGCACTGGCGCGACAGCGAATCCACAGCTCGAGCAGAAGCACCAGCAGCAAATTGAGCAACTACAACAGAAGCAGGACCAGCAGTATCAGAAGCTCCAGCAACAGCAGAATCAGGAGCAGCAGAGAATCCAGCAGCAGAAGATCAACCAGCAACGGGAGCAGCAAGTTCAGCAGAAGCAGCAACAACAACTCGAACAGCTTCAACAGAAGCAAGCTCAACAACAGCAGGTCCTAAAGCAGAAGCAGGAAGCAGAACATGCCAAGGCCTACAAAGAACCTCCCAAGGAGCAGCCCAAGTCGAAGCCCAGCGAGGACAAACACGAGGATAAATCACACCACTGATGGTTATGATGTGCCTGCTCGCAACGCCGGCAGGCACATCGGTTTGTGCCTTTTGTAGCGGCGGCATCTTGGCGGTTTCTTGGGTTTCCGGGTAGGGGCGCAGCACCGCTGCGTCCCAGGTCCTCAAAATCTTTCGGTGAGTCATTCCGAGCGGACTCCGGGAACGAGGAATCCCTCTTCCACTTGCAATAGAAGCTATTCAGGAATTATCGTTCGGAACTTCCGCTGGGCCGCGCCGGTTCCGCGGAATCACCCAGCTC
>JBAVHY010000052.1:0-5215 GCA_049686315.1 Candidatus Acidiferrum sp. | reverse complement strand
ACGTTCACACCGTTCTTCTGCCATTGGTAACTCAGCGGTGCCGTCCCGTTCGCAACTACTGAAAACGTTGCCGTCTGCCCTGCCGTTACCGATTGGGTCGCCGGCTGAGTTGTGATCGTGGGCGGCGCCGCTGCTGCAGTCACCGTCAGCGTTGCCACCGCGCTCGTCACTGTCCCCGCAGAATTGCTCACCACGGCTTGGAATGTTGACCCGCTGTCCGAAATGGCCGTTGCCGGAGTCGTGTAGCTTGACGCGGCGGCTCCCGCCACGTTCACACCGTTTTTCTGCCATTGGTAACTCAGCGGTGCCGTCCCGTTCGCTACTACCGCAAACGTCGCCGTCTGCCCAGCGGTTGCCGTCTGGTTCGCTGGTTGGGTTGTGATCGTCGGTGCTGCCAGACTGCTATTCGCTGTGAAGTTCGCTCCCGTAACGTTAGCCCCGTTGACCGTCATACTCTGGTTGCTGGGAGTAAACGCAAAACCGGTGCGACTGGGGACAATCGTGTACGTCCCGTTTGCTAAGCCCCCAAATGTGTAATTCCCCACGCTGTCTGCCGTGGTTGTAATACTAGCCGAACCGCTCAGTGTCAACGTCGCTCCGTTTCCCCCTGTTGAAGGATTAATCGTGCCCGCAATGCTGAAACCATTTGTCTTAAGCGTGTGGCCGCCACTCTTCCCGTGGTTGTTGCTCGAGTCAGTTGAATTGACTTGGTAATAGTAGGTGGTGCCCGCAGCCAGACCGGAAAGCGTTACTTGGTGGCCTGTCACCATCGTCGAATCAATTGGCGTACTATTTCCGTACGCAGTGGTGGCTCCGTAATCGACCGAGGAGTTGGCCGAGACGTTTGTTGTCCAAACGACCTGAGAGCTAGAGGTTGTGACCGACCCGATTTGCACGTTCGTAATATCTAGCGTCGTCGGAGGGGGTGGAGTGCTGTTAGCGCTACTAACCGTTCCTGCGCAACCACTCAGGAACAATAAAGGAAGGATTACCAGCACCAAAAGGAGCAACCCATTCAAGGTTCTCGATTTCGTGCGAATCCTTCTGTCGGCCTGACTCCCCAGGGTGTGTGCCCCACTGATTCTCATGGCTTTACCCTCCAGGACTTCCCCTGGTGTGAGGGTAAGGTTTCGACCCAATGGTGATAACTGGTGGATGGGCCAATAGAGGGACAGCAGTTCCATGTGACCTGTGGGCCAGTGAAAAGCTGCTCCACAGTTCAGCTTGCCCGAATGGCCTTATTCCGGCGATCTCGACACGGGAGGATCAGCAGTAACATTCATTCTTATGCATCCCCTTTGTTATCATTCGGCAGCCTTCTAGGGACCTTGACCGATTCAAAGAAAAAGACCGAAAAACCCCTGCTAGCCGCGCATGCGCTATTGCCCGAAGGTACAGTTGTACTCAAGCCCCCGCAAAGAAACTCCTAAGCGCTTCGAAGAAGCGTCAGGAAATAACCGTCGCAGCTTTTGAAAGCCCGCAGGTCCGTTAGGGGATGTTAGCCGTGACTTGGGTGGAACGGGCGCTTTCATTGCCGCTGGCGTCCACGGCGGTAGCCTCATAGTTGTACGTAGTTGCGTTTGTCACGTTCTTGTCCACATAGGTTAGGGCGTTTTGTATCAGCGTAGTATTGATCTTGGCAAACCCGGGTCCATTTAGCGTGTTCCGGTAAACGTTGTACCCGGAAACCACCGAAGTGCTGGCAGTCCACGTCAGCGTAACCGTGTGAACCCCCGTGCCCGAAAGCGAGATGGTCGTCGGCGAGTTCGACGCGTTGCTGGTCACAGTGACGGAGCCGGTCGAAGCAACAGCGGCCGTCGGAGCAAAAATAACTGTCAAGGTCGCCGATTGGTTGGGACTCAGAACGGTTCCCTGTGTCACCCCACTGGCGCTGAAGACGGCACCAGAGACGCTCACGGCCGAGATAGTCACATTCGAGGTCCCCGAATTTGTCAAGGATACCGTCTGCGTGCTGTTGCTCGCTAACGGCACATTCCCAAAGCTCAGGCTCGCAGGACTCGCATTCAACCCGCTCGCTGCCATCCCGTTTCCGGCCAGACTGATCACCGTCGGCGAACTTGGCGCGTTACTCACAATGGAGATATTGGCGGATACCGCACCAACCGCTGTCGGCAGGAACTGCACTGTGACGGTTGTTTGTTGACCAGCGCTCACATTCAGCGTCGACGAAAACCCGGTGCTGAACTCCGAAGAACCGCTCACAGTCATTCCCGTGATACTCAACGTAGCTGTGCCGGTATTGGTGATGATCAAGGCTTGGGAGGAATTGCTGTTAACCACATCGTTTCCGAAGTCGATGGAACTGGAATTTACTTGAATACCTGCGACCGGCGTCGCACTCACCGTTAGTGTTGCCGCCGCGCTGGTTACCGTCCCTGCTGTATTACTCACCACGACTTGAAACGTCGATCCGCTGTCCGAAATGGCCGTTGCCGGAGTCGTATAGTTTGCGGAGGTCGCTCCCGCGACGTTCACACCGTTCTTCTGCCATTGGTAACTCAGCGGTGCCGTCCCGTTCGCGACTATCGCAAACGTCGCTGTCTGCCCCGCCGTCACCGTCTGGCTCGCTGGTTGTGTCGTGATCACTGGCGCAATTACGCCCGTAGCCGAGAGATTGACGACAACCGAGGCGCTACCTGAATCGCCCTGAGCCGTCAATGTTCCGGTCAGCGCTCCTGCCGCTGTCGGATTCACGACCACAGTAAAAGTTCCGGTCTGGCCGATTGCTAGCGCCACCGGCGTGCTTAGACCCGGGACCGTGAACTGAGGATTAGAAATTGTCACCTGGGTGACATTCAACGCGACATTGCCGACGTTGGTTGCAGAAATGGTTTGCGTAGCTTGTTTGCCCACCGTGACGTTGCCGAAGTTGATGCTTGGGGGGCTCAATTGGAACACGGCCTGCGATCCTGTAGTTTGCTTTGAACCACTAGCACTAACGCCGGCGCAGCCGCTCAAAAGAAATAAAGAAGGAATAAAAAGTGAGACCAGGAGTAACGCACCCGGCTTTCCGAGTTTTCCGCTGACTTGACTTACAGCGGTCTGCACATGACCGAATCTCATCGACCAACCCTCCGTACCATGCCCGTTGCTGAAAATAGGCCGCTGCTGTAGCCGTGCTAACTGGTGGGAGGACCAAAAAAAGGACAGCCGTTTCCACTGTTCGCTGGCCAAGAAATGATTGCCCTTCCGTTCAGCCTGTCCGGTCAGGCAGGCGTGGCGAGCCAGTGACGCAAGGCCCGACCAACGAGGACTTTAACGGGCTATTTTCAGTCATTTAAAGAGCTCAGTCGAGAGCGCCAGGGGACGATAAAACAGACAACGGCGCGTGTCAACAACTTTAAGACAGGTGTAGACAGGTGCAGCGGCAGGCGGGGGCCACCTTACTGTAGAGTTCGGCAGCGATGAGCCTGGCCCAGAAGATTTCGGCCTTACCCTGGCGCACGGCTGGCTTCACAACCAGCAGGAGAAATTTCTCGTGATCCCACACACCCGAAAAATCTCGGAGATCTGCGTCTACGATCTACTCCGACCCACTCTGGATCTCTTTCCAGATCTTTGCGCAGCGCATCCTTCGTCGAGCGCCCTCGCCGATATCCGAAGCTGGCATCATCGAATATCGGCTCAAAGATAGGCTCTAACCGATGGAGCAATGCTTGCTGACACGCGCGATCATAGATCGCAAGTATGCCGAGCATGCGATACTCGCCTGGTTTGTCCCTCTTCGGGATCGGGTGTTGGCGCACCGGCATAGGTTGATAGGTGTCCTCTTGCAGCTCTCCTCGATCAGCCGCTTGGCACGGAGGGCAACCTGAAATCAGACAAAACAACGCAAGCGGCTTCAAAGGTACCGCTGAACTCTCGCATCCCCGAAGTTGCTTGGCTAATCTTGCGGATAGGGAACTCAAGATTGAGGTCTGACTCAGCGGAAAGATCATGCGGAAATTGCAGGGGCAAAGTAAGGCAAGAGAACCCCAGGAAAGCAAATCCCAAGGGGACCCGGTCTAATCCTCGTTTCCGTTTCGAGTGTCCGCGGCAGGTTGCGGTTCCGTCGCCCGCGCGGCGGCGCGGCGAGTGATCAAGCCAGCGTCGTGAATCTTATAGATCAACGCGCGGTAGCTTATTTTCAGCTCCTTTGCGGTCTTTCTGCGATTCCAATGATTGGCGCGAAGCGTTTCCAGGATGATGTTGCGCTCGACTTCCTTAATCGCATCCTTGGCCATTCGCTTCAGAGTAACCTGCGTACCGTCCGGCGCCGCTTCGAACTTGGCTTTGTTTTTCCTAGGAACGTTATCGGGCTGGATCATGGCCTCGGGCCCGACCAACACGTAACGAGCCACTACATTGGAGAGTTCCCTGATATTCCCCGGCCACGTAAGATTTTGGAGATAGTCCAACAATTCCGGTGGAAAGGGTTCTGCTTTCATTCCAAACTGTTTTTCAAAATGGCGGCGGAAAAATTCGGCGAGCGTGGGGATATCCTCGCGGCGCTTGCGGAGCGATGGCAGGCTCAAATGAAAAACGTGGATTCTGTAGAACAGGTCTTGCCGGAATCGCCCGGCGCTGGTTTCGGCGTGCAGGTCCTTGTTGGTTGCGCACAGCAATCTGGCGTCAATTTTGCGCTCCCCATGGTCACCAATGCGGGAGAAAGTGCCATCCTGCAGGAAGTGAAGCAGCTTGCTCTGGAGATTCAGATCCAGATCCGCGATCTCGTCGAGAAACAGCGTGCCGCGGTCGGCAAGTTCGACGCGCCCGGGCTTACTGCAGTTCGCGCCGGTAAAGGCTCCCTTCTCGTAGCCAAACAACTCACTCTCGAGCAGCGACCCGGGTATGGCTGCGCAGTTAACTTTGACGAATTCTCCTGCGGAATACTCTGAGTTGGTGTGGAGCCAGCGCGCCAGCGCCTCTTTGCCCGTACCCCCTTCTCCAGTCAACAGAATGGGTATGTTGGTTCGGCAAATCCTTCGAGCTTGCCTGCGCACTTCGGCCATCCCTGCGGAGCAGCCGAAAAGGACATCCTCGGGAGGGACGGGGTTCCAAGTCTCAAGGTAACCGTTTTTGATTGGATTCGCCGCGCTCATGGATGCTTAGAGAGAAGACAGCACATTGCCATCCAAATCCGCGATTTCGTTTCGCGGCGCGGAAACAGAATTCTTGAGTGTAACTATTGAGTTTATAAGCACATATAGGCGCT
>JBAVHY010000051.1:0-3237 GCA_049686315.1 Candidatus Acidiferrum sp. | reverse complement strand
CGGGTGAGGCGCCCGAGTTGGGCGCCTCACGCGGATGGCCGAAGGGTTACTTGTTTAGGGAGAAGTGGCCGCGGCGATTCTGCTGCCAGCAGCTTTCGTTGGATTCGGTGCAGAAGGGCTTTTCCTTACCCCAACTGGTGGTGAGGATGCGATCCGCGGGAATGCCCAGGCTGACGAGGTATTCCTTGACGGCGTTGGCACGACGCTGGCCGAGAGCGAGGTTGTACTCGGTGGAACCGCGTTCGTCGCAGTGGCCTTCGACGGTGAAGCGCTCGTTAGGATAACCCTTCAGGAAGGCGGCGGATTTCTGGAGAGCGATGCGTGCGTCGGCGCGAATATCCGCTTTATCCAAATCAAAGAAAGCATCATGCGTCTCCGTGAGGAAGAGTTCGCTGAAGCCGGGTTTGCGGACTTCGACAGGGGGAGGAGGCGGAGCGGTAACCAAGATGCGCGCGGTGGCGTCGGCAGTGCCGCCAGCGCCGCTGGCAGTGAGTATATAGGTGGTGGTGGCGAGTGGGCTGACAGTGGTGGAGCCCTGCGGAGTGATAGCTCCGACTTCGGGAGCGATGGAAACGTTGGTGGCGTCGGTGGTGCTCCAAGTGAGCTTGACGGATTCACCCTTCTGGATGGAAGTGCGATCGGCGGAGAGGGAAGCAGTGGGCTTCACCGCCGCCGGAGGAGGCGGAGGAGGGGGCGGCGGGGCGGCTACGGGTTTCTTGCTGCAGCCAGCGACAAAGAGAGCGAGAACGGAAAGAGAAACTAGAAAAAAGCGATAGAGTGCGCGGTGCGACTGAGTCATGCATGTCCTCCTAAGACACCTGGATGTCCCGAGTCAGGCCAGCTGGACGAAGAGATAGTAACACCAGAGGGCCAGGTCCGGGGGATATGTCGTGGCACGATATATTGTAAGGGTGAGGGCGCGAAATGGGAAGTGGGAGATGTTGTTGGGGTGAGGGAAGGCATGGGTTAGCGGGTGGACCAGTTGGGGGATTCGTTGTGGCCGGAAGTGGTGAGCTGGTGGGGCGAAGAGCCATCGGCGAGCATGGTCCAGATCTGGCGGGAACCGCCGCGCGTGGATTCGAAGACGATGTGGCGGCCATCGGGAGCCCAGGAGGGGCGCTCATTGCGGCCGGAGTCGCGAGTCAGTTCGCGGATCTGGCGCGAAGCAACATCCATGAGGTAGAGGTCGTAATTGCCGCTGGGGCGACGCCAACTGAAGGCCATGAGCTGGCCATTCGGATGCCAAGCGGGATCGATGACGTAGCCCATGTCCGGAAGATCGAGCTTCTGGGGGTCGGTGCCATCGGAGTTCATGAGGTAGAGCTGGGGAACGCCCGAGCGATCACTGACGAAAACTATGGATTGGCCGGTTTTAGGATTCCAAGAGGGAGAGGTGTCGGCACCGTTGGTGGAAAAGCTAATGCGCTTGGGGCGATTGCCGCTGGCGTCCGTGATGTAAAGAGCGGGATTGCCCTGCATGGAGGAAGAAAACATCACCTGGGAGCCGTCGGGAGACCAAGTAGGCGAGCTGTTGGTACCGCGGAAGCGCGCGAAGGAAACGACTTTGCCTGAATCAAAAGAATACATGCAAATTTGCGCGCTGATGGTGCCGTTGTTGGGAACGAAACAGGTGAAGGCGATGCGCGAAGCGTCCGGGGACCAGCGAGGGGTGAGTGCGACGGAATGGAGGGAGGTGAGCTGGTGCTGGTTGGCGCCGTCGTAATCCATGACCCAGAGTTCCTTGTCGCCAGAGCCGCCACGAATGAAAGCGATCTTCGTGGAGGCGATGCCGGGGGCGCCGCCAGAGAGCTTACTGATAATTTCGTCGGCAAATTGATGGGCGAAGGCGCGGACCTGTGGGTCGGTGGGATTGCCACGATAAACCTTGCCAACGATGGACTGAGTGGACATGGTGCGAACGTCGTACATCCAGGCGAAGATGGCGACTTCGGCGGAAGTTTCCGAGAGATTGCCGAAGGCGAGGAAATTAGCGTTGACGGGGCCTTGAGACCAATCGAGCATGCGCAGTTCGCCAGGCTGGGAGGGAACGGTGGTGGGATAAAAACTGGGGCTGGCGAGCTCGAGAACGCCTGAGAACGCGAGGTCGTCACGGACGACAGAAGTGAAAAGAGTGGAGTGGGATTTGGCGTCATCGGATTTGGGGACGAAATCGGAGACGGCGATGCGAGGCCTATCCTGGCCGAGGCCGGTACCGGTGCGGAATATGTCCTGCGAGTAGGAGGGGGAGGAGAGGAGAAGGAGGGCGAGGAAGAGAAGAGAAAATGAGGATTTCACCACAGAGTACAAAGAGAGGAAACGAAAGAAGGAAAGCATGGGAGAGGATTCGGGTTGCGAGAGAGGAGCAAGTGGTGGTTGAGTCATCGCAGACAAAGTTGCCTCCAGGAATTTATGGCTGTGGCGAATGGTGACCGATCTGAAGATCGGCGACTGCAAGAGCAAGAGGGGGCTGGAAACCGGCGCGACAAAAAGAGAAGGTCCACGGCAAGAGGGATTCCTCACTTCGCGGACTTCGTTCGGAATGACGGGCGGTGGGTCTGGTGGAAAGAGGGGTAAAGGCTGCGGACCGCCTCAGAAGGCGGTCCCTACAAGAGCGGGGTCGTGGAAGCTGAGTCATCGGGTCATGCCCAGGTCGAAGTCGAAGGTGACATCCACGTAGCGGCCGGAATAGTCGGGAGGAAGAGCAGGGAAATGATCGATGCTGAGGAGGGCGCGCTGAGCGGAATCGTCCATGGAACGATTGCCACTGGATTCGGAGAGGCGGATGTTTTTGAGGGTGCCGTCGCGATTGATGGTGAAGGTGACAGTGGTTTTGGCTTTGCGCGCGGCGCGAACGGAAGGATCGATGGTGTTCTGCATCCAGTTCTGACTGATGGCGCGGCGAACGGCTTCGACATACCAACTGTAGCGGCCAGCGAAATCGCCACCGCCCTCGCCATGGACGTTTAGGCCACCGGAGAGCGGGCCGGGAGTGTTGGAATAGCCGCTGGGAATATTCATCTGGCCGCCCTTGCCGTAGGGAATGGCGTTTTCGGGTGGGGGAGTCTTTTTCTCAAAAACCTTGGAGGGTTTGCTGGGAGGAAGAGGCTTTTCCTTTTCAAATTTCGGAAGAGTGGTGGCGTCAGTCTTGGGCTCGGGCACTTTTGGTTTGGGCTCTTCCTTGTTGAGGCCTTTGGTGGGGTCGACGGCTTCGCTTTCCGTGGGGTTAGGGGTTGGAAG
>JBAVHY010000050.1:0-4153 GCA_049686315.1 Candidatus Acidiferrum sp. | reverse complement strand
GCCGACCTTTAGGTCGGTTCCTCGGTTTCTCCCGGGCCGCCTTCTGCTTGCCTGAGCTTCGAAGGGAGGCGGTCCGCCAGCCTCGCAAATCACGTCACGAAACATTCCTAAATTACTTTAAAGAGTTTGTAGTCGGCAGTCAGTAGCTCACAAGCCTGCAGCCACAAGCCCACAGCCAAAAGCCAGGAAAACCGCAGCCATCCTTCTTGCTGTCGGCCGTAGGCTAACGGCTGTAGGCTCTTAACTTCCGACTACCGGCTACTAACTACCAACTTTCCTCGTCTCCATCTGCTTCCTCGATTACCAATATTAAAATTTCTTCTAAAATACTGTGCTCCTGCTCTCTTCCGTTCCCCCGCGTTGTAAAATATTTGTAAGGTTTTTCTTCGCTTCCGCTCTATCTCTTTTTTTTTCAATACCCTTGTCTTTCCGCAACCAAATCGTTTGCGTCAGCGCAATGAGCCCTTCCTCGGCCCTGTCTACCGTTGTCTACGCTTCGCTCTTTTCCGCGCGGGCGAAAATTTTTATTCATTCTTCAGGAGGATTTTGTGAACATTTCCGCAACTACGGCCCCTCTTTCAGGAGAGGCGGGAGCTGCGACGCGCCTGCCCTTTCACCTGCTTCCGGCGCTTTCTTTGTCTTTCGCTCTTTGCTGCTTCTTGATTCTCGGCTCCAGCAGTGCCCGCTTCAACCGGACTCAAACAACGTTTCTCGATCGCTTGACCCTGTCCGCTGCAAATTCTGTTCCTGGCTCCGAGGACTCTCTCTTCATCCCTAATCCGGGTACGCGTGCCTCTATTTTCGCTGCCGCCCCACCCGCTTCCTCCGCCACGCTCAACGGCAAGGTCACCTTTGAAGGCACGCCCAAAAAGCTCAAGCCCATCGACATGTCCGCTGAACCCAATTGCGCCAAGTTCTATACTTCGGCGCCCCTGCCGGATATCAGCCTCACCGGCTCCGGTAACAGCCTTCAGAATGTCATCGTGTACATTTCCGCGGGCGCGCCTGACGATAACCCTTCCGGCCCCATCGCCAAGATCAGCCAGCGCGGCTGCCGTTATGCCCCGCACATCATCTCGGTGCAGACGAATCAGGAAGTCTGGGTGCAGAACGACGACACCGTCACCCACTCGGTTCATCCCATGGCCCACGTCAACGCGGAATGGAACCGCTCGCAGCCTCCCGGCACGGCGCCGGTGGTGATTCGCTACACCAAGCCGGAATTCATCCGCGTGAAGTGCGAACTCCACCCTTGGATGCGTGGCGTTCTCGCGGTCTTCAAGAACTCCCATCACGCCGTCACCGACGGCAACGGCGCGTTCACTTTGCCCAACTTGCCGCCCGGAAAGTACACCGTCACGGCCTGGCATGAACTCTATGGCGAGCAGTCCAAGGAAATTACCGTCGCCGCCGGCGATAACAAGCCCCTGGACTTCGTCTTCAAGGTCACCCCGTACTAACAACGGGATACTCGGCGTGACCACGCGAACTTAACGATCTCGGTGGAAGGCATGGCGCAATCCCCCTGACAAGCGCCCGCTTTCCGCTGTACTGGGTGGAGCGTTGGACCTCTGAGCCAGGTACCGGGTGTTGTTCCCCAAACGGCACCCAACCAACACTCCGCCCCTCCCTTCTTTGCGCTCTCTTCAACTCCGGGAATTTTGGCCATGGCACCGTCGTCCGCTGCCCAGCTAGCGCCGAGCTTCGATGAGGAGCGAAGCCGAAGGGAACGAAGCAAGGTCTTTCTCTTGATTCCCGAAACTATCGACTGCAGGCTAACGGCTGTCGATTCTGCTCAATCCCTCTTCACTATCAACGCGGTCATCAGCCCCATCAGAAACCCGCCGATGTGCGCCCACCACGCCACGCCGCCCGTCGCCGTGGCTCCGAACTCTCCGATTCCGGACAGAAACTGCAGCACGAACCAATACCCGAGTACAACCACCGCCGGCACCGGAATCAAAAAGATGAAGAACAGCATCAGCACCCTGGCCCGGGGAAACAGCACCGCGTACGCTCCCATCACCCCGCTGATCGCCCCGCTCGCCCCGATCGCCGGAAGGGAAGAATGCAGGTTAAAGATCACGTGGATCACTCCCGATCCAATCCCGCAGAAGATATAGAAGATAAGGTAGGCGATGTGCCCGAAGTAATCCTCCACGTTATCCCCGAAGATATAAAGGAACAGCATGTTCCCCAGCAGGTGCATCAGCCCGCCGTGCAGAAACATGCTGGTGAATAGGGGGTAGAACGCCATCTCGAATCCTAAGTGCCCCGCCAGAAATGCGGGAATGCGCATCGGGATGGTGGCGTTGGCGAGGAGGAAGGCTTTATACGCGTTTGGCGGCAGCGTTGCCTGATAGAAGAACACCACTACATTCGCCAGAATCAGCGCGATATTAATGAACGGGAACGTGCGCGTCGGGTTGTCGTCTTTGAGCGGGATCATGAAGTCGGCGGCGCTGCCCGTCCATCCTAAAGTGCTTCAGCCCCGCCAGTCCACCGTCATTTGGTAAGCCGTGCCTTCCAACCCTTGCGCCCAGCACACTTTGAGTTGAGTTTCACTTGCGCTGTCGGCGCGCCGACATTTTGGAGTGCGGCGGCGCGCTTGTCCTGAGCGAAGTCGAAGGGCCGCCGCTTTTGCAGTTGATACAGCATCGCCCATTCGATGGTCCACCCTTCTTGCTGTCGGCTGTTGACTAACGGCTGTCGGCTCTTAACTTCCGACCACAAACTACCGACTACTAGCTACCGACTTCTGCCCCTGTCACCGGTACTCGGCACAGAATCCTGGCGCATCGCGGCCCTGCAATTCGCAACCCCGCCGAATTTCCTCCGTAATCACCTTGCACTCGTTCTCCGCGTTGCAGGGCGGATGCGTTCCCGGCGACACTTGCATGCACTGCTCCACCAGCTCTTTGGCCCGGTGCTCCCCAACCGACCGCAGGCAGCTTTTCCGTCCGTGCTCTCTGTCATCCGGGCGCTCGCCCGTCTGCACCAGGAATTCCGCGCGGCACCCGCGGTCCACCCAGATGCCGCGGTCATCGAACCCCCAGGTAGAACCTTGGACGCATGGCGCGCCGCTGAGCTGTCTAGTCATGCGTACGCGAGCGTGGCGCGTTTCCGCTTCGCAGTAATTCCGCCGCCCATCATCCGAAGCGCAACTGACTGTCGTGCTGGATACCCGCTCGTGATCCTTGTCGTGGTCACGGTCGCCGTCCCGGTCGTGGTCCCGATCCCGAGCAGATCCCACGGCGAAGTCCGCGCGGCATCCGTGATCCACCCAGATCCCCTGCTCGTCGTAGCCCCACGAATAGCCCTGCTTGCACGGAGAGCCGCTGCGCTGGTTCTCCATCTGCGCCCCGTAGCGCGTGTCCGCTTCGCAATATTTCTTCTCCCCATCATCGGACGAGCAGGTGACTAGTTGTCCGCCAGCATTGCCGGGTCCGCCGCTTCCTCCCACGGTGAAGTCCGCCCGGCAACCGTGATCCACCCAGATGCCGTGCTCATCGTAACCCCAGGAATACCCCTGGGTGCACGGGGAACCGCTGCGCTGGTTCACCATCTGCACCCCGCCACGGGTATTCGCGGCGCAGAAGTTTCGCTTCCCGTCATCCGAGGAGCAAGTGACGGTTTGAGCCTGAATCCGAGTGAGGGGGGACAGCACAACAAACGTGGCGAACACGAGTCTGCAAATTCGCATGGTTCTCTCCTGGAATTTACCTGTGCGTTGGGCGGTAAGGCTACCCTACTGCAAATTCGCGCATTCGCAAACCCAAAAAAGAGCGCGCTGTGCCATCCCTGCGAAACAAAAAGAATGAAGCCGGGTTCCAGCCGAGAAAGGGAAGGAACGAAGCGCTGCGTCCGATAATGTTTCCTGTCGAGAATCCTGGTTAACAGAATCTGGAAAGCCCCCAGTCCGCTGATTGCGCGACGCTTATCTGCTAAGTGCTGCTATTTCGAGGAATTTCTTTTGGGCAGCGATCCTCTCTTGAATGTCGGCGCGCCGACATACTCATTTTGGCGCCCCGCCACAACGCGGTTGGTTGGTTTTTGTAGTGGCCAGTCTTTAGACTTGCCGGTCCTGGGCCAGCAAGAGCGCTCTGGCCGATCTTAAGTTCGGCCACTACACGCGGCGCCTCCTGTCGAGGTC